>NZ_BAABGL010000013.1:0-9359 GCF_039541555.1 Brevibacterium pityocampae | reverse complement strand
GGACACTACTTCCTGCCCTCGCACCGCGTTCGCACTCGAATCCGAGTGAGCCCCTTGCCATCAAGCGAATCGGTGGATCAAGGCTAAGACGCAACTGGCGCGGCGCCTCCGGTACCCTGCCCTCTGTGCGTCAGTGCGTCCGTGCGCCCGGATATGATGCACAGCACATCGGTTCCCGCCTGATCCCCAGGCCTGCCCGAGTCCGCTCCGGAGGTGCCCGTGCTCGTCGTCATCGTTCCGATCGCCCTGCTGTTCCTCGTCGCGCTCGTCAGACGGATCCCCCTCATCGGTGGGGACATCCGAGCGGCACTCCTCATCGCCGGCGTGGCGGCCGCGCTGATCGGAGGGGTGGGCCCGGGGGAGTTCGCGCTCGGCGTGGTCGACGGCGTCGACAAGCTCGCCTGGGTCATGACGCTGAGCCTGTTCGGCGCGATCTATGCCGAATCGCAGGTGCGGCTCGGCACGATGACCGCGGTCCTCGACACCCTGCGCAGCCTGTTCGGGGGCTCGCCCAAAGGCCTCATCGCAGCGATCTTCATCACTCTGACCCTCGCCGGCTCCCTGCTCGGCGACGCGATCGCCGCCGCCACCGTCATCGGCTTCCTCGTCATCACCGCGCTCGCCGAGCTCAAGGTCAAGCCCGAGCAGATCGCGATGATGATCATGGTCGGTGCCTCGATCGGTTCGATCATGCCGCCGATCGCGCAGGCGGTCTTCCTCTCCGCCTCCCTCGTCGGGACCGACCCGGGTCCCGTCGTCCTCATCGCCTACATCACCGTGACCATCGCCCTCGTCCTCGCGGTCCTCGAATCCTTCCGCTTCGTGAAGGGCCGTACCCTGCCGCCCGAGCTGCGTCCCAGCGAACCGCTGGGCACGATGCTCGGCCGCACCTGGCCGGTGTTCGGGCCGCTCGCCGTGCTCATCGCCATCGTCATCCTCAACAGCGGCTTCGGCCTCAACGTCTTCACCGCGGTGCCCGGCCTCGGCGGACTCGTCGCCACGCTCGGGACCGTGCCGGTCGTCAAGGGTCTCGTCCACGTCGTCGTGCTCGCGATCATCGTCTCCACCCTCGTCACCCTGTGCTACCCCCGTGCCCGTCGGCAGGCCGGCAGCATCGTCGCGACCGGCCTCGGGAACGTGCGCCAGACACTGCTCATCCAGCTCTGCGCCGGCTTCATGGTCGGGATGTTCTACGCCTCCGGCGCGGTGGATCAGGTCTCCGCGGCCGCCGAGGGCCTCGACTCCCAGGCGGTGGCATTCGGCGGGTTCATCGGTCTCGCGGTGCTCGGCATGCTCACCGGCTCGCAGACCACCGCGCAGACGGTCGTCATCCCGTTCGCCGCCCCCATCCTGCTCGCCTCGGCCGCCGACCCGGTGAACGTGGCCCTCGGTGCCTCGCACATCGCCTCGGGAGCGCAGAACCTCCCACCGGTGGGGCTCACCGCCTTCGTCGTGTGCGGGCTCGTCGGTGCGACGCTCAAGACGAAGGTCGATCCGGTGAAGACGATGCTCCTCGCGCTGCCGAACTCGCTCTACTTCATGCTCGTCGGCCTCGTGTTCTGGCTCCTCTGAGCAGGCGACCGCCCATCTCAGTCGGCGCTGCGCTCATCAGCGCCGGCGGCCCGCTCATCCGAGCCGGCGGCCGGCGGGATCCTCTCCGTCGGCCTCCGACGCGGGGCCGCCGCGTCCAGGAAGAGCTGAGCGCGCCTCGGCGACCCGGGCCACTCCCACCCCGACGAGCGACACGACGACGCCGGCCATCTGGAGGAGCGTGAGTGTGTCGCCGAACAGCAAGTACGTCTGCACCGCGGCGAGCGGCGGGGCGGCGAGCACGACGATCGCCACGGTCGTCGGCGAGGTCGTGCGCACGAGGTGGAGCATGAGCGCCATCCCGACCACGGAGATCCCGAGCACCGACCACGCGAGCGCGCCGAACAGCTGCAGGCTGGGGCCGGGCAGCCGCTCGCCGAGCAGTAGCGCCCCCACCACTGCGACGAGCGCGCCGCCGGTCATCTGCCAGGCGAGCGAGGGCAGCATCGCCGCAGTGCGCACGCGCGGCTGGAGCATCGTGCCGAACGTCAGCCCGGTGATCGCGAGCACGGCGAGGACGAGGAGGAGCGGGGTGATCGCGCCGCTGCGCATCCCGGGCCCGAGCACGAGCACGAGCCCGGCGAGCGACACCGCGATGCCGAGGACCACGGCGACCCGCGGCGCCCGCCGGGTGAGGAGCGCGACGACGAGCACGGTGAGCACCGGCTGCCAACCGCCGAACAGGGCCATGATGCCGGCCGGCAGGCCCTCGGCGATCGCGACGTAGACGAGGCACAGGTACACGCCGTTGACGAGCGCGCCGATCCCCAGGTGCGCGCCGACGGTGCGGGCATCCGGCATCGCCGGACGCCGGATCGCGCAGACGGCGAACAGGAGCACGGCGGCGATCCCGAACCGCAGCGCGAGGAACACATTGGGCTCTGCGGCGCCGTGGATGAAGCGGCCGACGACGAATCCCGTCGACCAGATGAACGCGAACGCCGCCGCGACGAGGACTCCCATGGCCTCAGCTTAGAATCCCGTCACGGCGGGGACGGCGGGGACGGCGGGGACGGCGACGGCGCTCGGACGCGGGGTCGCGTCCGAGCGCCGGAGCGTGCTCATCGTGGAACCGTTCTCGATCGTGGGACCAAGCTCAGTCGTGGACCCGCGCGCTCTCGCCGAAGCGTGCTCAGTCGCCGAGCCGCGCGTAGAGGTCCTTCTTCGCCTGCTCGAACTCGTCGGCGAAACGCGCGACGAGGTCCGCGGTCGGCAGGGACTCGGTGATCGCGCCGACGCCCTGGCCGGAGCCCCAGATGTCCTTCCACGCCTTGGCCTTGGTGTTGCCGCCGGAGCCGAAGTTCATCTTCGAGGGATCGGACTCCGGGAGGGCGTTCGGGTCGAGGCCGGCGGCCTCGATCGAGCCGCGCAGGTAGTTGCCGTGGACGCCGGTGAAGAGGTTGGAGTAGACGATGTCGTCGGCGCCGGACTCGACGATCATGTTCCGGTAGCCGTCCTGGATGTTCGCCTCCGGGGTGGAGAGGAACGCCGAGCCGATGTAGGCGAAGTCCGCGCCCGTCGCGAGGGCGGCGAGGATCGACTGGCCGTGGGCGATCGCGCCGGACAGGGCGATCGGGCCGTCGAACCAGGCACGGATCTCCCGCATGAGGGCGAAGGGCGACTGCGGTCCGGCGTGACCGCCGGCACCGGCGGCCACGGGGATGAGGCCGTCGGCACCCTTCTCGATCGCCTTGTGCGCGAACCGGTTGTTGATGACGTCGTGGAGCACCACGCCGCCGTAGGAGTGGACGGCCTCGTACACGTCCTCGCGGGCGCCGAGCGAGGTGATGACGAGCGGCACCTCGTGCTTGACCACGAGCTCGAGGTCCTCCTCGAGCCGGTTGTTCGTCTTGTGGACGATGAGGTTCGCGGCGAAGGTGCCCACGGGCTCGCCCGGATGGGCCTTGGCGTAGGCTTCGTTGGACTCCCGGATGTCCTGGAACCACTCGTCGAGCATCGGCAGCGGGCGGGCGTTGAGCGTGGGGAACGCCCCGATCACGCCGGCCTGGCACTGGGCCTTGACGAGCTCCGGTCCGGATGCGATGAACTGCGGGGATGCGATGACGGGCAGTCGCAGCGGGCGGGTGAGCACCTCGGGCAGGGCCATGAGTTCTCCTCAGAATGTCGACGATGACGCGGGCGTCCGCGGACGCCTCTCCCAAGAAACTTTAACGTACCTGCAGGCGCAGTGAAAGAGTCAGGGCTGACTGAATGTGGAGATCCCCCAGCCCGGTTCTCTGACCTGGGGGAACTCATGGCGCTCACGGGGGAGGGGTGTCGCGTGCTTCGCTTCGGGCCGGCGAACGAACGTCCGGTACACGACCATCGACCGCACCTGCGCGCCCGGGTGCGCAGGAGCGGGTGCGCGGGGGGGCCGACCGGAGTCGTGCCCGCGCCCGGCACCCGCCGCCGGCTCAGGTGTGGGTGAAGCCCGGTTCGCGCTTCTCGACGAAGGCGGCCATGCCTTCGCTCTGGTCGTTCGTCGCGAGCGAGGCGTGGAACAGCCGCCGCTCGTAGCGCAGGCCCTGCTCGAGCGTGGTCTCGAAGGCGACGTCGATCGCCTCCTTGACCATCGCCGAGGCGATCTGCGACTTCGACGCGATCGTCGCGGCGATCTCCTTCGCCTCGTCGAGCAGCTGCTCGTGCTCGACGACGCGGGCGACGAGCCCGGAGCGCTCGGCCTCCTCGGCCCCGATCATCCGGCCGGTGAGGCACAGGTCCATCGCCTTGGCCTTGCCGATCGCACGGGTCAGTCGTTGGGAGCCGCCCATCCCGGGGAGCACCCCGAGGTTGATCTCGGGCTGGCCGAACTTCGCCTTGGTCGAGGCGACGAGGATGTCGCACATCATCGCGAGCTCGCAGCCGCCGCCGAGCGCGAAGCCGTTGACCGCGGCGATGATCGGCACCCGGACCTCGGACAGGCGGGTCCACCCGGCGAACCAATCGGCCTTGTACGCGGTCGCGAAGTCGAGGCTCTGCATCTCCTTGATGTCGGCTCCGGCGGCGAACGCGCGGTCCGCGCCGGTGATGATGATCGCCGACACCTCGGGATCGGCATCGAGCTGCGCGGCGGCCGCGGTGACGTCGGTGAGCACCTGCAGATTCAGCGCGTTGAGGGCCTTGGGGCGGTTGAGGGTGATGATGCCGTAGCCCTCACCCTTCTCCACGAGCACGGTGTCGAAATCGGTCATGGGAAGACCGTCCTCTCCTGTTCGGTGTCGAGAATGGCCCGGATCTCGTCCTCGGTGATCCCGGCCAGCGTGGGCGGGTCCCACTGCGGATTGCGGTCCTTGTCGATGACCTGGGCGCGGATGCCCTCGGTGAGGTCGGGCCGTCGGCCGATCTCCGAGGCGGCGCGGAGATCCCGTTCGAGGACCTCCTCGAGCTTCATGTCCTTCGCGGTGCGGATCATCTCGAAGGTCACCGCGAGCGAGCGCGGGGACTTCGTCCCGAGCAGCTCCGCCGTCTTCTGCGCGTCCTCGTTCGGGTGCTGCCGCAGCCGGTCGATGATCTCGACGACGGAGTCGGCGGAGAAGCACGCGGCGATCCACCCCTCGGCCACGGAGAGCTCGTTCTCCGGGGCCTCGCCGGCGAAGCGGGCGATGACCGTGTCGACGGCGAAGGCCTCGGCCTCGAGGGCCTCGACGAGCTCGGGGATCCGGTCGCGGTCGATGTACGTGTCCGCGAGGCCGTAGGCGATCGCTGCTCCGGGTCCGACCGGTTGGCCGGTCAGTCCCATGTACATCCCGACCTCGCTCGGGAGCTGCGCGAGCAGGTAGGTGCCGCCGACGTCGGGGAACAGCCCGATCCCGGTCTCCGGCATGCCCACCTTGGTGGTCTCGGTGACCAGCCGGTGCGAGCCGTGGACGGAGACGCCCACGCCGCCGCCCATGGTGATCCCGTCGAGGATCGCGACGAAGGGCTTCGGGTACTCGGCGATGAGGTGGTTCATCGCGTACTCGTCGGCCCAGAAGGTCATGTTGCCGGCGTTCGCGCCCTCCGTGAGGTCGCGATGGATCGCCTTGATGTCACCTCCCGCGCACAGTCCGCGCTCGCCGCGGCCGGTGATGAGCACCGCGGCCACCTGGGTGTCCGTGGCCCACTGCCGCAGCGCCCGGTCGATCGTCTGCACCATGTCGGTGGACAGGGCGTTGATCGCCTTGGGCTTGTTGAGTTCGATGCGACCGAGCGCACCGACTGTCCGAATGATGACTGTCGCCTCGTCATCGGGGGAGGTCGTCATTTATCCCACTCCTGTGCTCTTGCGGGAGATGATCACCCGCATGATCTCGTTCGTGCCTTCGAGGATCTGGTGGACCCGCAGATCGCGGACCAGCTTCTCGATTCCATACTCTGTCAGATATCCGTAGCCGCCGAACAGCTGCAGGGCGTCGTTGGCGACGTCGAACCCGGTGTCGGTCGCGGTGAGCTTCGCCATCGCGGACAGCAGCGAGGTGTTCGGATCGCCGGCGTCGTAGGCCGCGGCGGCGCGCCACAGCAGGGAGCGGGCGGACTCGAGGCGGGCCTGCATGTCGGCCAGCGTGAAGCGCAGCGCCTGGAACCCGGTGAGCTCGGTGCCGAAGGCCTGCCGCTCACCCATGTAGGTGATCGCCTTCTCGAGCGCGGACTGGCCGCCGCCGAGCGAGCAGGCGCCGATGTTGAGGCGGCCGCCGTCGAGGCCGGACATCGCGATCTTGAATCCCTGTCCCTCCTCGCCGATGAGGTTCTCTGCCGGCACGCTGACGTTCTCCATGAACACCTGGCGGGTGGGCTGGGCGCGCCACCCCATCTTCTTCTCGTTGGCGCCGAAGGTCAGGCCCTCCATGCCCTTCTCGAGGACGAAGGTCGAGATCCCGCGCGCGCCCTCCTGCCCGGTCCGGGCCATGACGAGGTAGATCTCCGATTCGCCGGCGCCGGAGATGAACTGCTTGACGCCGTTGAGCACGTAGCGGTCGCCGTCGCGGCGGGCGGTGGTGCGCAGGGCGGCGGCATCGGAGCCGGCATTGGGCTCGGTCAGGCAGTAGCTGCCGAGCGCCTCGAACGAGGTCAGCGGCGTGAGCCACTTCTCCTGCTGCTCGGGGGACGCGTACTTGTCGAGCATCCAGGCGACCATGTTGTGGATCGAGATGTAGCTCGCCACGGAGGGGCAGGCGGTGGAGAGGGCTTCGAAGATCAGTGCGGCGTCCATCCGGCCCAGGCCGGAGCCGCCGTTCTCCTCGCGCACGTAGATCCCGCCCATCCCGAGCTCTGCGGTGCGCTTGATGACGTCGACGGGGAAGTGGTGCTCGGCGTCCCAGTCGAGGGCATGGGGGGCGATCTCGGCGTCGGCGAACTCCCGGCACATGCCGGCGAGCTCGATCTGGTCCTCGGTGAGCCCGAAGGTCAGGGCAGCTGCGGTGCTGCGTGCCATGGCGACTCCTTCTGTTCGGTGCGGCGGCCTGTTCGGTGTGGCGGCGATCACGGCCAGTCTAGACGCGAATACTTGGACGTCCAACTAATTCTGGATGGACCCGAGATGGCCCGAGGGGAGGGGGCGCGGGGGAGCGGCAGTGCGGAGGGCGCCGGGCGCGGCCGCCGCGTGCCGGGCCCGGTCAGGCCTCGGGTTCGAGCCCGGCGCGCAGGGCGGCGAGGTCGCCGAGGAGGCGCTGCAGCGGCGCGGCCTCGAGGCCGGGGGAGTCGAACACCTCGGCGTTGAGCGCGGCGGTCGCCCGAGCCACGAGCGTGCGACCGGCCTCGGTGATCTCCACGAGGGTGGTCCGCCCGTCGGCGGGGTGCGGCCGCCGGGCGGCGAGGCCCGCTGCCTCGAGCCGGTCGACGGAGTTCGTCGTCGACGTGGCATGGACCTGCAGACGCTTGGTGATCTTGTTCATCGGCAGCGATCCGCGGCGGGTGAAGGAGAGGAGCGCGAGCACCTCGTACCGGGAGAAGGTCAGGGCGAACGGCTTGAGGGTGCGATCGACGCGGGCGAGGAGGAGCTGGTGGGCGCGCATGATGGAGGTCACCAGCGTCATGCCGTCGGCGGAATCGGACCAGCCGTGCGCGAGCCACTGCTTGCGCGACTCCTCGATGGGATCGAACTCTGCGCGCATCGACCGTCCCCTCACCTTCGTCGTCTCCGCCGTCCCGGCAGTCTTCGCTGTTCCGGTCGTCTCCGTCGAGCATCTCTCTCCACTGCGTCGCTCGGCCGGATCCTTCGCCGCCGTCCAGTCTAGTGAAACACCCGGGGGGGGGGCGATGATCGCAGTGCGCGGCTCCGGTGCGCAGCAGCGCCGACGCGGGCCGGTCCAGGGTGAGGGGCCGGTGCACAGCAGTGCCCGCGCAGCCCGGTGTGGGGTGAGGAGCCGGTGCAGACCCGTGTGGGGTGAGAGGATGGCGCCATGTGCGGACGACTGAATATGCACCTCGATCCGACCGACCTCGTCGACGAGCTCGACATCGACACCGTGGGATATCGATTCGCTCCCCGGTACAACGTGCCGCCCGGTGCGGTCCTGCCCATCATCATCGACCGGCCGGCGGAGTCCGGTGAGCTCGTCCGCCGCCTCGAATCCGCGCGCTGGGGGCTCGTGCCGGGGTGGGCGAAGGAGGAGAAGATCGGCTTCCGGGCCTTCAACGCGCGGTCGGAGACGGTGGGGTCGAAGCCGATGTTCCGCTCCGCGTTCGCCCGCCAGCGCTGCGCAGTTCCCGTCGGGGGCTACTACGAATGGCAGACGGACGCATCGGGCGCCAAGACGCCCTGGCTCATGCAGGCCGCGGACGGCCCGCTCTTCATGGCCGGCCTCTTCGAGTTCCGCAAGCAGGTCTCCGCCGGCGCCGAGGCCGACGCGACTGCCGGCCCGGGATCCTCGGACCCGGCAGTGCAGGACGGCTGGCTGGTGTCGACGACGATCATCACCGCGCCGGCCGCCGGCCACCTCGCCGAGGTCCACGACCGGATGCCGGTGATGATCACCGCCGCAGACATCAACGCGTGGGCTGATCCGACAGCGGGCAAGGACGAGGCGCAGGAACTCCTCCGCACGCTCGTCGACGGCTTCGATCCGAACCGGGTCGAGCGCTACCGGGTGGATCGGGCCGTGGGGAACGTCCGGAACCAGTCCGCCGACCTCATGGCGCCCGTCGACGAGATGCGGGTCCCCTGAACGGGTGCGAGCCCCCGCTCGAGGCGCGGATCCGGGGCCGCGGGACACGCACCGCCGGCCGATTTGCATCGCCGGGCGGAGCTCGTCTAGAGTCATCTCTGTTGCTCGACGGAAACACCGAAGCGAGCGGGCCGGATCGGTCGGATACGAACCGATCACAGCGCCCCGCTTCCACTGGAACGGTAGAAGAGCACACTGCTCGAAGGAATGCAGCACGGGATCACCCGGAACGCGGACCGAGTGGCGCAGATCACGGAAACACGATTTGCAAAGCACGATCGAAACGATCTAGAGTAGTTAATCGTTCGCCTCACGGAGACCGCCTCGCGGCAGGACCGGAGCGGACGAATCCAACAGAAGAATCTGATCGCCGGCAGCACGCCGGATTGACAGACTGAAGTCGGATGGTAAGATGGACAAGTTGCCTCGACGAGGCCGGCGCAGCCGGGCGGATCGAAGTGCGTCTGTTCTTTGAGAACTCAATAGCGTGTTTGTTTGTTTTTGTGATGCCAGTTTTTTTGTTGTAACTGGTTGATTGAAAATTTGGTGGAGAAATCATTTTCTCTGTCTTTTTCTTTTGGCTGGGATTGTATTTTTCTTATGGAGAGTTTGATCCTGGCTCAGGAC
>NZ_BAABGL010000012.1:0-134047 GCF_039541555.1 Brevibacterium pityocampae | reverse complement strand
CGGAAGTAGTCGCGTTCATCGACGCGAACAAGGACGACCTCGTCGACGGTCGCCGGCTCGGAGTCGAGCTCATCTGCAGACAGTTGCAGGTGGCTCCGAGCAGCTACTACGCCGCCAAGACCCGCACCCCGTCCGCCCGTGCCCGGCGGGACGAGGAGCTGATCCCGCGGCTCGTCGAGCTGTGGGAGGCGAACTACCGGGTCTACGGGGTCCGCAAGCTCTGGAAGGCGGCCCGGCGGGCGGGGATCGCGATCGGCCGCGACCAGACCGCGAGGTAGATGAAGGTGGCAGGGATCGAGGGCGCGAGGCGCTCGAAACGGGTGAAGACGACCAGGCCGGATCCGGCGTCCGCGCGACACCCGGATCTGGTGCAGCGGGAGTTCACCGCGACCGCTCCGAACCGGCTCTGGGTGACGGATCTGACGTTCGTGGCGACCTGGGCCGGTGTCGCGTACGTGTGCTTCATCATCGACGCGTTCTCTCGCATGATCGTCGGGTGGCGGGTCGCGTCGCACATGCGCACCGAGATGATCCTCGACGCCATCGAGATGGCCCGCTGGTCCAGAGGTCACCGCCACGCGGACCTGCGGTGTCACAGCGACGCGGGGTCTCAATTCATGTCCATTCGCTACGGCGAACGCCTCGCGGAGATCGGCGCGACGCCGTCGATCGGGACCGTCGGTGACAGCTATGACTGTCAGTCTGTTTCTGCCGGGTTCCGCGAGAATCGGGTAGTCCCGGCCGGCGCGGTTTGACCCTTGCTTATGATTGGCCCGCATGGTGCCTTTGCGTTGATCTGTCGACCGTCCGGCCGGGGCTGTATCAAGCGCTGCCGCCGGTCGGGCGTGACCTAATAGGAGCCTGGAGCATACTTTCGACAGCGTCCCCGTGACAGTCCTGTCCACCCGCCGACGACAGCGTGAAACCCACGATAACGGGCGAAGGAGACAGCATCATGGACGATGTTGAGCAGTTCAGATCAGGGCACATCGTAATCGGCATCGACACCCACAAACACATCCACGTCGCAGCAGTCATGGACTCTGTCGGCGGGATCCTCGCGACTCTCACGATCGCGACCGACACCGCCGGGTTCAAACAACTCCTTGAGTGGGCTGCGGGATTCGGGAAGATCATCGCGTTCGGCATCGAGGGCACCGGCTCCTACGGGGCCGCGCTCACGTCTTTCGTCCGCCGTCACGGGCACAAGGTCATCGAGGTCTCCCGTCCTGATCGGCGGCTGCGGAGACTGAACGGGAAGTCCGACACCCTCGACGCAGAGAACGCTGCCAGGGCAGTGCTCGCCGGGTTCGCGACCGCGATCCCCAAAACCGCGGACGGCGTCGTTGAGATGATTCGACAGCTGAAAGTCGCGCACGATACCGCGGTGAAGGACCGCACCGGCGCGATGGTTACCCTCAAAGCGATGCTCGTCCACTCTTCTGAGGACCTTCGCCGGGAGACGGCGAAGAAAACGCAGAAGATGGTCGCGAGGCACTGCGCCGCGCTCCGTCCGCGGGGTTTGGAGACGCCAGAAGATGCGAACCGTTACGCGCTCAGATCGATCGCGAAGCGCTGGATCGCACTAAGCGAAGAAACCAAGGAACTCGAAGCACAGATCGAGCAGCTCGTGCTCCAACGCGCGCCGCACCTGCTTGACGAATTCGGGATTGGCGTCGATACCGCCGCAGAGATCCTCATCGTCGCCGGTGACAATCCCGAACGAATCCGAAGCGAGGCCGCGTTCGCGAAGCTCGCCGGAATCAGCCCTGTTCCGACCGGTTCAGGAATGACCAGTGGGAAGCATCGCATCAACCATGGCGGACATCGGCAACTCAACGCGGCGATCGACCGGACCGTGATTGTCAGGATGAGATTCCACGAGCCCACGATCGCCTACGTCGCCCGTCGCACCGCCGAGGGCAAGAGCAAACGCGACATCATCCGCTGTCTGAAACGCTACGTGATCCGCGAGGTCTACCACCTCGTCAAGACCGACCCGCGAACCGGCGAAATCATGAGTTGACAACTATAGGAGCATCAACGCCCTGGCCGAGGCCTTCAACTCCNACATCGACTGGTTCAACCACCGACGTCTCCACGGCGATATCGGCATGATCCCACCCGTCGAGCTCGAGGACATCTACCATCACCACCAGACCGTGCCGGCGACCGCCGGCACGGCACTTGCAAGCCTCTAACAAACCCGGGGCGATACACCCAGGGGTTCCCCGTGTCGGGCGACTCGTGGAAGAAGTCGTCGATGCGCATGAGTCCATCTTCGCCTGGACAACCCACAACCGGGCGGCGACGCGTCACGTATTGCGTACCTCAGTGCGTACCTGTCCGCTCTATCCAGGCATGAAGAAGGCCCCTGATCGGCGTTTCCGCTGACCAGGGGCCTTATCCGGTGCCCGCGACAGGATTCGAACCTACGACCTTCTGCTCCGGAGGCAGACGCTCTATCCACTGAGCTACGCGGGCGGGCAAAGACAATACTAGCACTCACCGAAAGGGTACGTGCGCCGAGTGTGCGAATGTGACCGACATGACGCCGGGCACGCGGTGCGAACCGGGCTCAGGCGCCGCGGATCGACTGCCGGGCCGGGACGTATTCCCAGTGCCAGGGCTCGTACTTGCTCGACTTCGCCCAGTCCGGGTTCTCCCAGCCGTACTTGCCGGCATTCTTGACGAGCCATTCGTACTGCTCGCCCGAGGCGGTGGCCGCACCGCCGCCGAAGTCGAGCGCGATCCCCCAGCCGTGGAACGAGGTGCCGGGGCGGGCGGCGAGACCGGGCTTGCGACCGGCCACGGAGACCTGCGACTCGAGCGTCCGGTAGGAATCGGTGATCGCCATGTCCTTGCCGGTGTCGGCCTTGTACGCGGCGTTCATCTCCGCGAAGGAGACGGCGGCGTCGGCGCGGAGCTTGTGCCCGCCGATACCGATCTCGCACAGCCACTCGTCGGGGATCTGCCCGTTCGATGCGTCCCCTGCGGGAGCTTCGCCGGAGCAGCCCGGCAGCACGGTGCGGGTGACGGAGCGGGACGCGGCCTCGGCCTTGCGGTCCTGGGCGCTCGGCACGCCGCCGGCGTAGGCGTCGGCCTCGCCGGCCGCCTTGTCGCCCTCCTCGGCGTCGACCTGCGGGTCGACGGACTCGGCGCCGATCGCCTCGACGGCGTCGGTGCTGATCTCCTGGGCGGCGGCGACCTGCGTGCTCGGCATGTTCGAGCTCAGCAGCACGCCGGCGATCGCGGTGCCGGCGACGGACACGGAGGCCATCGCGGTGACGGTGGTGACGCGGCGGCGCTTGAGAGCGCGGACGGCGCTGCCGTCGGAGCCGCGGGTCGCGATGGACCGGGCACCGACGGTGCCGGAGGAGCGGCGCTCCACGAGGTCCTCGGTCCGCGGCGCCGGGCTCGCAACGGCCGAGCGCAGGAACGGGAGCTTCCGTTCCGCCCGGCGGGCCGCCTCTTCCTGCTTGCGCAGATCACGACGACGCACGAGTACCGGCGCGGTGGTTTCCTGACCCACTCCACAACTCCAAACTGACGACTGCAGGTTCTGCGATGCCGGTGCATGAGCACAAGGCGGCATCTGCGCACGGTGTGGCGGAGGGGAAGGATCCGACCGTGCACCAGGTATGTCACAACACTATAACGAGAAAGTGACGGAATGACACATTCCCGTGACCCGGTCCGGGGCCGAGGCGCTCGAACAGTGCCGCGACCGCCCCCGATACCCGCGGAATCACGGGGATGTCACCGATTTGTCACAATTATCGCATCACTGTGATCACCGGCGTGCCGGGGTGTGTCGAGAGGCCCTCAGCGGCGTGAGCGCGGCCCGCGCTGCATCGCGTCGTGGACCTCCCCGACGAGCTCCTCGAGCACGTCCTCGAGGAACAGCACGCCGACCGTGGCACCGGCGGCGTCGAGCACCCGTCCCACATGGTTGCCGGCGTCCTGCATGACGCCGAGCGAGTCCTCGATCTCGTCCCCGGCGGTGAGCGTGACGAGCGAGCGGTAGCGCTTCGCCGGGATCTCCGCCTCGTAGTCGGCCGGGGTGTCGGCGTAGAGCACATCCTTGATGTGGATGTAGCTCTCCGGCGCGCCGTCGGCGTCGAGGAGGATGTAGCGGGAGAAGCCGGTGCGGGCGACGAGCCGCTCGATGTCGGACGGGGTCGCACCAGCCTGAAGCGTGATGACGCGGTCCATCGGCACCATGACGTCCCCGATCGACTTGTCGGAGAACTCGAGCGCGCCCTTGAGCAGCCCGGTGTCGTCGCTGAGGAGCCCTTCGCGCTGGGACTCGACGACGATCGACTGCACCTCTTCGACCGTGTAGGCGGCGTTGACCTCGTCGCGCGGCTCGACTCCCATCAGGCGCAGGATCCCGTTCGCGATCGCGTTGAGCGGGCGGATGACGAAGCCGAACACCTTGGACAGGAACACGAGCGGCGGCGCGAGCAGCATCGCGGCCTGCCGGGACACGGCGAGTGCGATGTTCTTGGGGATCATCTCGCCGATGACCACATGGAGGTACGTCACCGCCGACAGCGCGATGATGAAGGCGACGACGTCGGACATCGTCGGCGGGATGCCGAGGAACTCCATCGGGCCGGCGAGCAGGTGGTGGATCGCCGGCTCCGCGACATTGCCGATGAGCAGCGAGCACACGGTGATGCCGAGCTGGCAGATCGCGAGCATGATAGAGACGTGCTCCATCGCGTAGAGCGCTGTCCGAGCCGATTTCGACCCGGCCGCGGCCCGCGGTTCGATCTGTGAGCGCTTGGCCGACACGATGCCGAACTCCGCGGCGACGAAGAAGGCGTTGGCCAGCAGCAGGACCACGAGCCAGACGAGACCCATCCAGTCGCTCATGACGCACCCCCGAATCCGCTCGCGAGGTAGTCCGGGATGAGGCGCAGCCTCTCGATCCGACGGCCGTGCATCCGCTCGACGACGAGGCGCGCCTCGGGCAGGCGGACGCTGTCGCCCTCGACCGGGATCCGGCCGAGCGTGAGCATGACATAGCCGGCCATGGTCTCGTAGTCGGGGTCCTGGGGCACCTCGAGGCCGATCACCGAGCTCACCTCGTCGGGACGCAGCCGGCCCGGGACCACCCAGCTGCCGTCGCGCACCGGACGCACGCTCACACGCAGCCGGTCGTGCTCGTCGACGACCTCGCCGACGAGCTCCTCGACGACGTCCTCGAGCGTGACGACCCCGGCGGTACCGCCGTACTCGTCGACGACGAGCGCCATCTGGCTGCCGCGCATCCGCAGCTCCATGAGGAGCGGATCGAGCGGCATCGTCTCCGGCACCTGCGCGACCTCGCTCATGAGACCGGCGGCGAAGGCGTCGGGCCGGTTGGCCAGCGGCACCGCGACGGCCTGCTTGACGTGGACCATGCCGACGATGTCGTCGCGCGAATCCCCGACGACCGGGAACCGCGAGAAGCCCGTCTGCCGGGCGGTCTCGACGATCTCCGCGGCCGTGGTGTCGCGGTTGACGCTGATCATCGAGGTGCGCGGAGTCATGACGTCCTCAGCGGTGCGCTCGGAGAAGCTCAGCGTGCGGGTGAGGAGGTCCGCGGTCTGCTCGGCCATCGTGCCCTCCTGCGCGGAGTGGCGCACGAGCGCGGTGAGCTCCTCCGGGGAGCGCCCGGCGGTGCCCTCCTCCTGCGGCTCGATGCCCATCGCGAGCAGGGCCTTGTTCGCGGTGCCGTTGAGCACTGCGATGACGGGCCGGAACACCACGGAGAAGATGTACTGGAGCGGGACGAAGATCTTGCCGGTGATGAGCGGGGCGGAGATCGCGAGGTTCTTCGGCACGAGCTCGCCGACGATCATCGAGAGGAAGGTCGAGATGAGGAGGGCGAGGGTGAGGCTCGCGGTCGACGCCGCGGACTCCCCGAGGCCGAAGCCCTCGAACATCGGCGACAGGAGGACGCCGAGCGAGGGCTCCATGAGGTAACCGGTGAGGAGGGTGGTGAGCGTGATGCCCACCTGCGCCGCCGACAGCTGGGTCGAGAGCTGGGTCATCCCCTTCTTGAGGTACGAGGACCCGCGCTCACCCCGTTCGACGGACTGGTCGACGGTGTGCTTGTCGAGGGTGAGGAGGGAGAATTCGGCGGCGACGAACACGCCGGTGCCGAGGATCAGCAGGAGCGCGAGGGCGAGGAGGAACCACTCCATCTCAGTGACGGTCCCCCTGGCTCGACGGCCGGTGCGCGGTGCGCTGCGGATGCGTGTGATCGTGCGGGGGATGGACGGGGCTGCCGGCTCGAGGCCGGCCGGGACTGTCACTGGTCATGCGCAGTATCCTAACGAACCCCGTCCACCGGCCCCGCGCCGGGAAGACGGCCGGAACCGGTTCACGGCAGACTCACAGACTGCGGTAGCGGCCGCCGGATCGCGCCCTGCGGGCTCACCAGCTCCGGTCGAGCGGGCGGCCCTCCTCGTACCCTGCCGCCGATTGGATCCCGACGAGCGCCCGGTCGGCGAACTCGGCGAGCGTGCGCGCGCCGGCGTAGGTGCACGAGGAGCGCACTCCCGAGGTGATCTCGTCGAGCAGGTCCTCGACGCCGGGGCGCTCGGGATCGATGAACATCCGGCCGCTCGAGATCCCCTCCTCGAACAGGCCCTTGCGCGCGCGATCGAAGGCGGACTCGGTGCGGGTGCGGGCGGCGACCGCCCGGGCCGAGGCCATGCCGAAGCTCTCCTTGTACTGGCGTCCGGAGGGGTCGACGAGCAGATCGCCGGGGCTCTCGAGGGTCCCGGCGAACCACGAGCCGACCATGACCTGCGAGGCGCCGGCGGCGAGCGCCAGGGCGACGTCGCGGGGGTGCCGCACTCCCCCGTCGGCCCAGACGTGGGCGCCGAGGCCGCGGGCGGCGGCTGCGCATTCGGCGACGGCGGAGAACTGGGGGCGGCCGACCGCGGTCATCATCCGGGTGGTGCACATCGCCCCGGGCCCGACCCCGACCTTGATGATGTCGGCGCCGGCCTCGACGAGATCCTCCACCCCGGCGGCGGTGACGACGTTGCCGGCCACGACCGGCACCCCGAGCTCGAGGCCGTCGATGGTGCGCAGCGCCTCGAGCATCTTCTCCTGGTGCCCGTGGGCGGTGTCGACGACGAGGACGTCGGCCCCGGCCTCGACGAGCGCCTGCGCGCGGTGGCCGACGTCGGCGTTGACGCCGATCGCCGCGGCCACCCGGAGCCGGCCGTGCGCGTCGAGCGCCGGGGTGTAGATCGAGGCGCGCAGCACCGACTGCGCGGTGAGCGCCCCGACGAGCACGCCGGAATCGACGACGGGCACGAAGTCGCGCCGCGCCTCGGTCATCCGCTCGTACACCCCGGACAGGTCGGACCGCTCCACGGAATCGAAGCGGGAGGCCTCGACCGGTTCGAACGGCGGCTCCATCACGGCGCTCACCGAGGTGAAGCGGTCGACGCCCTCGAGCGAGTCGCGCGAGATCGTGCCGAGCACGCGCTGGTCCTCGTCGACGACGACCGCGTGGCCGTGCGCGCGCTTGGGCAGGAGGTGGAGGGCGGAGAGCACGGTGTCCTGCGGGGACACCCGGACCGGGGTCTCGTAGACGGGGTGCCGGGCCTTGATCCACGCGAGGGTGTCCGCCGCGACGGAGAGCGGGGTGTCCTGCGGGAGCACCGCGAGCCCCCCGCGACGGGCCATGGTCTCGGCCATCCGACGGCCGGACACCGCGGTCATGTTCGCCGCGACGAGCGGGATGGTCGTGCCGGTCCCGTCGGCGGAGGAGAGATCGACGTCGAACCGGCTCGTCACGTCCGAGCGGCTCGGCACGAGGAACGCATCGGCGTAGGTGAGCTCATGGGAGGGTGTTCCGGTGATGAAGCGCATAGACCCATTCTCCATTCTCCTGGCGATTTTGCACGGTCGAAGCGCTAGGCTGGGGAGGACGTCAATCACTTCAGATGAGGAAGAGGGCGATTCTCGCCGTGTCCGTAAACACCCCCAACCGCAGCGTCGAGGACTTCGGGTCCAACGAGTGGCTGGTCGAGGAACTCTACGAGCAGTTCAAGTCCGACAAGGATTCCGTCGACAGTTCCTGGTGGCCGTTCTTCGAGCAGTACGAGGCCGAGGGCGGGCAGGGCTCCCCGGCGGCCGGGAACGGTGCTCCGACGAAGACGTCGGGGAAGTCGAACCAGAAGTCGTCCTCCGCGAAGAAGTCCTCCTCGGACTCTGCGGAGCCCGGGGCCTCGAGCAGCGCCTCGAAGAGCAGCTCGTCCTCGGCCGCCGCCAAGACCGGGAACGCCGCCAAGGGTGAGAAGGGCGCGGATTCCGGGGATGCGAAGAAGCTCGACTCGCACAAGGGCGTGACGCCCTCGGTCAACGAGTCGGAGACCCCGAAGGCGGAGTCGAAGTCCGCGGCCTCGAAGAAGGAGTCGAGCGGCACGCGGGAGAAGTCCGCTCCGCAGGAGACCGTCGAGGACGTCGTGACGAAGCTCCGCGGTCCGGCCAAGCTCATCGCCGAGAACATGGACCAGTCGCTCACCGTCCCGACGGCCACCTCGGTCCGCTCGCTGCCGGCGAAGGCGCTCATCGACAACCGCATCGTCATCAACTCCCACCTCAAGCGCACCCGCGGCGGCAAGGTCTCCTTCACCCACCTCATCGGGTTCGCGGTGATCCGGGCGCTCAAGGCCTTCCCGAGCCAGAACGTGTACTACGAGGTGCAGGACGGCAAGCCCGTCATGGTCAGCCCGGGTCACGTCAACTTCGGTCTCGCGATCGACGTCCCCAAGAAGGACGGCACCCGCACCCTGCTCGTGCCCAACGTCAAGAAGGCCGAGACCCTGACCTTCAAGCAGTTCGTCGACGCCTACGACGACCTCGTCGAGCGGGCGCGGATCGGCAAGCTCGCCGCCGACGACTTCGCCGGCACCACGGTGTCCCTGACGAACCCCGGCGGCATCGGCACCGTCCACTCCGTGCCGCGCCTGACCAAGGGCCAGGGCTGCATCATCGGCGTCGGCGCACTCGAGTACCCCGCCGAGTTCCAGGGCGCCAGCCAGGAGACCATCAACCGCCTGGCGATCTCCAAGGTCGTGACCCTGACCTCGACGTACGACCACCGCGTCATCCAGGGTGCCGGCTCCGGCGAATTCCTCAAGCTCGTCCACGGCTACCTGCTCGGCGAGGACGGCTTCTACGACGACGTCTTCGAGTCGCTGCGCCTGCCCTACACGCCGGTGCGCTGGGTGCCGGACCTCGACGCCGGCGACCAGACCGACGTCAACAAGTCCGCCCGCGTCATCGAGCTCATCGACGCCTACCGCACGCGCGGTCACCTCATGGCCAACATCGACCCGCTCGTCTACCGCCAGCGCAGCCACCCGGACCTCGATATCAACTCCCACGGCCTCACCCTGTGGGACCTCGAGCGCGAGTTCCCCACCGGCGGGTTCGGCGACCGGCCGCTATTGCCGCTGCGCAAGATCCTCGGCGTCCTCCGCGACTCGTACTGCCGCACCACCGGCATCGAATACATGTACATCGCCGATCCCGAGCAGCGCCGCTGGTTCCAGCAGAAGCTCGAGGTCCCCCACGAGGAGCTCACCCGCGAGGAGCAGGGCCACGTGCTCGGCCGCCTCAACGCCGCCGAGGCGTTCGAGACCTTCCTGCAGACGAAGTACATCGGACAGAAGCGCTTCAGCCTCGAGGGCGGCGAGTCCGCGATCGTCATGCTCGACAAGATCCTCAGCCAGGCGGCCGACGCCGGCATGGACGAGGTGACGATCGGCATGGCCCACCGCGGCCGCCTCAACGTGCTCACCAACATCGCGGGCAAGAGCTACGCCCAGGTGTTCCGCGAGTTCGACGGCACCCAGGCCCCGGACAGCTTCCAGGGCTCCGGCGACGTCAAGTACCACCTCGGCCAGGAGGGCTCCTACACCTCGCCGGACGGCAACTCGACGAAGGTCTACGTCGCGGCCAACCCGAGCCACCTCGAGACCGTCGACCCTGTGCTCGAGGGCATCGCGCGCGCCAAGCAGGACGAGATCGACGCCGGCAACGCCGGATTCTCCGTGCTGCCGGTGCTCGTCCACGGCGACGCGGCCTTCGCCGGTCAGGGAGTCGTCGCGGAGACTCTGCACCTGTCCGAGCTGCGCGGCTACCGCACCGGCGGCACCGTGCACGTCATCATCAACAACCAGGTCGGCTTCACCACCCCGCCGGCCTCGGCCCGCTCCTCGTACTACTGCACCGACGTCGCGAAGACGATCAGCGCGCCGATCCTCCATGTCAACGGCGATGACCCGGAGGCCGTGTACCGGGCCGCCGAGCTCGCCTTCGAGTACCGCCAGGAGTTCAACCGCGACATCGTCATCGACCTCGTGTGCTACCGCCGCCGCGGCCACAACGAGGGCGACGATCCATCGATGACACAGCCGGTGATGTACTCGCTCATCGAGTCGAAGGGCTCGGTGCGCAAGGTCTACACCGAATCGCTCGTCGGCCGGAAGTGCATCTCCGAGGAGGAGGCGCAGGAGGCGCTCAAGGACTACCAGTCCAAGCTCGAGGCCGCCTTCGCCGAGACCAAGGAGGCGGAGAAGCAGGCCAAGGAGGCCGCGAAGCTGCCGCCGCGCCCCGAGCGCCCGGCCGACCTCGAAGCGGACAACCCCTTCGAGACCGCCGTGCCCTCGCAGGTCATCGAGCGGGTAGGCGATGCCCACCTCGAGGTCCCGGACGACTTCGCGGTCCACAAGAAGCTCAAGAGCCTGCTCCAGAAGCGGCAGGAGATGTCGCGCTCCGGCGGCATCGACTGGGGCTTCGCGGAGCTGCTCGCCTTCGGCTCGCTCCTCATGGAGGGCATCCCCGTCCGCCTCGCCGGCCAGGACTCCCGCCGCGGCACCTTCACGCAGCGCCACTCGGTCCTCATCGACCACGACAACGGCAACGAGTGGACGCCGCTGTCGAACCTCACCGAGGACCAGGCGAAATTCTACGTCTACGACTCGCTGCTCAGCGAGTACGCGGCGGTGGGCTTCGAGTACGGCTACGCGGTGGAGCGCCAGGATGCGCTCGTGCTGTGGGAGGCGCAGTTCGGCGACTTCGCGCAGGGCGCGCAGTCGATCATCGACGAGTTCATCTCCTCCTCCGAGCAGAAGTGGGCGCAGACCTCCGGTGTCGTCATGCTCCTGCCGCACGGCTACGAGGGCCAGGGCCCGGACCACTCCTCGGCCCGGATCGAACGGTTCCTCCAGCTGTGCGCGGAGAACAACATGACCGTCGCCTACCCGTCGAACGGCGCCTCGTACTTCCACCTGCTGCGCCGCCACGCGCACACGGACCGCAAGCGGCCGCTCGTCGTGTTCACTCCGAAGTCGATGCTGCGGCTCAAGTCCGCGGCGACCACGGTCGAGGACTTCACCTCCGGCCGGTTCGAGCCGGTGCTCCCGGACACCACTGTGGATGCCTCGGGCGTCGATCGGGTGGTGTTCGTCTCCGGCAAGCTCTACTGGGACCTGCTGGCGCAGCGGGAGAAGCTCGAGGACACCCGCACCGCGCTCGTCCGCGTCGAGCAGCTCTACCCGCTCGACGAGGAGGGGATCGCAGCCGCGCTCGCGCCGTTCGGCGACGACGTGGAGCTCGTGTGGGCGCAGGAGGAGCCGGAGAACCAGGGCGCCTGGCCGTTCATGGCCCTCGATCTCGTACCGCTGCTCGGCGGCCGCGAGATGCGGATCGTGTCCCGCGTCGCCTCGGCGTCCCCGGCGACCGGTCTCAAGAAGGTCCACGACCTCGAGCAGGCCGACCTCGTCGAACACGTCTTCGCACGGTGACGCAGCAGCGGACGACCACGGTCGTCGTGATCGGTGACGAGCTCGTCGCCGGTCACGGCGACGCCCGCTGCCTGGGTTGGACGGGCCGTGTCGCCGCCCGCACCCTGCCGTCGCTGCCAGACTCCCGGTTCTACGCCCTCGGGGTGGCCGGTGAGGACTCGGTGGGCATGAGCCAGCGCGGGATGGCCGAGGCGCGCCTGCGGTTCGACCCGCACACGCAGAACCGCCTCGTGCTCGCACCGGGTCCGCACGACATCGATGCCGGCCTGTCGACGGCGCGCTCGCGCCTCAACCTCGCCAACGCGCTCGACTCCGCGCTCGGGTCCGAGGTCCTCACCTTCGTCGTCGGGCCTCCCCCGTCGCTCGACCGCGACCGCAACCGGCGCCTCGAGGAGCTCAACGCGGGCTTCGCCGATGTCGCGCTGCGCCGTGGGATCGCCTACGTCGACACCTTCACCCCGCTGCGGGAGCATGGCGCCTGGCAGCGCGAGCTCACCGCGTCCGGCACCGGTCTGCCCGGGCAGGAGGGGTACGGCCTGCTCGCCTGGCTCGTGCTGAACCGCGGCTGGTTCGACTGGCTCGGGGTGCGCGACACCGCCGGCTGAGACCGCGCTGTGGCGCCCCTGCGCCAGGTATGGAAGAATAATGAGGTCGAACAGAAGGAGTGACGATCATGAGCAAGCGAGGCCGCAAGCGCCGTGACCGCAAGAAGCGCGGAGCCAACCACGGCAAGCGTCCCAACGCCTGAGGCGCACGGACGGCTGCGCTGAGGCGCAGTGCACACAGCGGCGGGGCCGGGAGTGATCTCCCGGCCCCGCCGCTGTGCTGTGCGCTGTCGCAGAATGCTGTTCCGCGCACCTGTAGCCGCTCTTCCCTAGCGCACAGGGCCGGCGTGACGCCCCTCAGCCCATCCGACGGTGGACGGTGATCGTCGTCTGCTCCATCACGATGCGCGCACGGATCCGCTCCTTGAGCCCGTCCGGCGCGGCGTCGTTGCAGCACGAGCGGCGTACGAGCTCCTTGAGGAGCGCCTCGACGGCGTACTCCTCGCGGCAGTCGTGGCAGGTGTCGATGTGCTCGCGGATGGCGGAGATCTCCTGGCCGGAGAGCTCGCCGTCGAGGTAGTGGTAGATCCGGGTCAGACTCTCCTGGCGTCCGGATCGGCAGCAGTCGTCGTCCCGACGGAGCTCACTCATCGTCGGCCTCCTTCCGGGTTCCGAATCCGCGTTCGGCGGCGTAGCCGGCGAGCATCTCGCGCAGCTGCCTGCGCCCGCGGTGCAGTCGTGACATCACCGTGCCGATGGGAGTGTCCATGACCTCGGCGATCTCCTTGTACGGCAGACCTTCGACGTCGGCGTAGTAGACGACCATCCGGAAGTCCTCGGGGAGCTGGCTCAGCGCATCGGTGACATCGCTGTCCGGGAGCCGGTCGAGCGCCTCGAGCTCCGCGGACCGGCCGCCGGAGGAGGTGTGCGAGGCGGCGCGGTGGATCTGCCAGTCCTCGATGTCCTCCCCGCTCGATTCGAGCGGCTGCCGCTGCTTCTTGCGGTAGTTGTTGATGAAGGTGTTCGTGAGGATGCGGTAGAGCCACGCCTTGAGGTTCGTGCCGGGGGTGTACTGGTGGAAGGCGGCGTAGGCCTTCGTGTACGCCTCCTGGACGAGATCCTCCGCGTCCGCGGGGTTGCGCGTCATGCGCAGCGCCGCCGCGTACAGCTGGTTGACGTACTCCAGCGCGTCGCGTTCGAAGCGGGCGGAGCGTTCGGCGTCGGTCTCGGCTGCCACGTCGACGGTGTCGTCGACCACGGGCGATGTCGATTCAGTCATCATCGACCATGATACGCCCGTTGCCCCGGCGTCGGGGGTGCGCACCGGGGCTCCGGTGCGCACGCTGCGCTCTGCGAGCATCGTCGCCGTCATCCGCTCCACGTCCTCTCCGCCGTCGGCGCCTCCCGGGGCCCGGGACGGCGGCTGCGGCTCGTGTCGGGAGAACGCCGTCGGCGGCGATGATATTCCGCCGGCGGTTCCGTCCGGGCGCGGGCGAGCGACTATGCTCGGGAGGCAGGAGTACTGCCCACTACGGAAGGAAACACCGTGTCCCTGGTCCGGTTCATCGCCCGCCCCATGCTCGCCTCCGCGTACATCGGCAACGGCATCGCCCGGGTGCGCAATCCGCACGCCGCCGCGAAGTCCGTCGCCCCCCTCCTCTCCCTGGTGAAGAAGCAGGTCGACCTCCCGGTCGAGGCGGAGACAGTCGCCCGGATCACCGGCGCCGCCCAGGTCGCCGCGGGCTCGCTGCTCGCGATCGGCCGGTTCCCGCGCCTGTCGTCCACTGTGCTCGTCGGCACCTACCTCATCGACGTCGTGGGCCAGCAGCTCAGCAGCGAGAGCGCCTCGAAGGATTCCCTCCTCGCCAAGACCTCGCTGCTCGGCGGGGCGCTCCTCGCCAGCGTGGACACCGCGGGCAAGCCCGGCCTCGCATGGCGCGCCCAGCATGCCGCGGAGGATCTGTGGCGCAATGTCGAGCGCACCTCGGCGAAGGCGCTCGACACGGTGAGCCTGCCGAACAGGTGACGCACAGCCCTGAGCGGACGTGGCTCGCACCGTGCAGCGATGCACCGGTGCGGGCCACTGTCGCCGTCCCCGGATCCAAGTCCCTCACCAACCGCTTCCTCGTCCTCGCCGCGCTCGCCACCGAGCCCTCCCGGATCGCCGCCCCACTCATCAGCCGCGACACCGAGCTCATGATCGCCGCCCTCACCGCGCTCGGCGCCCGCATCGTCCCCGACGCCGACGGCGCGCTGCGCATCAAGCCGATCCCGGGTCCCGAGGCCGTGGCCGGCACGGACCCGGTCACCGTCGACTGCGGGCTCGCCGGCACCGTCATGCGCTTCGTGCCCCCGCTCGCCGCCGCGACCGGGCGCCGGGTCCGTTTCGACGGCGACCCGCAGGCCTATGTGCGCCCGATGTCGACGATGCTCGACGCGCTGCGCCGCCTAGGGGCCGAGGTCACCACCGACTCCGGGACGGATGCGATGCCCTTCACTGTCGAGGCCGCCGGTGGAGTCCGCGGCGGGCACCTCGACCTCGACGCCTCCGCGACGAGCCAGTTCGTCTCCGGCCTGCTGCTCGCCGCCGGCGCCTTCGACCTCGGCCTCGAGCTCACCCACACCGGTGAGCGGCTCCCGTCCCGGCCGCACATCGACATGACGCTCGAGACCCTCGCCGACGCCGGCGTACACGTGAGCGAGCCGGAGCCGCACCGCTGGGTCGTCGAACCCGGCCGTCCGCACGGCCTGCAGGTCGCGGTCGAACCGGATCTGTCGAACGCCGCGACCTTCCTCGGCGCCGCCCTCGTCACCCGGGGCACCGTGACGATCCCCCACTGGCCGGCGCACACCACCCAGGCCGGGGACGCGATGCGCGGCATCGCCGAGGAGTTCGGCGCCACCTCCACGCTGAGCCGCACCGGGCTCGAGGTCACCGGTCCGGCGCGGCTGCGCGGCGTCGACCTCGACCTCGGCGACGTCGGCGAGCTCACCCCCGTCGTCGCCGCGATCGCGGCCTGCGCCGAGTTCACCTCGACGCTGCGGAACATCGGCCACCTCCGCGGCCACGAGACCGATCGGCTCAGCGCTCTGGCGACCGAGCTGACGAAGACCGGGGCCCGCGTCACCGAGGGCCCCGACTCGCTCATCATCAACTCGCCGGCCACGCGGGGTGCCCGCTGGGCCACCTACCACGACCATCGGATGGTCATGGCCGCCGCGGTCCTCGGGCTGCGGGTCGAGGGGATCGAGATCGAGGACGTCGCGACGGTGGGCAAGACGATGCCGGAGTTCACCGCGCTGTGGACCGCCATGCTCGGGTGACCGATGCCGCGCCGCTACCGGGACTTCACCGAGGACGACTACCGACCGCGCCCCAACCGGCGCGGTTCGCGGCCGCGCACCAAGGAGCGGCCCGACCACAGCGACGCGCCGGTGGGCATGGTCGTCGCGGTCGACCGCGGACGCTACCGCGCCGTCGCGGAGCACGATGAGGCCGGGGCCCCCGCCGAGGGGCCGATCATCACGTGCGTGCGCGCCTCGCGGCTGCGCCGGCAGGCGATCGTGCCCGGCGACCGGGTGCGGATGGCCGGGGACACCTCGGGCGAGGACGGCTCCCTCGCCCGCATCGTCGAGGTCCTGCCCCGGCGCACGGTGCTGCGCCGCAGCGCCGACGACACCGACCCGACCGAGCGCGTCATCGTCGCCAACGCCGACCAGCTCGTGATCGTCACCGCCACGGCGGACCCGGAACCCTCGTGGGGGCTCATCGATCGGACGCTCACGGCGGCCTTCGACGCCGGGATCACCCCGCTGCTCGCCGTGACCAAGCTCGACCTCGCGCCCCTCGACGCGATCCGGGAGCGCTTCGAGGCCACCGGTGTGGAGATCGTCCCGTGCGGCTTCGACGACGGCGGCCGACCGCGCATCACCGCGCTCGCCGGCGTGCTCGCCGACCGGCTCAGCGTGCTCGTCGGGCACTCCGGGGTGGGCAAGTCGACGCTGATGAACGCGCTCGTGCCCGACGCCGGTCGGGCGACCGGTGCCGTCAACGAGGTCACGGGCCGCGGCCGGCACACCTCGTCCTCGGCCGTCTGCCTGCCCCTGCCCGGCGGCGGCTGGCTCATCGACACCCCGGGAGTGCGCAGCTTCGGCCTCGCCCACGTCGATGCGCACAACGTGCTCGCCGCGTTCGGCGAGCTCGTCCCCGCCACCGCCGACTGCCCCAAGGGGTGCGCGCACCTCGCCGATTCCGCCGGCTGTGCACTCGACGCCTGGGTCGCCGAGGGACGGGCCGGGGAATCCGGACCGGCGCGGCTCGCCTCGCTGCGGCGGCTGCTGGGGAACCTCGCCGGCTGACCTTCCCACTCCTCGAACCCCGCACTCCCCCGGCGGGCGAGCTCGCTATTGTGGCCCCATGGACGATCTTCAGCTCGCACTCCTGCTCGCGGACCGGGCGGACGCGCTCACCCTCCCTCGCTTCCGCGCCCACGACCTCACGGTGACCACGAAGCCGGACCTCACCCCCGTGACCGACGTCGATCGCGCGGTCGAGGCGATGATCGCCGAGATCCTCGCCGAGCACCGGCCCGCCGACGCGATGCTCGGCGAGGAGTACGGCGGTCGCGGCGAGGCCGCCCGGCGCTGGATCGTCGACCCGATCGACGGGACGAAGAACTTCGTCCGCGGCGTGCCCGTCTACGCCACCCTCATCAGCCTCTACGACGGTGAGACGCCGCTCGTCGGCGTCGTCAGCGCCCCGGCGCTCGGCCGGCGCTGGTACGCCGCGGCCGGGGCCGGCGCGCACCTCGTCGTCGACGGCGGTGCCCCGGAGCGGATCTCCGTGTCCGCCGTGGATGCGCTCGCCGATGCCTCGCTGTCCTTCGCCTCGCTCACCGGCTGGCGGGAGCGCGGCACCCGGGAACGGTTCCTGCAGCTGTGCGACACGGTGTGGCGGACCCGCGGCTACGGAGACTTCTGGTCCTACATGCTCGTCGCCGAGGGCGCGGTCGACATCGCCTGCGAGCCGGAGCTCGAGCTCTACGACATGGCCGCGCTCGTCCCCGTGGTGCTCGAGGCCGGCGGCAGGTTCACCGACCTCGGCGGGTCGGACGGTCCCTTCGGTGGGAACGCGGTCGTGACGAACGGCCGGCTCCACGACGCGGTGCTGGAGTACATGTGATGCCGGAGCTCATGCGCGCACCCCTGTGGCACCGGATGGTCGACGCCGCCGGCCTCGTCCGGCCCGACGGCACGGTGGGAGAGACGATCTTCGGGCAGATGACGCAGCTCGCCGCCGCCCACGGGGCAGTCAATCTGGGCCAGGGCGCGCCCGGCACCGACGCCCCGGAGCCGCTTGTCGCCGCTGCTGCTGACGCCATGCGCGCGGGGATGAATCAGTACCCGCCCGGCCAAGGATTCCCCGCGCTCATCGACGCGGTCGCCGAGCAGCGTCGCCGCGAGTACGGCCAGCAGGTGAGCACCGACGAGGTGCTCGTCACCGTCGGCGCGACGGAGGCGCTCACCGCTGCGATCCTCGCGCTCGTGCCGCCCGGGGGCGAGGTCATCGTGTTCGAACCGTTCTACGATGCGTACCCGGCGGCGATCACGGCTGCCGGGGCGACGATGGTCACGGTGCCGGTGCTGCCGGTCGACGGCGGCTTCGCCCCGGATTGGGAGGCTTTCGAGGCGGCGGTGTCGGAGTCGACGGCGGCGATCATCGTCAACACCCCGCACAACCCGACGGGTGCGCTGTTCGACCTCGAACAGCTCCGGCGGATCTTCGCCGGCGCCCAGCGTGCGGATGCCTGGGTCATCACCGACGAGGTGTACGAGTACCTCGTGTTCGACGGAGCCGAGCATCATGCGCTCGCCGCGCACGTCGACGAGCCCGAGCGGGTGGTATCGGTGTCCTCGGCTGGAAAGTCCTTCAACATCACCGGCTGGAAGGTCGGCTGGGTCGTGGCCGCTCCGGAGGTCCGCGCGGCCATCCAGGGCGTCAAGCAGTTCCTCACCTTCACCGCCGGCTCCCCCCTGCAGGTCGCCGTCGCCGAGGCGCTGCGCACCGGTTCGCCGTTCCCCTCCGAGAACCGCGACTCGCTCGCCGCGCGCCGCGGCGTGCTGCTCGCCGCACTGCGCCAGGTGCCGGGCATCGATGTCCGGACGCCGCGGGCGGGATACTTCGTGCTCGTCGACTTCGCCCCGCTCACCGACGAGGACGCCTTCGCCCTCAACGAGCGGATCACCCGGGAGTACGGCTTCACCGGGATTCCGGTGGCCGCGCTGTGCCGGGCCGGATCACCGACGGCGGAGCACTACCGCGCGACGATCCGCTACTCGTTCTGCAAGAGTCCCGCCGAGGTCGAGGCCGCCACCGCGGGCATCGCCCGCCTCGCCCGGGCGATCGAGGACGGGACCTTCACCGCGCGCCCGGCGAAGTAGTCCCCGGGCTCCGCCGTCTACGGCCGGCGGCCCGACTCCGAGCACACAGCAAGGCGCCCGCACCGGTTTCCGGTGCGGGCGCCTCGTCGGTGCTCCCGGGTCCGGCGGGCGCGCGGTGCGCCCGCCGGAGCGGCGGATCAGGCCTGCTTGGCGGCCTCGATCTCGATGGTGATGACGATCTTGTCGCTGACGAGGAGCTCGCCGCCGCCCATCGCGGCGTGGAACTTCATGCCGTAGTCCTTGCGGTTGACGGTGGTGGTGGCGGAGAAGCCGGCCAGCGAGGAGTCGACGTCGACGGCGACGCCGTTGAACTCGGCCTTGAAGGTCACGGGCAGGGTCACACCGCGCATGGTGAGGTCACCGACGAGGTCGAACTCGGCGCCGTCGAAGTTCTCGATCGCGGTCGACATGAAGGTCGCCTGCGGGTGCTCCTCGGCGAGGAAGAAGTCGCCGGACTGGAGGTGGCCATCGCGCTGCTCGTTGCCGGTGGTGATCGAGGCGACGTTCGCGGAGGCCTCGACGGTGCTGTTCTCGAACTCGTCGGCAACGGCGATGACGCCGGTGAAGTCGGTGAACTCGCCGCGCACCTTCGACACGCCGGCGTGACGGGCGACGAACCCGAAGTCGGAGTGGAGGGCGTCGAAGTTCCAGGTGCCGGCGGTGAGGTTGGTGGGCAGAGCGGTCATGGTGTTCTCCTCATTGGTTAAGTTTTTAACTACAAGAGATAATGTAGTTGAAGCTTCAACTATGCGCAAGCGGGATGACGACCCCTGCGGCGTGAGCCTCGTCACTCCCCCGTCGCCGCTCCCCCCGCGGACCTCTGCACCGACCCTCCGCCGGGCCCGCGCCGCGGCATCCCGCAGGTCCCCGGGGGCGAGCCGCACGCCTCCCCACCGCGCCCTGCAGCGGCGCCCTCCGCAGCGGCGCGGAGCCCGCCGGCAGCGGCGCGGAGTCCGAGGGGATCGACACGGCGCGCCTCGCCGCGAGGGCGGTGCGCTTCCGTACGGGGCGGTGCGCCTCAGTACGGGGCGGTGCGTGTCAGTACCGGAAGGTCGCGATGACCTCGTCGGAGCGGTCCCACTCCCCGAGCGTGCGCACCGTGCCGCGGTTGCGCACGGTGTCGACGACTGCGGCGTCGGCCAGGGCGGCGGCGTCGGGGGACGCGAGGCGCCGGGCGTCGCGCGGCAGGTAGAGGGTGTCGACGCGGCCCTCACCGGCGGCCTGGGCGACCTCGGCGAGGTCGAAGGACCCCTTGCCGTTGTGCACGAGGGAGAGCGCCCGCTCCGCCTCCTCCGCCTCGGCCACGGCTGTGCGCTCCGCGAGCAGCCGCCACGCCTCCGAGCGCAGCGTGTCCGGGCTCGTGTGCTCGGGGTTGCCGGCGATCACCGCGTCGTGGATCGCCGGGTAGGGGCAGACGGCGGTGAAGACCGGCAGGTACTCCGCGACTGCGGCGAGGACGAGCGGCTGGGAGCGCGCGGTGCCGAGCTCGGCACCCACCGCCTCGCCCACACCCCGGAGGAACTTCTCGGTGAGCATGCTGTCGGTGTCGTCCGAGCCGCCGTGGCCGTGGAACGCGGCGTGCCCGCCGCCGACCGCGCGCTGCTGCAGCTGGTGCTCGGGCAGCTCGCCGACGACCGCGTCGAAGTCGGCCGGGATCCCACCCTGCGGCAGCTGCTCGATGGCGTTGCGGGTGGCCTCGAACAGGCGGACGGAGTTCTTCGACAGCGCGAGGATGTAGGTGCGGCCGCCGCTCTCGAGGAGCGGCACGAGCGGCACCACGCGGAACCGGTCGGCCACGGTGAGGCCGACCTCGACCTCGATCGGGACGCGGACGGCGAGGTGGAAGCCCGGGGCCGCGAAGGCGACGAAGCCGCGGCTCTGCCGCCGCCAGTAGCTCGAGTCGTCGGCGAGCTCCTGGATCGGGGCGAGCAGCGCCTCGGCGTCGGCCCGGTTCGTGCCGGCGGCTTCGAGCTCCGCGGCCGCGGTCCGGAGCTGGCCGGCCAGCACGGCGGCAGACGTGCCGCCGGTGGTGCCGCGCACCTCGGTGGGCACGGAGAAGGTGACTTTCGGGCCGGCGTGCCCGGCGGCGGCGATGAGCTGTGAGAAGTCGAGTGCGTCGACGATTCCCTGGGGGTTCGTGGTCATGGACGAGGACCTCCTTCGACGGCCGAGCCGTCGGATCGCTGGTCCTCACCACCCTAACCGCAGAGCCGCCCGGGAACGCGGAATCCCCCGGTTCCGTCTCCGGAACCGGGGGATTCTCCCTACTGGTGGCGGGGGAGGGATTTGAACCCTCGACCTCCGGGTTATGAGCCCGGCGAGCTACCGAACTGCTCCACCCCGCGATGCGTTCTCAACTATACGTGAACGCCAGGTGACCACCAAATCGCCGGGAGGTGATCTGCCTCACCGCGTGGAGCGGCCCGGAACCAGCTCGCGCGATCAGCCCTCGCCCTCGGCGGGCGCCTCGGTCGGGGCCTCCCCCTCGGCGGGCGCCTCGGCGTCGGCCGGGCCCTGCTCGACCTCGAGCGCGCGCTCGAGCGCCTGGCGGAGACGCTCCTGCGCTTCGCCATAGGCGGCGAAGTCGCCGTCCTGGAGAGCCCGGTCGGCATCCTCCATCGCCTGCTTCGCCTCGTCGAGGGCCTCCTGCACCGACTCGTCGGGGGCGGATGCTCCGGCCCCCTCCCCACCGGCACCGGTGCCCGCCTCGTCCTCGGTGTCCTGACCGGCCTTGTCGGCATCGCCGGCCTGCACACCGGAGTCGCCGCCGAACACCTGGTCGAGCGCCTCGTCAAGCGTCGGCGCGAAGCCGATCTCCTCGCCGAAGGCCACGAGCACGCGCTGGAGCACCGGGTACGAGGTCTCGCCCGCGGAGCGCACGTAGACCGGCTGCACATAGAGCAGACCGCCGGCCACCGGCAGCGTGAGCAGGTTGCCGTTCTGCACCTCGGACTCGCCCTGCCGCAGCAGGTTGAGGCTCGTCTGGATCTCCGGCTCGGTGTTGAAGTTGTTCTGCGCCTGGCCGGGGCCGGGGAACGTCGTGTTGCGCGGCAGCTGGAGGAGCCTGAGCTTGCCGTACTCCTCGCTCGGCGCGCCCTCCTCCGAGCCCGCATCCGCGGACGCGGCGAGGAAGCCGGTGAGGTTGTTGCGCGTCTGCCCGTTCGACTGCCGCGGGATGAACGACGAGGTCAGCGAGAACGACGGCGCCTCCTGGGTGGGCATCCGCAGCGTGAGGTAGTACGGCGGCTGCACGAGGTTGCGCTCGGCGTTGACCGTCGGGTCGAGCGGCTGGGTCCAGAAGTCCTGCCCGGTGTAGAACGAGTTCGAGTCCTCCACGTGGTACTGGGTGAGCAGGGAGCGCTGGACCTTGAAGAGATCTTCGGGGTAGCGCACGTGGCTCATGAGATCCGCGCTCATGTTCTCCACCGGCTGCACGAGGTCGGGGAAGATCTTCATCCACGTCTGCAGGACGGGGTCCTTCTCGTCCCAGGCGTAGAGGTCGACGGACCCGTCGAAGGCGTCGACGGTGACCTTGACGGAGTTGCGGATGTAGTTGACCTGCTGCGGTGGCAGCGCCTGGGTGGCGCCGGAGCGCTCGGTGTTCGAGTCCTGCGTCGCCTCCTGGAGGACCTGCGGCGTGGAGTACGGGTACTCCGGCGAGGTCGTGTAGGCGTCGACGATCCACTTGATCTTCCCGTCGATGACAGCCGGGTAGGGATCGCCGTCGACCTCGAGGAACGGCGCGACGCGCTGCACCCGCTCGCGCGGGTTCCGCTCGTAGAGGATCTGCGATTCGGGGTTGAGCGCATCGGACAGGACGATCTGCTCGTCCTGGAACTTGATCGCGTAGAGCAGGCGGTGGAAGAACGAGCCGACCGCCGGGCCGCCCTCGCCGGAGAAGGTGTTGTAGACCTGGGCGGAGCCGTCCTCGCCGTCGGCCGGGTAGTCGATCTCGCGCGGGTCCGAGTCCTCCGGCGCACCGACGATCGAGTAGCGCGGGGAGCGCTCGCCGAAGTAGATGCGCGGCTCGTACTCGCCGAGCTCACCGGTGGGCGGGATGTTCGCCTCGAGGAAGGCCGGCTGCCCGTCGTTGCCCTGCTGGTTGCCGTAGGCGGCGACGACGCCGAAGCCGTGGGTGTAGACGACGGCCTGGTTGAGCCACGAGGAATCCGCCTGGGAACCGGGATTGAGCTCGCGCAGCGCGATCACGGTGTCCTGCATCTGCCCGTCGATCTCGTACCGATCGACGTCGAGCTGCTCGGGGAAGCCGTAGAAGGGACGCTGCTGCTGGAGCTGGCGGAAGGTGTCGGAGACGAGGTTCGGGTCGAGCAGGCGCACCGAGGCGGCGGTCTCCGCGTCGGCCCGCAGCGCACCGGGTTCCCCTTCGACCGTGGGGCTGTAGGGGATGACCTCGACGTCGTCGATGCCGTAGGCGCTGCGGGTGGCATCGATGTTGCGCTGGATGTACTCGTTCTCGAGGCTCTGCTCCGAGGGCTGCACCTGGAACTGCTGGACCCCGGCGGGCAGACCGATGATCGAGATCCCGCCGAGCACGACGAGCATGATCACCGCGACCACCGACAGCTTCCACACGTTCGCGAAGGCGTTCGCGGCGAACAGCACCGCGACGGCCACGGTCGCGAGCGACACGATGAGCATCGCCGGGAGCGTGATGTTGTCCCCGGTGTAGGTGGCGCCGGTGACGATCCCCGAGGTGTTGGTGAGGTTCTCGTAGCGCAGTACGAACAGCCGGCCGGCCTGCACGAGCAGCAGGAGCGCGGCGGTGATCGCGAGCTGCACGCGCGCGGTCCTGGTCAGGTGGAGACCGCGCTCCTCGCCGGGACGGATTCCGCCGAACAGGTAGTGGGAGACGACCGAGGCGATGAAGGCCAGCAGCGTCACCATGCCGAGGAAGTCGAGCGCCACCCGGATCACCGGGAGGACGAAGACGTAGAAGGACATGTCGTGGCCGAACTGCGGATCGGGAGTGCCGAAGGGAGTGGCGTTGAGGACCATGAGGGCCTGGGTCCAGGCCGCCGAGAGCGCGACGCCGCCGAGCAGTCCGAGCACGGCCGGCAGCGCGATCGTCATCATCCGGCGCAGCGGCTCGACGGCCTCGCGGTACCGGTCGAGGTTCTCCTGGCGCGGGGTGACGGGCGCGTAGACCGGACGGTTCCGGTGGGCGATCCGCAGGCAGTACCACACCGGCACCGCCATGACGAGGAAGCCGATGACGAAGAGGACGACCTTGGTGATCCACTCGGTGGCGTAGACGGAGAGCACGCCGAGCTGGTCGAACCACAGCACCTCGGTGTAGACCTGCGCGAAGATCACGAAGAGCACGAGCAGCACCGCGACCGCGATGAGGGTGAGCATGAGCGGTGAGGGCTTCTTCGGCTTCATGCCGGTCGAACGGCCTCCTGGTGGGGCAGCGAAGGTCACGCGTGTCCTTTCCTAGCAGCGTCGGACATCAGTTGGCCGCGGCGTCCTGGCAGGACGGCAGGTTCCCGGTACGGTCCGCGGCGATGTCCTGCACCGCGGAATGAGCTTCTGAGAGGGTGCCCACGGCGACGACGGCGAGTGCGTCGGCACCCCGGGCGCCGAGCACCTCGGCGCAGTTGTCGGTCGGGGACAGGAAGAACTCGGCGCCCGACTCCGCGGCGGCGGACACCTTCTGGCGGGCGCCTCCGATCGGGGCCACGGTGCCGTCGGGGCTGATCGCCCCGGTGCCGGCGATCGCCCGGTCCCCGGTGAGGTTGCCCGGGGTGAGCTCGTCGATGATCGCGAGGGCGAAGATCGTCCCCGCCGACGGTCCGCCGATCCCCTCGACGTTGAAGGTGACGTCGAACGGGAAGTCGAAGGCCTGCGTCATCGTCACGCCGATCATCTTCTGGCCGTGCGCCTCCACCGGGGCGACCTCGACGTCGAGCGGCTCCCCGGCGCGCTCCAGGCCGAGGACGACCGTGCTCTCCGAGCTCCGCACGGCGTCGGCCACGGTCTGCGCGGCGGCCTCGTCGCCGCCGATCTCCGCACCGTCGACGGCGGTGATGATGTCCCCCGGCTGCACCTGGCCCTCGGCCGCCGAGCCGGGGACGACCTCGGCGACGGTGATGACGGAGCGGTAGTCGATGCCGAGCTCGCCGAGCGCGGCGGCCGTGGCGGTGTCCTGGGAGGAGGCCATCTCGGCGGCGTTCTGCCCGGTGACGTCCTCCCGCGTGGTGGTCAGCGGATAGTACGCCTCGGTCGGCACCACGGTGTCCTCGGCGCTGACGACGGAGCGGAGCACCTGGGAGGCGTTGAGGCTGCGGCCGGGCCCGCCGGCGACGGCGACGGTGAGGAGGTCGAGCGTGCCCTCGGCCTCGTAGGTCTCGGTGCCGGTGATCGTGATGAGCTCGTCGCCCTCGACGGGTTCGAGGGTGTTGACGACAGGCCCGGGCATCTGGATGAGATAGGGCACCGGGACGAGGGCCGCGACGAGCACGAGGAGATACGTGACGATCCCCGAGACGATGGTGCCGTCGGACCGCTTCCGGCGCGACCGTGCGGGCGCTTCGGGGCCGGTGACGGCAGGCTCGCTCACGCAGGGGTTCCTTTCGGTCTCGGCTCTAGTGAAGTGTAGGCCACGGCGATCGCGGTGACCCAATCGTGACCGGGTGCCGGCGCCCTCGCCGCCCGGGCGACGATTCAGCCACGGGCGGACACCGGCGATTCGCGCCCCCGGTTCGGAAGGTTTGACCAGCTTCGCTCGGTAGGCTTCTCAGCAGGCCCGTGGATCGCACGGGATCGCTCACCGCGCACAGCACAGCACCAGCGCGCCGCCCGTGCACGGCACGCGGCACGCGCGCACCGCGAGCAGCACCGACCAGCACATCAGCGGAGCCGAGGCTCCGCGGACGACCGAGGGAATGGCATGACCGACAAGAACCGCGAAGGCGACCAGCCCGACGACAACAACGACCCGCTCGGCAACATCTTCGGGATGCTCTTCGGTCCCGGCGGCCAGATGGGCGGTGCCTTCGGGCAGTCAGGTTCGGGTGGGCAGTCCGGTTCGGCCGGACAGGCGGGCCCCGGCGGCCTCCCGTTCGATCCGGCGATGCTCGGCGGCATCATGCAGCAGCTCCAGGGCATGCTCTCCGGCGGTTCGCAGACCGGGGGCATGCGCGCGGCCGAGCAGCACATCCCGCAGCCCGACCCGGAGGTCACCGAGGAGGTCACCCGCGCCTCCCACGACGCGTTCCGCCTCGCGGAGCTCTGGCTCGAGGACGTCACGACCTCCGCCGTCGGCGTTCCGGAAGCGATCGCACTGACCCGCCGCGAGTGGGTCGAGCAGACCTTCGAGGGCTGGCAGCGGCTGGTGCGACCGATCCAGTCGAACATGTCCTCCGCGCTCACCGCGAGCATCGCCGAGCAGGCGCCCGAGGAGCTCAAGCCGATGCTCGCCGGCGCGGGTCAGATGTTCACCTCGATGAGCGAGTCGATGTTCGGCATGCAGCTGGGCGAGGCGCTCGGCGCGCTGTCGGGCTCCGTGCTCAGCGGCACCGAGTACGGTCTGCCGCTCATCAAGGGCAGCCGGCCCGCTCTCATCGAGGCGAACATCACCGGTGCGGCCTCCGAGATCGGCGTCGAGGCCACCGAGCTGCGCATCCACCTCGCCGTGCGCGAGCTCGCACTCCTCTGGCTGTTCAAGCGCTCCCCCTGGCTCGCCGGCCACGTGGAGACCGCGCTGAGCAAGTACGCCTCCGGGATCGAGCTCGACCTCGATCGAATCCAGGGCATGGCCGGCTCGATCGATCCCAGCCGCATGCAGGAGATGAGCGAGGAGATCCGCCGCGGCCTGTTCGACCCGAAACCCACCGAGGCGCAGCACCAGGCGCTCACCAGCCTGCAGAACCTCCTGTCGGTGATCGCCGGCTGGGCCGATGTCGTGGCCTACCGGGCGTGCGCACAGCTCGGCTCGCGCGACACCATCCGCGAGGCGCTCCGCGAGCGCCAGGCCACCGAGGGCGCGGCGGACCGGACCTTCGCCCAGCTCGTCGGCATGGACCTGCGCCCGGCCCGGCTCCGCGATGCCGCGGCGCTGTTCTCCTACCTCGAGCAGACCGAGGGGCCCGAGGCGCGCGACGCGGTATTCAACCACCCCGACCTGCTGCCGACGACGCAGGACCTCGACGACCCGCTGGGCTACCGCGAGCGTCGCAGCCAGGAATGGTCGACGGACTCCTCGATGGACGAGGCGCTCGCCCGGCTGCTCGCCGACGAGGGCGCCGGCTCCGCTGGTGACGACGACACCGGTTCGCCGACCACCGGCCCCGCCGACGCAGCTGCCGCCCCGAGCACGGATGCATCCACCCCGGACGATGGCGATGCTTCCGCGGCCGGGGACGGCCCCGCCGACGGCGGCGACCCCGGCGACGGGGACGACGATCGTCCCAGCGGCTCCACCCCGCCGTCCCCGTGACGCCCACCGGCGGCAGCGCCCCGGGGGCCCGCACACAGCTCGCGGCGCGCGAGCTGCGCTCCTGGCCCGCGCCTGCCGACCGGATCGATGAACAGGCTGCGGCCCGGGCCTTCCTCGCCTCCGCCGGGGCCGCCGCCCTCGACCGCGACGGCGGGCCCGAGCACTTCACCGCGAGCTGCGTGGTGTTCGACCTCGATGCCCGGCGTGTGCTCCTCCACCACCACCGCAAGGCCGATGCCTGGGGGCAGTTCGGCGGACACATCGAGGCCGCGGACTCCTCGCTGCGGGCCGCGGCCCTGCGGGAGTGCCTCGAGGAGTCCGGCCTGACCCGCGTCGACTGGTTCTCCCCCGCCCCGATCGACCTCCATGTCCACGGCCTGCCCGCGGCCTTCGGCGCGTGCCGGGTGCACCGCGATGTCGTCTACGGCGCGTCGGTGGACGCAGCGGCGCCGGTGAGCGCCTCCGAGGAGTCGCTCGCCGTGGCATGGTTCGACCTCGAGGAGCTGCCGGAGAACATCCTGCCCGACCTGCCCGGCCGCCTGCCGGGACTGTTCGAGGCGGCACACTCCGCCCGCACCGTCGATGCGGGACGCTCCTGATCCGCTCCCTCGTGCCCTGGCCGATCCTGCTCACGGGTCCAGGTGCCGGTGCCGCGACTCGATCCCGGCGACCCACCTCGGTCCGGGCCCTGCGCCGTCGACCCGGCGGCGCTCCTCGGCCGCGGCGGCGCACCACGAACCCGGCAGCGCGACTCAGTCCCGGTGACGCGCAGAGGCCTCCGCCGCGGTCTCCCCGTAGGAGAAGCCGGTGAGGAAGACCTCGGCCCTGTCGGTGTCCGGGTGGCGGCGGGTGAGCGCGGTGAACGCCGCCGAGTGGTCCGGCACACGCAGGTGCGCGAGCTCGTGGACGAGCACCGATTCGAGGACCCAGCGCGGCACCTCGCGCAGCCGGTCGGAGACCCGGATCTCCCGGGTCGCCGAGGTCGCCGAGGCGAAGCGATGGCGCTGGTTCGTCACCCAGCGCACCGAGGCGGGCGCGATCCCGTCGTCGAAGCAGCGGTCGTTGAGCTCGGCTGCGAGGCGTTCGAGCTCGGCGTCGCCGCGGGGCGCGGTGCGGGCGCGCTTCTCCAGTCGCGCGATGAGCGAACCGATGTCACCGGCATGGCGGTCGACGTCGTACCGGGCGGGCACCGCGACGACGTACGAGCCGTGATCGCGGCTCACCGAGATCGTCTTGCGCCGGCGCGCCGACCGCCGGACCGTGATCGTGCCGTCCGCGAGTGCGGCGATGACCTCTCGTGCCTCCATACCACCACCCTAGAGTGCGCCGCTGACACGGGCCCGCCACGTGCACCGGGGCACCCCGGTCGGGTGCGGGGCCCCGGGCGCCGAACTTCCGGCGGAAATTTTCGCCCCCGCCCCTGTCCCCGCTCACCCAGCCCGCGACACGCCGCGCCCACCGGGGCGGATCGGGCACCCTCGGAATCTCGCGCGTTCCCGCATCCACACCGTCATCCACAGGCGCGGGCACACTCGTCAACAGCTGGCGCCGGCTTGTGCACAGGCGCCGGGACGCCCGGTGTTGACGGCACCGCGGGGGCCGCATAGTTTGAGGTGTCAGACCCCCGGAAAACCCGGGTTTCATGGGCAAGGGGAAGGCTCATGAGATCCCGAGCGCGGCTGGGGGTCGACCACCCGGGCAGGGCCGGTCAGCTCCTGCGGATCATCGGATGCGCAGTGGGCTCCGACCCTGCCCGGACCCGGTCCGGGACTCTCCCGCAGAGGTTATCCACAGGCGCGTCCGGGGACTGTTCGCGCGCACCGCCAGTCGGTAGCCTCCGGATCAGGAGGTGCATCAGCGGTGTATCAGCTCTTTCACTCGGTGCCGGTGGTCTGGCGCAGCGACCGGTGCGTACAGTTCGGGATCGACGAACCGATCCTCATCGACGGCCTCACCCCACAGGACACGGAGCTCATCTCCGTCCTCCGGATGGGGATCGGGATCGACGACTTCTTCGACCGGGCGGAGCATCTGGGCGTGTCCTCGGCCCGCGCCTCCTCCCTGCTCGCCCTCCTCGACGAGGCCGGGGTCCTCGTGCCGCTCGGCCCGGACGCGGCGCCTCGGCGCCCCACCGTCCACGTCGATCCCCTCGCCGCGAACCTCGGCGTCTCCCCCACGCAGATCGCCGCCACGCTCGCCGCCACCCCGGTGCTCGTGCTCGGCCCCTACGCCGAGGAGCTCCTCCCGGTGCTCGCGGCCGCCGGCTTCGACGCCCATCGGATCGGCCGGGCGGAGGAGTCCACCGGGTACCGCTCCCCGCTCGTCGTCCTCACCGGGGTCTGGGTGGAGGACGCGGTCTCGGCGGGATACCTCGTGGAGAACGGGATCGACCACCAGCAGGTCGTCGTCGGGCAGGCGCAGGCGACGATCTCCCACGTCATCGTGCCCGGCTCCACACCGTGCACCCGCTGCCGGGTCAATCTCCGCACCGAGGAGGACGCCGACTGGCTCCTCGCCTGGCGGACGCTGTGGAAGCAGTCTCCCCGGCCGGCGCGCACCGATCCGGTGCTCAGCACCCTGGCGGTCGCCCACACCGCGCTCGTGCTGCGCAACCATCTGCTCGGCTGCACCCCGGTCCCCGTCGACGCCGTCGTCACCCTGCCGAGCGGCGCGGTGACGGAGATCGGCGTCGACTTCCACGGCGAGTGCGACTGCCGGATCCCCGTCGCCGGACGGTTCCACGTCCCCGCCTGATCCCGCGCTCCCCCGGGCCTCACATCGAACCGGAGTGCGCCTCGACGAGCGCGATGATGTCCGCGCCGAACTGCTCGCACTTCACCGGGCCGATCCCCGGGATCCGGTCCATCTGCGCCGCCGTGCGCGGCCGCACCTCGGCAATCGCGTTGACGGTCGCGGTGGTGAGGATCATGTAGGCGGGCATCCGGAGCCGTTCCGACTGCTCCCGGCGCCAGTCGAGCAGCGCCACGAGCAGGTTCGCATCGACCTCGCCGGGGCAGTCGCCGCAGCGCTGCAGCTTCTGCTCCACCGCGGTCACGAGCGTCCTCCCGCAGCGCGTGCACCGCACCGGGGCCGTCCGCGCCCGCGGGTTCCGGGTTCCCGCACGCTGTCCGGCGGGCCGGGTGGAGGCCCCGTGCGCACTCTGCATCTCCCCGATGAAGCGCGAGGGCGAGCGCCGGGACCGGCGGCCCTCCTGACGTGCGAGCGACCAGCTCAGCGACAGCTCGGTGCGGGCCCGGGTGAGCGCGACGTAGAACAGCCGCCGCTCCTCGGCCACCGCCGCCGGCGTCGTCGCATAGCTGATCGGCACGAGCCCTTCGGACAGCCCGACGAGGTGCACGCTCTCCCACTCGAGACCCTTGGCCGCGTGCACCGAGGCGAGCGTGACGCCGTTGACGGGAGGGGCGAACTGGTGCTCCTGACGGTCGGCGAGGTCGCTGAGGAAATCCTGCAGGGGTACGGGCAGCTCCGACTTCTCCTGCATCGATGCGGCGAGCCCGACGAGGGCGTCGAGCGACTCCCAGCGCTCCCGGCTCGCCCCGGCCCCGCTCGGGGGGCGCGGTGCCCAGCCGATCGCATCGAGCACCTCGCCGACGAGCTCCGGCAGCGGCCGCGGAGCCAGCCGGGCGGCCGAGGCGCGCAGCAGCGCGATCCCCTCCTTGACCTCGCGTCGGGCGAAGAACCGCTCTCCCCCGCGCAGCACGTATCCCACTCCCCGGGCTCCGAGCGCGTCCTCGAACGCGCGGCTCTGCCCGTTCGTGCGGAACAGCACCGCGATGTCCGAGGCCCGCCGGCCCCGGGAGATCTCCTCGGCGATCCGGGCGGCGACAGCCTCGGCCTCCGCCTGGTCGTCGGCGTACTCGGTGAACACCGGAGCCGGGCCGCTGCGCCCGGTGCTGCGGAGCACGAGCGGGGTGCGCCCGGTGTGGGACAGGACCGCGTTCGCCGCCTGCACGATCTGCTCGGTCGATCGGTAGTTGCGCACGAGCGAGATGCTCTGCGCTCCGGGCAGGCGCGAGGGCAGCCGCAGCAGGAAGGAGTCGGTGGCGCCGGCGAAGGTGTAGATCGTCTGCGCGGGGTCGCCGACGACGCACAGGGACTCGCGTCGCCCGAGCCAGCGCATGAGGAGGTCGTACTGGAGCGGGGAGACGTCCTGGAACTCGTCGACGACGAAGTGGCGGTACTGCTCGTGGACCTGCGCGGCGATGTCCTCCCGGGTGGCGAGGAGGCCGGTGAGCGTGAGCAGGATGTCCTCGAAGTCGAGGAGACGCCGACGGGACTTGATCTCGCTGTAGGCGCGCATGATCTGCTCCATGCCGGCCGGGGTGATGCCCGGGGGCAGCTCGCGGTGCGCGGCCTGCGCCAGATAGTCGTCGACCGCGAGCATCGAGACCGCGGCGTACTCGATCTCGGCGGCGACGTCGCGCACCACCTCCCGCTCGACCTCGAATCCGGCTTCGGCCATCGCGCGGGAGAGGACCCCCGCCTTCTGGCCCAGGAGCTCGGGGAAGGGTCCCTCGGCGAACGCGTCCCAGAAGTACCGCAGCTGGCGCAGCGCGGCGGAGTGGAAGGTGCGGGCCTGCACCCCGGGCACGCCGAGTGCACGCAGCCGCGCCCGCATCTCGCCGGCGGCCTTCGAGGTGAAGGTCAGCGCGAGGACGTGGCGGACGGAGAAGGCGCCGGTGGCCGCTCCGTACGCGATCCGATGCGTCATCGCGCGGGTCTTGCCCGTCCCGGCGCCGGCGAGGACGACGAGCGGGCCGCTCACGTGCTCGGCGACCCGCCGCTGCTCCGGGTCGAGATGCTCGAGCAGTGCGGCGGCGGCCGCCGGCTGCACTGCGGTCATGCTCCCCCGGAGAGCCAGGCGGAGAGGATCTGCCCGGCGATCGAGACGTCGCCGGGCACCCACACGGTGCCGGCCGCGGTCTCCGCGGTGAGCTCCTCGCGGGTGAACCAGCGCACGCGGGTGATCTCGTCGCCGTCGGCACGGGTGTCGCGCGAGACGGCCTCGGCGGTGAAACCGAGCATGAGCGAGGAGGGGAACGGCCACGGCTGCGAGCCGACGTAGACCGGGCGCACGCAGTCCACCCCGGCCTCCTCCCAGACCTCGCGGATCACCGCTGCTTCGAGCGTCTCCCCGGGCTCGACGAACCCGGCGAGGAGCGAATAGCGGTCGGCCGGCCATTGGGCGTTGTTGCCCAGCAGGAGGCGCTCGGTGCCGTCCCCGTCGGTGTGCACGACGGCCATGATGACGGCGGGATCGGTGCGCGGGAAGTGCTCGCTGCCGGTCTCCGGGTCACGGCGCACCCAGCCTCCCACAGCCGGTCGGGTGGGCGACCCGTTGCGGGGCGAATGGGTGTGCGTGCGGTGCCAGTTGCCGACTGCGACGAGGCTGCAGGCGAGCCCGATGTCGAGGTCGTCGAGCTCGGTGGCGACATGGCGGAGGTCGAGCCAAGTGGGCTCCGTGACGTGGATGCCGGTGGTCGGTCCGTCGAGGAAGTCCTCGGCATCGCGGTCGCGCTCCGCGGCGAGCCGTGCGTCGACGGCCGAGCGGCCGGCGTCGTCGAGGTCGATGCCGATCCTGTCGGCGCCGTCGGGGTCGATCCCGAGGTAGATCTGGGTGCCCCCCTCCGGGACCTGGTCCGCGGTGACGGTGACGAGGTGCCCGGAGGCGATGAGCAGGTAGCCGCGATGGGCGAGGACGCCGCGCGTCCCGGACCGCGCCCAGACCGCGGAGAGGTCGCCGTCCGTGCCGCGCGACAGGTGGTTGCGGCGCACGCTGCTGCGTGCCAGGCTGGCGGGCTCGAGGAGCGGCAGGGGTCTCATGGTGTCCACGATAGCGAACCGGACGGACACGGCCCGTCCTTCGGGTTTCCGGGTGCGGATCCGTGCGCCTCATCGCCAGGGCCGCCCTGCGGCGGTAGTTTGGAGGGGTGGAGACTCTCGACCTCAAGATCGCTGCCGCCACCGCCGGAATCCTCGACGGGTTCGAACCGCAGTCGTGGCTCGCGCTCGACGACCCGCGCGGCCACCGCGTGCTCGTGTCCGACGGCGAGCGCTCCGTCGTCGCCGTCCTCGTGCCGAGCGCAGGCGCGGAGGGAGCCGATGCGGAGGAGTACGCCGCCGCACTGCTCCGCGGGCTGCTGCCGGGCACCTCGGTGACCTTCCCGCAGATCCTGGGGCGGCTCGCGGTGCCCGCTGAGCAGTTCGACTCCCGCGGGGAGGAGATCCGGGTGTGCGCACCCCTGCCGGGCACGCCGGCCTCCACCGTCGCCTTCGCCGACTCCCCCGCCCTCGTGACGGCGCTCGCGGAGTTCCTCGCCGAGCTCCACAATGCCGACCCCGGGGACATCGCGGACTCCGGCCTCGCCGTGCTCGACAGCGCCGAGGAGCGGCAGCGCCTCCTCGATGCGCTCGACGCCGGAGCCGCCACCGGCCAGGTGCCCTCCGTCCTGCTCTCGCGCTGGGAGACCGCCCTGGAGAATGTCGCGACCTGGCGCTTCTTCCCGTGTGCCGTCCACGGCGGCCTGTCGGAGGACGCACTGCGCACCGAGGGTGGCCGGATCGCCGCGGTCACCGACCTGGGGCGGCTGCACATCGGCGACCCGGCCACCGACCTCGCCGCCGTCACCGCACTCCTGCACCCCGATGCGGTCGAGGAGTTCTTCACCGTCTACCGCGGTCACCGCGCAGGCCCGGACCCGGGCCTGCGCACACGGGTCGAGCTCCGCTCGGAGCTCACCGCCCTCGACTGGCTCCTCGAGGCCCGCCGGGGCGGCGACGACGGCGAGATCGCCGATGCCGTCGCGCTCCTCGCCTCGCTCGCCGAGCTCACCGATGCACCGGCCGAGGGGCATCCCGGCCCCTACGGCGGCACGGGCCCCGAGGATGCGCAGGGCGCTGCGCCCGCGGCACCCCCTGGCGAGCAGTCGGCAGAGGCGATCACGGAGCCGGGCGCCGCGGCCGAGCAGCCCGCAGACGCGACCGGGCCCGAACCGAAGCCCGTGCCCGGGCCCGAGCCTCTGTCCGGTACGGGCGCAGACACCGGAGCCGACCCCGCGGCCACCACCTCTCCCCCGGCCCCGCGTCGCACCGCGGTGCGCGCCGGCGACGTCTTCCGTCCCACCGCACCGGTGACGCACGACATCGACGAGGAGTCGGCCTCGGCAGTCCCGACGGAGCGGATCACCGGCCCCGAGGACCGCTGACCCCGCCGCCCTCCCGTCCCTGCTGCGCGAGGTCGTCGGCGCCGGATTCGAGGGCGGCGACGAGCTCCGCGGCCCCGAGCAGGCGTGGAGCGCGCACCACCCGGTCGCTGCCGAGGAAGTAGAAGGCCGCGTCGATCGGGAGTCCGGCGTACTCCGGCATCCGGGACAGCGCGAGGGCGTAGACGGACAGCTGGACCGCCATGGTCCCGAGCTGCTCCTCCCCGGGCGCCCGCGCCGTCTTCCAGTCGACCACCCGCAGACCCTCAGGGGTGCGGAACACCGCATCGATCTTGCCGGGCACGTGGATGGCGGGGCCGTCGGCCCGCTCGAGCACGAGCTCGAAGGGGAGCTCGATCTCCGCCGGCTCGAGGCGGGCGAACTCCGAGGCCACGAATACCTCGGTGAGCTCGGCCAGCCGCCGCCGGGCCGCGCCGGACAGCGCGGCGACCGCCGGGTCGACGTCGACATCGCCGAGCGCGGCCTGCCCGTAGTAGTTCTCCACCCAGGTGTGGAAGGCCGTGCCCAGGCCGGTGGCCTCGTTCGGGGCGTAGGGCATCGGGCGGCGCGTGCTCGCGGCGAACCCGGCGGGATCGTCGAGGAACGCGACGATCCCCGTCGTCGACAGGCGCGCGGGGACGGCGAAGTCTGCGCCGCCTGCGGTCCGGGCCTCGTCGAGCGCGATCACCCGAGCGGCGAGCGCCCTGACCTCCGGGTCCGCAGCGGATTCCGCGAGGGACTGCAGGTCGGGGTGCTCCGCCCGGCGCGCGTCCAGCAGGTCGAGGTGGGCGCGCTGCTTCTCGAGGCGCGCGGTGTCGACGACCGGCCACGGGATGCCGGTGGTCGCGGCGGTCGCGCGCTCGCCGGGATCCTCGGCCTCCGGCAGCTCGCTCTCGTCGTGGCCGAGCACCTCCATCGCCTCGTGGAGGAACGGGGAGAACTCATTGGGTTTCGTGCGGGTCGTGTGCAGAGCACCGCCGAGCCACAGGCGGGCCTTGGCCCGGGTCACTGCGACGTAGGCGAGCCTGCGCTCCTCGATGAGGTGGTGCTCCTCGAGCCGCGGTCGGACGTTCGTCGCGAGCCACTCCTTGAATTCCGCGGGTGAGGAGCCACCGTGGGCCAGCAGATCGAGTGGCGGCAGCTTCGCCTGGTCGCCGCGCAGGGGGTAGGGCAGTGCCCCGGGGGCGAGCCACCCCTTCGTCTCCCGGAGCCCGGTCGGCAGGTCGCCCACCACGCAGTCGGGGATCGCGACCGCGTCGAACTCGAGGCCTTTGGAGGAGTGGATCGTCATCACCGTGACCGCCGTCGGGTCCGGCTCGCTCTCCGGGTTCGCGAGCGCGTCCTTCGACTCGAGCACCGTGACCCAGTCGAGGAAGGTGCGCACGGTGCCCTCCGGGTGCTGGGCGGAGTAGTCGAGGGCGAGGGAGACGAAGGCGTCGAGCGAGGCGCGGTGCACCTGAGCCGCGGCGGCGGGCAGCGCGTCGACCTCGGTGTCGATGTCGAGCTCGCGGATGACCTCGCGGACGAGCCCGGGGATCGTCGTCGTCGACCGCCGCAGGGTGCGCAGGGCTGCGGCGAGCCGGGTGATCCTGCGCAGTGCCGCCGGAGACAGCCCGGTGGCCCGGGCATCAGCCTGCGCGCCGGTGGTGAGGAGGTCGTCGATGCCCTCGACGAGGGTGATGTCCTCGATCTCCGGCGCCGGTTCCGCGTCGCCGGCACCTCCCGGGCCCGGAGCTCCGACGGCCTCGGGCCCGGCGGGCGACAGCCGCTCCCGGAGGCGGCGGCTGCGGTGTCGGGTGAAGCGGTCGAGGGCGGCGATGTCGGATACACCGAGCCCGCAGACCGTACCGCTGAGGAGCCGCATGAGGTGGTCGCCGGCACCGGGGTCGACGAGCGCCTGGAGGGCGCTGTGCGCGTCTGCGACGAAGGGGTCGTCGAGCATACCGGTGGATCCGGCGATGTGGACGTCGAGCCCGGCGGCGGTGAGCGCGTGGGCGACGGGGGGGAACTGGCTGCGCTTGCGGCACAGCACCGCCCGCGTCCGGGTAGGCGTCTCCTTCCCGATCTCCACCAACCACTGCGCGAGCCCGGCCCACTGGTCGGAGCCGTACTCCGGATCGGGATCACCGGGGGTGGCGGAGATGTCGACGCGACCGGGTCCGGCGCCAGGTCGTGCGGTGAGCGCGTCGTCCGGGTCAGCGTCGGGCAGCGCGGCGGCGAGCCGGTTCGCCACAGCGAGGACGTCGACGTCGTTGCGCCAGCTCGTGCTCAGCGTGAGCGAACGGGCGGGTGTGCCGTCCGGGGAGCGGAAGTGGAGCGGGAACTCCCCGATGTTGCGCGCGCTCGCCCCGCGCCAGCCGTAGATCGACTGCCGGGGGTCGCCCACCGCCATCACGGGCAGGCCGGCGAACACGGTGCGGAGCAGCTCGAACTGGGAGTCCGAGGTGTCCTGGTACTCGTCGAGCATGACGACGCTCCAGCGCGCGCGCTCGATGCCGCGCACGGCCGGCACCTCGGTCATGATCCGGTGGGCGAAGGCCACCTGGTCGGAGAACTCCATGGCCGAGCCGGCGCGCTTGAGATCGAGATAGCGGCGGGCGAGGACCGCGACCCGGCGCTTGTGGGCGAGCGGGAGGACGGTGTCCGGGCCGAGGCCGCCCCCGGCGAGCAGATCGATGAGCTCGAGGCGCGCGGGATCCGCTGTGCGCGCCCGGCTGCGCGGACCGGCGGGGACCTCGCCGAGCCCGGCGCGGGCTGCGAGCGCCTCCGCCTCGTCGACGAGCTGCTCCTTCTCCTCCTTGGGGATCCTCTTCCGGCGGATGGCGTCGAGATGCGCGGTGAAGGACTCCCCGGTGAGGAACGCATCGAGGCAGTCGTCGAGGTGGTCGATCACCGCTTCCGGGGTCTGCAGGTGCTCGTTGATCTGGGAGGAGAGGCCCAGGATCTGGTCGATGGCCGTCGAGCGGGCGACGTTCGGGGGGATCTCCCGGTCCGTCGCGGCGTCGACCACGGCGCCGGCGAGCTCCATCGCGTCGGCGATGTCGAGCAGTCGGGACTCCGGTTCGACGCCGATCCGCACCCCGTGGTCGGACACGATCCCGGCGGCGAAGGAGTTGTACGTCGTCACGGTGGGGACGTCGAGCCCGGGCAGGTCCGTGGCGCCGCGCCGGTCGCCCTCCGCCGCCCGGAAACGGTGGAGCAGCCGGCGGATCCTCTCGTTGAGCTCCCCCACGGCCTTCCGCGTGAAGGTGAGGCCGAGGATCGACTCCGCGTCGACGATCCCGTTGGCCACGAGGTAGACGACGCGCTGGGCGATGACGGTGGTCTTGCCCGAGCCCGCTCCGGCGATGACGACGGCGGTGTCGAGCGGGCCCTCGATGATCCGCTGCTGCTCCTCGGTGGGCGGTTCGACGCCGATGATCTCGGCGAGTCGGAGGGCGGTGTAGCGCGGTGCGGTGGGGCTCATGCGTCATCGGCTCCTGCAACTGGTGCGCCGGCGAAGGCCGGGCACGATGATCTCACCGGACAGCTGCGGCAGATGTCCGGACTCGGGGTGGCGACGAAGCGCGCCGAGCGCATGCCCTCGGCGATGCCTCCGACGAGGGTCTCCGCCCAGGCGGGGTCCGCGGCGTCGCCGAGCGCCGGCTGCTCCCGGGTGGTCGGCTTGGTGTTGCGCAGGTAGACGAGCTCCGCCCCGGCGGGCTCGCCGTCGACGCGGGTGCCGTCGGCGCGCTCCGTACCCCCCGCCCGCAGCGCGAACTGGTAGACCCCGAGCTGCGGGTGCGTGGTGCCGTCGGCTCGGGACACGATGGTCTTCCCGGTCTTGAAGTCGACCGGGCGCACACCGTCCGGGGCACCCGCACGCCCGGGGATGATCTCGAGCCGGTCGATCCGGCCGGTGATCCGCCAGGGCGCACCCGGGGCGCCCTGTGGGGCCGCGGCGTCGACGCCCACCTCCACGGCGACCTCGAGACCCGGGCGCTGCTCGAACGACTCGCGCAGGTACCGGTCGAGGTTCTCCACCATGCGCCGCCCGGTCGCGTACTCGCGGTCGCGCTCCCATGCGGCATCGAACGCGATCTCGGCGAACCCCTCGTCGAAGTCCGCGATCATGTCCGCGAAGCCGCCACGGGGGTAGGCTTCGGCGATCGCATGGATGAGGGTGCCGAGGCTCTGCGCCCGCGAGCTCGCGGTGCGCCCCCCGTGCCGGGTGAGGAACCAGCGCAGGGCGCAGGAGGTGAAGTCCTCCGCGGTGGAGGGGGAGATCCTGGCTTCGTCGTCCGGCCCGAGCAGCGGGGTCGACGTCGTCACCTCCTGCCAGGCCGTCCAGTTCTCCGGGGCGGCCTCCGCCACGCCGTGCGCGGCGAGCGCGTGGAGGAGGTCCGCCCACTCCTCGGTGTCCGCGCCGGAATCCGCCGCTGCCACGAAGCGGCTGCGGGCGCGGGCGGCGGCCTGGCGCGCGCTCACCGGGAGGAGGTCCGATACGGCACTGCCGCCCCCGCCCATGTCCGCACCGGCATCCGGGCCGTCATCGAGAGGAGCGGTGGGAGCGGTGAGCTCCTCCACCGCGGGGTGGGCAGCCACGGTATCGAAGAACGCGCTCGGCGACGTGTCGCCGTCCTCGAGAGCCATGACGACGAGTTCGTCGGCGGCGCGGGTGATCGCGCTGAGGAACAGCCGGCCCTCGTCGACGATCGTCGCACGGCGCCGGCGGGCGTACTCCGCGCCCGGGTCCGGGTCGGGCTCTCCTCCGGTGAGGCCGAGCAGGAGGGCCTCGGTGGCGAACATCGAGCCGCGCACACGGGGGTCGGGCCACTGCCCCTCGTCGACGTCGACGACGACGACCCGGGAGAAGCTCCGGTGGGCCAGTGCCGCCGGTGAGTCGACTGCCACAGCAGCCTGCGTGCGGCGGGCGGCGAGCGAATCCTGCGCGAACTCCTGGTCGGCGACGAGGGCGGCGAAGGACCGCGCCCGCAGCGACTCCCGGTCCGCGAGGTCGTCCCCCAGCTTCTCCGCCAGGGAGATCAGGCGCAGGACCGCGTCGAGGCGGTCGTTGATCGGGTCACCGGGGCTGCTGAGCGCCCGCGCCCGCCACGCCCGGGCGACCCCGGTGGCCTGCCAGAGCCGCCACACCGCGGTGTGCGCGTCTGCGTCGGCGGAATCCGCGGCGGTGTCGAGGACCGTCGCGAGGGTCCGCAGCGTGTCGGGCAGCTGCGCCGGCGGCAGCTCCTGCAGGGCGCGCACGAGCACGGAGCGGTGCGGTGCGGAACGTTCCCCGCCATCGTCCGGAGCGCCACCCGCATGCCGTGACAGGAGGACGGCGGCCTCCCGCTCGAGTCCGCGCAGCGCGACCGGATCGACGCCGAGATACGGACCGGTGAGGAGTTCGCGCACGAGCCCGTCGAGGGCGTCCGGGTCCCCGAGATCGACGGTGAGGGCCCGGAGCAGCGGGGCGGTGGCCGGGTCGGTGCGCAGCGGGAGCTCGACGGCGCCGACCGGGATCCCGAGGTGCCCGAGCTCCTGCCGGAGTGCGGCCGCGGTGCCGGAGGTGCGTCCGATGACGGCGATGTCGGACCAATCCGTCCCGACGTCGTGGAACCACGCGCGCAGCAGTGCGGCCACGGTGCGTGACTGCTCCGCCGCGGAGCGGGAGAGCGCCACCCGCACGCGGGAGCCCCCGTCCGGTGCGTCAGCCGCCGCGCGCGGGACGTGGCCGCGCGCGAGGTCCGTGGAGATCCGCCGCGCGAAGTCCTGGGACACCGCGGCGATCGCCCCGGCGCCGCGCACGTGCCCGGCCGCGGCCTCGAGGACGATCGGCCGATGGCCCGCGGGTCCGGCGATCGCCGGGGCGCCGTGGGCGGTCACCGCGGCGACGACGGAGCCCGAGCCGCCCCGGAAGCCCTGGGTGCCGGTGTCCGGGGAGGCGGCGACGGCGATCCGAGTGCCGAGGTCACGCAGCCCGCTGAGGACCGCGACGGCGGCGTCGGGGAGGTCCTGCGCCGCGTCGACGAGCACATAGCGCGGGACGATCTCACCGGAGAAGCTCCACCGCCGACCGGCGACGGTGCCGGCGTCGCGCTCCTCCCGCAGCACCGCCGCGGCCTCGGCGAGGACGGCGGCGGTGTCGACACCGCCGAACACCGGCACCGCGAGCTGGTCCTCGTAGTCCTGCAGGACCTGGGCGACGGCGGTCCACTCGGGGCGACGGGCCGCCTGTGCCGCGTCGAGCACGTCCGCGGGCGCGAAGCCGCGCTCCATCACCCGGTTGAGCACTTCGCGGAGCTCGTCGCGGAAGCCCGCGGTGCGGCGCACCTCGGCGGTCATGTGGGCGGGCCACGCCGGCGGTGCCGCCCGGCCCTCCTCGTATCCCTCGAGGAGCGCGGCGAGCAGCGCATCCTGGTCCGGCCCGGACACGAACTTCGTGCCGGCGCCGTCACGCACCGCGGCGTGGGCGGACACGATCCCGAAAGCGAGCGAGTGGATGCTCCGGGCGGCCGGGGCCGTGCGCACCCGCTCAGGGTCGAGTGCGATCCGGTCGCGCAGATCCGTGGCGTGGTCCCGGGTGGGGGTCAGCACGAGCGTGTCGTCCGGCCCCGTCCCCGGCAGCGCCGCGAGCCGGGCGTGGACGGCGAGGAGCAGCGCGGTCTTCCCGGTCCCGGGAGCGCCGACGACGCTGACCGCCTGCCCGGCGGCCAGCGCGGCGGCGAGCGCCGCGGGGTCCGCGCCGCTCCCGGCAGCCGCTCCCGGCGCGCTCGGCAATGCGTCCGGCCTTGGCCTTGCATCGGCCGGTGCGTCGGCCTGCGCTTCCGAGGGTGTGCCCGACGGTGATGTTCCCCTGCTCGTTCCCATGCCGCCCATTCCATCACGCGGCACGGACACGGGTGTGATCTCCACGACTTGTACTCTCTGGTCTGGACATTTGCCTTTGGGTCAGCGATTCTGGCGATAAACTGAGAGGATGACGAAATCTCAGAGAATGCCCCAGGCCCAGCGTCGGGACCAGCTGGTCGCAGTGGCCACCGAGGTCTTCTCCCGCTCGGGATACCGCACGGCTTCGATGGATGCCGTCGCGATCGCCGCCGGGGTCTCGAAGCCGGTCCTCTACCAGCACTTCGACTCGAAGCAGTCCCTCTACCTCGCCGTGATCGATGCCGCCAACGCGGTCTTCGATTCCGTGCTCACCGAGGCGCTGCACTCGAGCGATGACAACGAGGAGCGAGTGGCCGCGGCGATCTCGGCCTACTTCTCTTTCGTCACCGATCATCGGTCGGAGTTCCTCATCATCGCCCGCGCCGATTCCTATGAGCCCGGCGCGGTCAAACGTGCGAGCAGCTCGACCGATCGGGCCGCGATGTGGATCGCCGAGCTCATCGAGCGCGAGTCCGCCGCCACGACCGCCGAGGCGAAGCTCCTCGCCGTCGCGATCACGAGCATGGCCGAGGCCGCCGCGCTCCAGCTCGCGGAGACCGCCGAGTTCGAGGCCGACGCCGCCGCCCATCTGATCTCCGGAGTGCTGTGGAACGGCGTGGGCTCGCTGTCCGACTCCGAGGAGGCCGAGGCCGGAGGGGGCTCCGCCGCTCCCGTTCCCGCGGACTAGAGTGGTCCCGGACCCACCCCCGAGCGTGGAGCCGACCGGCTGCGCCGAAATCGACGAAGGAGACCCATGGAGATCAGGATCGGCGTGCAGAACGCCCCCCGCGAACTCGTGCTCGAGAGCACCGCGACGGCCGACGAGGTCAACGAACAGGTGAAGGCGGCTCTGCAGGACGGTGGCATGCTCAGCCTCGCGGACGCCAAGGGTCGGCAGGTCTTCGTGCCCGCCGCCGCCCTCGCCTACGTGGAGACCGGCGAGGAGCAGCAGCGCCGCGTCGGGTTCGGGGTGGGCTGAGACGTCGCCCCGGGCGTGAGCTCCGGTCAGGCGACGAGGTCGAGCGCGGCCATCCTGCGCGAGTGATTCGTCATCACCCGCTGCGCGATCGCCGAGACGGCCTCGTCGTCGACCGCGAGGTCGAAGGCCGTGATGAGGTGCCGGCCGCGCACGAGCGCCTCCCCGACGAGCCGCCGCCCCCACAGCGCCAACCGGGAGGACAGCTCCGGCTGCTCGGCGATGGCGCGGGCCAGCCGGCTGCGGAGGTGATCGGCCTGCCGTGTATCATCGAGTACGGCAGTGGCCACCCGTTCGCTCGTCTCATCGAGATTGACCAGGGCCGCGCGATAGAAATCTCTGTTGATCCCGTCGAAGACGTACCCCTTCATGAGGCTTTCGTACCAATCACGCGGCCGGGTGCGTTCCCGCAGCGCGGTGAACGACGGTTCGACGCCCTCCATGAGTTCCGCGATGTCCCCGCCGAGCGCCTCGACGCGAGCGGCGAGCGCCTCGTAGTGGCTCAGGGCGACGCCCGCGACGGCGATGAGATCGACCCGGTCCCGGATGCTCGGGGCCGCCTGCGCATCGGCGGCGGCGCGTTCGACCGACGTGAGCTCCCCGAACGCGAGGATCGCCAGGGTGGTCGACCGGACGTCGGCGGGCAGGGCGGCAGCAGACATGCGGACAGCCTACCGCGACGCACCATGACAGAACGTGCTCCTGCGGGAGCACCGTGAGGAGCACAGCAATGACAGAGATCGCAGCCGAGACCATCGACGTCGAGGACGTCGAGACTCCCCCGGAGCAGACCTTCGCCGACCTCGGGGTCGCCGAACCGATCGTGGCCGCACTGGCCGAGTCCGGCATCACCACCCCCTTCCCCATCCAGGCGCTCACCCTGCCCGTCGCGCTCACCGGCGCGGACATCATCGGGCAGGCGAAGACCGGCACCGGCAAGACCCTGGGCTTCGGCATCCCGCTGCTCCAGCGCGCCGTCGGCCCCGACGAAGGCGCCACCCAGATCGAAGGCCGCGCCCCGCAGGCCCTCGTCGTCGTCCCCACCCGTGAGCTCGCGCAGCAGGTCGCCGAGGACCTGCGCACCGCCTCGACGAAGCGGAACCTGTCGATCATCACGATCTACGGCGGCAAGGACTTCGACCCCCAGCTCGCCGCGCTCCGCGCCGGCGTCGACGTCGTCGTCGGCACCCCGGGCCGCCTGCTCGACCTCTACGGCCGCCGCGCGCTGCGCCTCGACCGGGTCAACACCGCGGTGTTCGACGAGGCCGACGAGATGCTCGACCTGGGATTCCTGCCCGACGTCGAACGGATCGTCGACGCGCTGCCCGCGCACCGCCAGACGATGCTGTTCTCCGCCACCATGCCCGGTCCGGTGATCTCGCTCGCCCGCCGCTACATGAACCGGCCCACCCACATCCGGGCGCAGGATCCCGACGACCACACGAAGACGGCGAAGAACACCAAGCAGTACGTCTACCGGGCGCACGCGATGGACAAGAGCGAGATGGTCGCCCGCCTGCTCCAGGCCGAGGGCCGGGAGCGCACGATCATCTTCGCGCGCACCAAGCGCACGGCCGACCGGCTGGCCGAGGAGCTCGTCGACCGCGGCTTCAACGCGCGGCCGCTCCACGGCGACCTCAACCAGCAGATGCGCGAGCGCGCCCTCAAGGCGTTCCGCGAGCACAAGGTCGACGTGCTCGTCGCCACCGATGTCGCCGCCCGCGGCATCGACATCGACGACGTCACCCACGTCATCAACTACCAGTGCCCCGACGACGAGAAGACCTACGTCCACCGGATCGGCCGCACCGGTCGCGCCGGCAACACCGGCATCGCGGTGACCTTCGTCGACTGGGACGACATGCCGCGCTGGCGCCTCATCAGCAAGGCGCTCGACCTCGGACTCGACGAGCCGGTGGAGACCTACTCGACCTCCCCGCACTTCTACGAGGACCTCAGGATCCCGGCGGGCACCAAGGGCCGACTGCGTCGCCGCAAGCCCGCCGCCGGCCAGGAGGTCGACGGGGAGACCGGGGCCGAGGTGCCCCGCCGCAGCGGCTCCCGGCGTCGTTCCTCCGAGGGTCGCGGCGATCGCTCGCGCGACGGCGGTCGAGCCGGCGCCGAGCGCTCCGGCGACTCCGCCGGCAGCGGGGACCGTCCGCGCCGCAACCGCCGGCGCACCCGCCGCGGCAAGCCGCAGGGCCGTGCTTCGCGCGCCGAGGGCGGCCGCGAGGGCTGAGCGCCCGCGCCGCTCCCCTGCGGGCGCAGCATCGTCAGCACAGCACCGCGCACCGGGCCGGTGATCCCCACGGATCACCGGCCCTCCGGCATTCAGGCGTCGATGAGCGGCACGCCCGAGGTCACCGCGACGAGCCGCTCGAGCATCTCCGGGTCCGTCGTGTGCTCGGCGAGCCGGTTGGGTTTGCCGGTGCCGTGATAGTCGCTCGAGCCGGTGACGAGCAGGCCGTGCGCCTCGGCGGTCGCCCGCAGCGCCACGCGCGCGCTCGGCGGATTGTCGCGGTGGTCGACCTCGAGCCCGTCGAGACCCGCCTCGACCATCGCGCGCACCCCGGCGTCGGGCACCGTGCGGCCGCGCAGCGACGCCCGCGGGTGGGCGAACACGGCCGCGCCCCCGGCCTCGTGGACCATCCGGATCGCCTCGATCGGGGAGATCGTCGGCAGCGACACGTAGTACTTCGAATGGGAGGACAGCAGCCCGGCGAAGGCCGCCGAGCGGTCCCCGACGATGCCGGCGGTGACGAGCGCATCGGCGATGTGGGGGCGGCCGATCGTCGCCTCGGCACCGGCCTGCTCGAGCACGGATTCCCAGGACAGCGGGAAGTCCTCGGCGAGCCGCTCGACCATCGTGCGGGTCCGGTCGAGGCGCGCCCGGCGGGCGTCGGCGACGGCCGCGGTGAGCTCGGCGGCGGCCGGGTCGTGGAGGTAGCTCAGCAGGTGGACGCTGATCCCGTCGTACCGGCAGGAGACCTCCATCCCGCGCACGAGTGCGATCCCGGCGGCCTGCGCGGCGCGCACCGCCTCGTCCCAGCCGGCGGTGGTGTCGTGGTCGGTGAGGCCGAGCACGGCGACCCCGAGCTCCGCGGCCTCCTCGACGAGCGCGGTCGGGCTCTGAGTGCCGTCGGAGAAGCGCGAATGGGTGTGGAGGTCGATCGCCATGACTCCGATTGTAGGGCTGTCCGCACGGCCCGTCGCTCCGCCCTCCCGCCTCTGACCGGTGATTTCACCCCTGGACCCGAACGTCTCCCCCACCCCTAGACTGGAGACATGACGACCAAGGAATCCGCACCCGCCGCCGCCCCGTCCGACCCGCCGCTCGAGGAGCGCGTCAACACCCGCTCCCGCCGCCCGCAGTCGGCGGCCTTCCGCGACTTCATCGCCTCCGGCTGGGACCGCACGAGCGCCGGCGACCCGACGCCCCTGCCCGCATCCGCCTGGACGCCGGCGCGGCGTGCGGCGGTCTCGGCCCGTTTCCCGGGCGAACGCCTGGTGATCCCGGCCGGCAATCTCAAGGTGCGCTCGAACGACACCGACTACGTCTTCCGCGCCCATTCCGCCTTCATCCACCTCACCGGCCTCGAGACCGACTCCGAGCCCGATTCGGTGCTCGTGTTCGAGCCCACCGACGACGGCCACGAGCAGACCTTCTACTTCCGGCCCCGGGCCGGCGCGGACACCGAGGAGTTCTTCTCCGACGCCCGCTACGGCGAGTACTGGGTGGGTCCGCGCGAGGACCTGCCGACGATGGAGGCGAAGCTCGGCATCGCCTGCCGTGACATCCGCGAGGCGCCCGAGGCGATCGCCAAGGACCTCGGCTCCGTGTCGGTGCGCCTGCTGCGCGGGGCGGACACCGTGGTCGAGGCGCAGATCGAGACCGCCCGCACCCAGGTCGCCGCGGACCTCGAGGTCTCCCGCGCCGGCGACGACGAGCTCGCCCAGCACCTCTCCGAGATGCGTCTCATCAAGGACGAGTACGAGATCGGCGAGCTCCGCCGTGCCGTCGACATCACCCGCGCCGGCTTCGACTCCGTGGTCGCGAGCCTGCCGCGCGCGCTCGCCCACACCCGCGGCGAGCGGGTCATCGAGACGGCCTTCGCGCTCGCCGCGCGCGCCGACGGCAACGGCGTCGGGTACGACACCATCGCCGCGGCAGGCGATCACGCCTGCACCCTCCACTGGATCAAGAACACCGGCGCGGTGGCCCCCGGAGACCTCGTGCTCGTCGATGCCGGGGCGGAGGCCGATTCGCTCTACACCGCCGACGTCACCCGCACCCTGCCGGTGTCGGGCACCTTCACCCCGGTGCAGGCCCGGATCTACGACGCGGTCCTCGAGGCCGCCGATGCCGCGTTCGCCGTCGCCGCCGAACACGTCCACCGGACGGTGCGCTTCGGCGAGGTCCACGACGCCGCGATGCGGGTCATCGCCCACCGGCTCGCGGACTTCGGCCTGCTGCCGGTGAGCCCGGAGGAGGCGCTCGCCCCGACCGGGCAGCAGCACCGCCGGTGGATGGTCCACGGCACCAGCCACCACCTCGGTCTCGACGTCCACGACTGCGCGCAGGCGCGCGCGGAGATGTACCTCGGGGCCGAGCTGCGCGAGGGCATGGTGTTCACCATCGAACCGGGTCTGTACTTCAAGGCCGCGGACATGCTCGTGCCCGAGGAGTTCCGCGGGATCGGCGTGCGGATCGAGGACGACGTCCTCGTCACCGCGGACGGGGTGGAGAACCTGTCCGCAGGGTTCCCCCGCACCCGCGCCGAGGTCGAGGCCTGGGTGCAGGGCGCGCAATGAGCTCCCCCGATCTCCCCCTGGGCACGCTGCGCCGCGGGCGCGGCGTCCTCGAGGTCGCCGGGGTCGCGCTCGGCCACACCGCGCGCACCGGGGAGGGCCGGCTCACCGGGACCACCGTGATCGTGCCCCCGCCCGGCACCCTCGCCGGGGTCGACGTGCGCGGCGGCGGACCGGCGAGCCACGAGACCGACATCCTCTCCCCCGGCACGCTCGGCTACGGCGCCGACGCCGTCGTCCTCACCGGCGGCAGCGCGTTCGGGCTCGTCGCCGCCCACGGGGTGCAGCGCGGGCTTCGTGCCGACGGCCGCGGCTTCCCCGCCCCCGGGCTGCCCGGCGTCACCGTGCCGATCGTGCCGGCCGCCGGGATCTTCGACCTCGGGCGCGGCGGCGAGCCGGCCGCTCCGCCGGTCGAGGAGGACGGCCTGGCCGCCTACGGCGACGCCCGTGCCGAGCAGCCGCACCTGCGCGGCTCCGTGGGCGCCGGCGTCGGCGCCTGGACCGGGCGCGGACTGCTGCGCGGCGGCCTCGGGCAGGCGTCGATCACGACCCCCGCCGGGCACACTGTCGCCGCGCTCGTCGTCGCGAACCCGATGGGAGGCGTCCTCGACCCCGCAGGTCGGCTCCACTGCGCCTCGGTGCTCGCCCGCTACGGCATCGGCGTGCCGCAGGCGCACGGCCTGCGCGCACGGTTCACGGAGTTCCACGGCGGGACCGGGGATCCCGGTGGCGGCGATGGGGGCGGGGATCCCGGTGGCAGCACCGGGAACGGCGGCGGGGAGAACGCCGGCGCCCGCAATACGACGATCGCGTGCATCGTCACCGATGCCCGCCTCGACGCCGCGCAGACGACACGCCTGGCGCAGTCGGCCCACGCCGGCCTGGCGCGGGCGATCCACCCCTCGCACACCTTGTTCGACGGCGACGCGGTGTTCGCGCTCGCCACGGGTGAGCGCGCGCTCGACGATCCGGAGGCCGCCGCGCTCGTCGAGCTCAACATCGCCGCCGCTGACGTCCTGTCGGCCGCGATCGTCGACGCGGTGCTCAGCGCCGAACCGGACACCGTGCCCGGCCGTGTCACCGCCGCCGGCGTGCCCGCTCCCCCGGCGCTCGTCGAGGTCGACCCGACGACCGCGGAGGCCTGGCGCGCACTCCCCTGAGGTCGCCCCCGCGTCGGACTGTGTCCCCTCGTCGAACTGTGCCCCCTCATCGAACTGCGCGTTATCCGAAGGCAGGCGCGCAGTTGCGCGCTCGGAAGTCGGATACCGCGCAGTTCGCGCACCGGTTCAGCGGCGGGAGAGGATCTCGCGGGCCTCGTTCACCCGGGCCGGCGGGCACACGATCTCGTAGGTGCCGGCGATGACCTGCGGCCGGAGCATGACGGAGGCCTTCTTGCGCCCGAGCGCCTTGACGAGGATGCCCCAGAGCATGCCGAAGCCCACGCCGATGACGATGCCGGGCAGCAGGGCCCCGGAGGTCAGCGATTCGTTCCCGCCGAACAGTGCGAGGAGGAGGCCGACGAACAGCCCCATCCAGGCGCCGGTCAGCGCTCCCCGACCGGCGGCCGCGGCCCACGTGAGCATGCCCGTCACCTGTTCCACGATCCGGACGTCGGTGCCGACGATCGACAGGGAGGCCACCGGGAAGCCGTGCTGGGCGAGGAACTGGACCGTTCCGTTCGCCTCGTCATGGGTGCGGTAGGAGCCGAGGACCTCTCCCCCGGGGAGCTGCATCGATGGTTTCGCCATGGGGTCCAGTATGACCGAAGCGACTGGCGTAGTCTTGTGGGGTGAGTGGTTCAGCTGATCGCGTCTTCGTCGCCCGCCTGGCCTCCACCGCGGTCTTCGACCCTCTCGGCGATCAGGTGGGGCGCGTGCGCGATGTCGTCATCGTCTACCGCGCCACCATGCGCCAGCAGCCCAAGGCGATCGGCCTCGTCGTCGAGGTGCCCGGTCGCCGCCGCGTGTTCGTGCCGATGGGCCGGGTCACCGGGATCGCCGCCGGCGCCGTCATCACCACCGGCCTGGTGAACATGCGCCGCTTCGAGCAGCGCCGCTCGGAGACCCTCGTGCTCGGCGAGCTCCTCGACCGGCGCCTGCGGCTGCGCTCCGACGGGACGGCCGTGCAGGTCGAGGACGTCGCGATCGAGCAGCAGCGCAACCGCGAGTGGGAGGTCACCCGCCTGTTCGTGCGCCGCGTCACCGACCGCCAGGGCACCTTCGGCTTCCGCCGCCGCGGCGAGACCCTCCAGGTCGACTGGTCCGAGGTCGACCACCCGATCGACTCCGCCGTCGACCAGGAGGCCACCCAGCTCATCGCGGCGTACCAGGGCACCAAGCCCGCCGACCTCGCCGACGTGCTCCTCGAGCTCACCCCCAAGCGTCGGCTCGAGGTGGCCCGCGAGCTCGACGACGAGCGCCTCGCCGACGTCCTCGAGGAGCTGCCGGAGGAGACGAGCGTCGAGATCGTGTCGATGCTCGGGATGGACCGTGCCGCCGACGTCCTCGAGGCGATGGACCCCGACGACGCCGCCGACCTCCTCGGCGAGCTCACCGACGAGCAGGCCGAGGTGCTGCTCGCCGCGATGGAGCCCGAGGAGGCCAAGGACGTCCGCCACCTGCTGTCCTACGACGAGGACACCGCCGGCGGCCTGATGACCACCGAGCCGGTGATCCTCGCCCCGGAGACCACCGTCGCCGAGGCGCTCGCCCATGTCCGCCGAGAGGACCTCGATCCGGCGCTCGCCGCCGCCGTGTTCGTGTGCCGGCAGCCGCTCGAGCCGCCCACCGGCAAGTACCTGGGCCTCGTCCACATCCAGGCGCTGCTGCGCGAACCGCCGCACGTGGCCGTCGGCACGATCCTCGACGACGAGGTCGAACCGCTCGGGGCCGACGCCCCGCTCGGCGACATCACCCGGATCCTCGCCGCCTACAATCTCGTGTCGATCCCGATCGCGGACGAGAACGACCACCTCGTGGGCGTCGTCACCGTCGACGACGTGCTCGACCAGCTCCTCCCCGAGGACTGGCGGCAGGCGCCCGACGAGGTCCGCGCCGAGGAGATCACCGGAGACCTGGCGAAGGAGGGCAAGCAGTGAGCAAGGGCGACTACGACGCACTCGACGTCCCGCGCATCAAGAAGCGGCGGCTGCCGTCGATCGGGATGTCCCCGGAGTCGTTCGGCAAGGCCTCGGAGTCCTTCGCCCGGTTCATGGGCACACCCCAGTTCCTCATCGGGATGACGGTGTTCTGCTTCGTCTGGCTGGCGTGGAACACGCTCATGCCCGAACCCCTCCAGTTCGACCCGCGGGCGCTGAACTTCACCCTGCTCACCCTCATCCTGTCGCTCCAGGCCTCCTACGCCGCGCCGCTCATCCTGCTCGCGGAGAACCGCAGCGCCGACCGCGACCGGGTGGAGTTCGAGAACGACCGGCAGCGCGCCGAGCGCAACCTCGCCGACACCGAGTACCTCACCCGCGAGGTGGCGAGCCTGCGCATCGCGATGCGCGAGATGGCGACCCGCGACTTCATCCGCTCCGAGCTGCGCAACCTGCTCGAGGAGATGGAGGAGGCGCGGGAGGCCGACCGCCGGGCCGAGCACCGCGAGGACCTCGAGACCGTGAAGAAGGTTGCCGTGAAGAAGGCCGTGAAGAAGGCGCAGGCGACTGCCGAGGCCACCGCGCTCAAGGCGGCCCGCGACGCCGTGCAGACACCCCCCGAGAACAGAGAGGACGCGTAGCACACCGATGCCCGCACCCACCCTGGACCAGCTCCGCAGTGCACTCGAGACCGTGCTCGACCCGGAGATCAAGCGCAACATCGTCGAGCTCGACATGGTCGACGACGTCGTCGTCGACGACTCCGGCCACGTCACCGTCACCGTGCTCCTCACCGTGGCCGGCTGTCCGCTCAAGGACACCATCACCCGCGACACCGAGGCCGCGGTCGGGAAGGTCCCCGGCGTCACCGGGACGACGGTCAAGCTCGGCGTGATGACCCCGGAGCAGCGGCAGGCGATGCGCGAGAAGCTCCAGGGCGCCGGCGCGTCCCGTGAGATCCCGTTCAACGCGCCCGGCTCGCTCACCCGGATCTACGCGATCGCGTCCGGCAAGGGCGGGGTCGGCAAGTCCTCGGTGACGGCGAACCTCGCCGCCGCGATGGCCGCCGACGGTCTGCGCGTCGGAGTCGTCGACGCCGACATCTACGGCTTCTCGATCCCCGGCATGCTCGGGGTCACCGGCAGCCCCACGCGCGTCGACGACATGATCATCCCGCAGGTCGCGCACGACGTGAAGATCATGAGCATCGGCATGTTCGTCCCTCCCAGCCAGCCCGTCGTGTGGCGCGGCCCGATGCTCCACCGCGCGCTCCAGCAGTTCCTCACCGACGTGTTCTGGGGCGATCTCGACGTGCTGCTCCTCGATCTGCCCCCGGGCACCGGCGACATCGCGATCTCGGCGGCCCAGCTGCTGCCCGGCTCCGAGCTGCTCGTCGTCACCACCCCGCAGCAGGCGGCCGCGCAGGTCGCCGAGCGCGCCGGTTCGGTCGCCGTGCAGACCCGCCAGCGGGTGGCCGGCGTGATCGAGAACATGTCGTGGCTCGAGCTCCCCGACGGCACCCGGATGGACGTGTTCGGGTCCGGCGGCGGGGACCAGGTCGCGGAGAACCTCACCCGCACGGTCGGGGCGAAGGTGCCGCTGCTCGGTCGGATCCCGCTCGACACCGAGGTGCGCTCGGGCGCGGACGCCGGGCGCCCCGCCGTGCTCGCCGCCCCCGATGCTCCGGCCTCGGTGGCCCTGCGCTCGATCGCCTCGCAGCTGACCTCGCGCACGCGGGGGCTCGCAGGCCGCTCCCTGGGGCTGTCCCCCGTCTGATCGGGAAGCCGTGGGCCCGAGCCCGCCCCGGGCCTCTCCGGCTCGGGGCGGTTCAGGCGCTCCGGATGGACCGGGCGAACCGAGTGGATCGAGCGCGCTGCGTCAGGCGCTCCGATCAGGTGGCCTCGGGGTCGAAGGGCGCGGCGACGGCGACGTCGCGCAGCGCGGCCTGGGCCTGAAACCGCTCGAGCGGGCCCGCCTGGGTGCTCACCGGGGAGCCCGCACCGGCGACCTGGGCCCCGGCCACGGCCGCCGCGCCTGCCGAGACCTGACGGGCGCGGGAGTCGGCCTCCTCCTCCATGAGCGCTTCGCGCACGATCCGGCGCGGGTCGTACTGGCGCGGATCGAGCTTGCGCCAGTCGACGTCGGAGAAGTCGTCGCCGAGGTCGCGCTGGACGTCGGCCTTGGCCTCGTCGGCCTTCCGCTTGAGCGAGCGCACGAGGTCGCGCAGCTGCTGGGCGTACTCGGGCAGGCGCTTGGGCCCCACGACGAGGAGCACCACGACGACGAGAATGATCATCTCAGTGCCGTTGATGCCGAACATGGGCGCCAGTCTATCAGCGGGCCCGTGGCACAATCCCCCTATGGACGAACGCCGGACGGAGCTGGTGCTGCGCGCCGTCGAGTGCGTGCCCGCCGGCCGGATCGCCCCCTATGGGATGCTCGGTCGGGTGACCGGCACCTCGGCGCGCTTCGTCGGCCGGGTGCTCGCCACCCACGGATCCTTCGTGCCGTGGTGGAGGGTGACGAACGTGCGCGGCGTCCTGCCCGCGCCGATCCGCACCGAGGCCGCACGCCGCTGGGACACCGAGGGCATCCCCCACGCCGACGGCCGCGCCCGGATCGAGGACTGCGCCGCCGACGAGGCGCTGCTGCGGGAGTCCTGGGAGGCCGCGAGTCGCGACCTCCGCACCTCGGAGGAACCGGGATAGACTGGCGAGCGCCGTCCGAGGAGAGGAGGAGACCATGTCACGCGACCGGGCGATCGACGCCCACTACGCTGATCGGTTCAACCCCTCCGATCCGGTGATGGATGCCGCCCGCACGATCTCCGCGGAGTACTCGACCGTCCCGGTGTCGACGACCACCGCCGGGACCCTCACCCTGCTCGCCCGGATGGCACGGCCGGCGACCGCGATCGAGGTCGGCACCGGCACCGGCGTCTCCACCCTCGCCCTGCTCCGCGGCATGCCGAGTTCCGGCATCCTCACGAGCATCGACATCGACGCCGACAAGCAGGCCGTAGCGCGCGACCTCATCGGCGTCGCCCGGATCCGGGCCCACCGGGTGCGGATGATCCACGGGCGCGGCGAGGATGCGCTCGCCCGGCTCGCCGCCGGCGGCTACGACCTCGTGTTCGTCGACTCCGAGCCCCTGACCTACGACCGGCTCGTGCCGCTCGCGATCGAGCGGCTGGCCCCCGGCGGCCTGCTCGTCGTCAACCACGCGCTGCTTGGCGGGGCGGTGGCGAAACCGGCCAACCGCGCCCCGCGCACCCAGGTGGTGCGCACGATGCTCGACCGGATCGTCGAGCGCACCGACGTCGCCCGCCTCATCCTGCCCGTCGACGACGGGCTCCTCGTCCTCACCCGCGTCTGAGCCGGGCCCGGGAACGCCGGAGGAGGGGGTCCGCTCGGGGCTCCCCTCCTCCGTGCACCGGTCTCAGCTCACTGTGCGAGCGCCTCGCCGAGGGTGTTCTGAAGGTTCGTGGCCTCGTCCTTGCTCACTTCGATGACCAGACGTCCGCCGCCTTCGACAGGGAGACGGACGACGTATCCGCGACCCTCCTTGGTCACTTCGAGGGGTCCGTCACCGGTGCGCGGTTTCTGAGCTGCCATGAAGAGTTCTTCCTTCCATTCCCGACTGTGTCACTGTCGATTATCCACCATTTCGCCCCGGCTGAGGAGGATCGGGCGCGAATCGGCGCCTGCCGGGTCACGGCGGCAGGTCGGCCGGCGGGGTGAAGTGCCAGAGGAAGCCGACCCACACGACCTGGAACAGCACGAGGCAGCCGAGCAGCACCGCCCGGTACATCCCTGCCCGGCACCAGGCGAGAGTGAGCGCGATCGGGAACAGCGGGAGGAGGAGGCGCAGGGTCGAGGTCTGCGGATTGAAGAACAGCAGGATGTAGATGCAGTAGGCGAGGCAGAAGTGCTGCAGCGTCCGGCCCATCTGCCGGCCGGCCGGGGAGTAGATGAGGACGAGCATGAGCGCGATCGCGGCGAACAGGAGGAGCGGCCCGAAGGGCCCCACGAGATCGTTCCCCCGGGCGAACCACTGGACGATGATGCGCGTGTGCCCGCCGCTCCAGGCGGCCTCGGTGTCGGTGTAGGCGGTGAGCTCCCCGGTGCGGAGCCAGGCGTGCACCGGGTGGACGAGCGCGGCGGCGCAGGACAGCACGCCGAGCGTCCAGGAGCGCACGACCTCACCGGCCGGGTAGGGGATCGTCCGGCGGCGCAGGAACCGGTCGATGAGGTGGATGAGCATGAAGAACGAGAACGCCACGCCGATCGGCCGCGACAGGTCCATGAGGACGACGACGGGGACCGCCATGAGATAGCGCCGGTCGATGACGAGCAGGAGGGCGAGAGCCTGGAGCAGGAGCGTGAGCGACTCCGCGTAGCCGGTGCTGAAGATCGCCGAGGCGGGGAAGACGAAGAGGACCGCGAGGCCGAACAGCGCCCGGCCGGGCGTGGTGTGCCGGCGGAACAGGTGGAGCACGACGATCGCCGCGACGGCACCGAACACCGTGGACAGGAGCGGGGAGACGACCTGGTAGTCGAGGCCGGTGAGCTGCGCGAAGTCGCGCACCATCCAGGGATGGAGGGGATAGAACGCCCACGCGTTCTCCATCACCGTGCCGTCGGCGCCGCGCGGCAGGACATCGGGGTAGCCCTCGTCGGCGATGCGCTGGTACCAGCCGCCGTCCCAGAAGTTGAGGAAGTCCCCGAGCGAGGTGTCCAACCCGGTGGTCCACGGGGTGCGGTCCTGGGTGCGGACGACCGCGGCGAAGATCCCGACGCTGATGATCCGGGAGGCGAGATAGACCGCGAGCGCCTGCAGCCATACCGGCAGGGCGAGGATCTCCCGAGCCCAGCGCCCGGCACGGGAGGCGTCGAAGACGGTCGGGGCGAAGCGGGGGGCGCGGTCGTACTCGGGCAGCACGGAGACGTCCGGTGCGGGCCGGGTCATGCCTCGGGCGCCGGGAGGCGGCTCTCGAGGACCGCGATCCGGTCCTCCTGCAGGCGGATCCGGTGCGCCATCTCGCTGTACACCGCGTCGACCTCGTCCATCCGGTATCCGCGGATCGCCGGTGAGAAGGCGACGGCCTCGAGATCCCCGGCGGTGAAATCGGAGGCGAGGAGACGACGCGGGCGCTCGTCACCGGCCGCGGGCATGCCCCCGTTGAAGAGGTTGAAGGCGCCTGCGACGGCGACGGCCATGAAGAAGACCGCGGCGCAGACTCCGAGAACGATCCACATTGGCATGCGCCCATGGTCTCATATCGGACTCGCGGGCACCTCGGACCCAGCGGGCGTGCGGCCGTCGCGGCTGCCCGCAGTGCTCACCAGGCGTCGTGGGCGGAGAAGTCCGGACGGTCGGCGCCGCCGGGAGCCGGGCGCCGGCCGGTCCGGTGCTCGGCGGTCAGGCCCGACACCACCTCGGCCGGCTCCTCGGGCCCGGGCTCGGCAGAGACCGGATCGCTCGTGTCGGCACCGGTGATGAACGCGACCGCCTCGGTCGGGGAGTCGGTGAGCGTGAGGAGGTCGATGTCCTCGCGGCTGATCGTGCCGACGCCCACGAGCGTGTCGCGGATCCAGTCGACGAGGCCGCCCCAGAACTCGGTGCCCATGAGCACGATCGGGAATCGGGAGAGCTTGCCGGTCTGCACCATGGTCAGCGCCTCGAACAGCTCGTCGAGCGTGCCGAATCCGCCGGGCAGCACGATGAAGCCCTGCGAGTACTTGAGGAACATCGTCTTGCGGACGAAGAAGTACCGGAAGTTGATGCCGAGGTCGACGTAGGGGTTGAGCCCGGACTCGAAGGGCAGCTCGATGCCGAGACCCACCGAGGAGCCGGCGGCGTCGACGGCACCCCGGTTGCCCGCCTCCATGATCCCGGGCCCGCCGCCGGTGATGACGGCGTAGCCGGCGCGGGCGAGCTCGCCGGACACCTCGCGGGCGAGCCCGTACTCCGGGGTGCCCTCATGGAGGCGGGCGGAGCCGAACACGGACACCGCCGGGCCGATCTCCGCGAGCGAGCCGAAGCCCTCGACGAACTCCGCCTGGATGCGCAGCACCCGCCACGGGTCCTGGTGCACCCAGTCGGCGGTGCCGCCGCCCTCGAGCAGGCGCTGATCGGTGGTGGTGGCCGGCACGTGGGCGCGGCGCAGGCGCAGCGGTCCCTTGCTGTAGATCGGGGAGTCGGGGGTCATCGGGCGGGGGCCTCCGGTGCGCTGCGGGCGGGTTCGAGGAAGCGCAGCAGGTCAGCGCTCGCCGATTCCACCTCTGCGCACGGGACGTGCTCGTCGGCCTTGTGGGCGAACAGCGGGCTGCCGGGGCCGAAATTCACCGCGGGGATGCCGAGCGCGGAGAAGCGTGCGACGTCGGTCCAGCCGAGCTTGGCCTGGGGCTCTCCCCCGATCGCGTCGATGAAGGCCCGGGCGGCGGGCTGGTCGAGACCGGGACGGGCGCCCTCGGCGGAGTCGGTGACGCGGATCGGGTGCGGGGCGAAGAACGCGGCGAGGTGCGCCTCGGCGTCCGCGGCGGACTTGTCCGGGGCGAACCGGTAGTTGACGACGACGGTGCAGGCGTCGGGGATGACATTGCCGGCCACTCCCCCGTGGATCCCGACAGCCGACAGCGATTCGCGGTATTCGAGTCCGTCGACGGTCACGGTGTCCGGGGTGTGCTCGGCGAGACGGGTGAGGATGTCGGCGGCCCGGTGGATCGCATTGACCCCGGTGAAGGCGCGTGCCGAATGGGCCCGCACGCCCTCGGTGGTGACCTCGATGCGGATCGTGCCGTTACAGCCGCCCTCGATGCCGGCGTTGCTCGGCTCCCCGAGGATCGCGAAGTCGCCGGCGAGCCATTCGGGATGGCTGCGGGCCACCCGGCCGAGCCCGTTGAGCTCGGCCTCGACCTCCTCGTGGTCGTAGAAGATCCACGTGACGTCGCGCTCGGGGCTGCGCAGGGCGGCGGCCGTGCACAGCTGCATCGCGACTCCGGCCTTCATATCGCAGGCGCCGCGCCCCCAGATCACCTCGGCCCCGTCGAGCGTGCGACGCTCCGCGGGCACGTTGTCCTCGATCGGGACGGTGTCGAGGTGGCCGGCGATGACGATCCGTTCGCCGCGGCCGAGCCGGGTCGCGGCGACGACCGTGTCGCCGTCGCGGTGGATGTCGAGGTCCGGGCCGGGGCCGGCGGAGATGTGCGCGAGGACGCCGGCGACGGCATCGGCCAGGCGCGCCTCGTCCCCGGACACCGAGGGGATGTCGCAGAGCCGGGCGGTGAGCTCGACCGGGTCGGCCAGCGCCTCGATGAGACGGGCGGCATCGGCGTCGGGGGTGGGATGTGCGCCGGGCGCGGTCTCGGCGGCGGGCGCGGGGTCGTGGGGATCACTGCTCATGGAGCCCAGCCTAGTACCGGCTGCGCGAGGGCGAGCAGTAGGCTGGGACACATGACTCAACGATTCGTATCCTCCGCCGGAGTGTCCACCGCGCACGGCGACACCGTGCTCAGCGTCTGGTACCCCACCCCTGCCCTGTTCGACGACTCCGCGCAGGCCGAGCAGCACGCCGCGTCCGGTGTCGCGACCGCCGGGCTCGACGCCCTCGTCGGCGCCGACGAGCTGCGCGGCACTCGCACCGAGGTCGTGCAGCACACCATCGATCTCGACGCCGCGCCGGCGGACGCCGCCGACGGCTACCTGCGCCTCCACGCACTGTCCCACCGGCTCGTCGCGCCCAACGAGGTCAACCTCGACGGGCTGTTCGGGAAGCTCGCGAACGTCGCGTGGACCTCGCACGGCCCCTGTGCGGTCGAGGACTTCGAGCTCACCCGCGCCAAGCTCACGGCGCGCGGGTACGTCACCGTCCACGGGGTCGACAAGTTCCCGCGGATGACCGATTTCGTCGTGCCCGCCGGAGTGCGGATCGCTGATGCGGACCGCGTCCGACTCGGCGCGCACCTGGCGCCGGGCACCGTCGTCATGCACGAGGGCTTCGTCAACTTCAACGCCGGCACCCTCGGGCAGGCGATGATCGAGGGCCGGATCTCGCAGGGCGTCGTCGTCGGCGACGGCTCGGACATCGGCGGCGGCGCCTCGACCATGGGCACCCTGTCCGGCGGCAACGAGCACCGGATCTCCGTCGGCTCGGGAACGCTGCTCGGCGCGAACTCCGGGATCGGGATCTCGATCGGCGACGACTGCATCGTCGAGGCCGGCCTCTACCTCACCGCCGGCTCGCGGGTGTCGCTCGTCGACGAGGGCGGCCGCGTCGTCAAGGCGCGCGAGCTCGACGGGGCGGACAACGTACTGTACCGCCGCAATTCGACGACCGGGTCGATCGAGGCGCTCGGACGGACCGCGAAGGGCATCGCGCTCAACCCCGACCTCCACTGACCCAGCACCCGTTGCACACCGCCCCTGACATCGCAGAATCCGAAGGTTCCCTTCTCAGGAACCTTCGGATTCTGGGATGTGGAGCGGGGATCAGCGCTCGGCGATCGGCACGTACTTCCGCTCGGGCTCGCCGGTGTAGATCTGGCGCGGGCGGCCGATCTTCGTCTCCGGGTCCTTGATCATCTCGCGCCACTGGGCGATCCAGCCCGGCAGTCGACCGACGGCGAACAGCACGGTGAACATGTTCGTCGGGAAGCCCATCGCCTTGTAGATCAGGCCGGTGTAGAAGTCGACGTTCGGGTACAGGCTGCGCTCGACGAAGTAGTCGTCGGCGAGCGCGATCTCCTCGAGGCTCATCGCGAGGTCGAGCATCTCGTCCGCACCGCTCATCTGGTCGATGATCTCGTGGGCGGTCTTCTTGATGATCGCCGCGCGGGGGTCGTAGTTCTTGTAGACCCGGTGGCCGAAGCCCATGAGCCGGACGCCCTGCTCCTTGTTCTTCACCCGCTCCATGAACTTCTGCGGGCCGTCGTGGGACTCCGAGATCTCCTCGAGCATCTCGAGCACCGCGGAGTTCGCGCCGCCGTGCAGCGGCCCGGCCAGGGCGTTGACACCGGCGGAGATCGACTGGAAGAGGTTCGCCTGCGAGGACCCGACCATCCGCACCGTCGAGGTCGAGCAGTTCTGCTCGTGATCGGCGTGGAGGATGAAGAGCTGGTCCATGGCCTTCGCCATGAGCGGGTCGACCTCGTAGGGCTCGGACGGGAAGCCGAAGTTCACGCGGAGGAAGTTCTCCACGATGTTGAGCGAGTTGTCCGGGTGGACCACCGGCAGGCCGGCGACCTTGCGGTGCGCGAGCGCGGCGATGGTCGGCATCTTGGCAAGCAGGCGGATCGTCGAGAGATCGATCTGCTCGTCGTCGAACACCGAGAGGTTGTCCTGGTAGAACGTCGACATCGCCATGATCGAGGCCGACACCATGGGCATCGGGTGGGCGTCGTAGGGGAACGCCTGGAAGAAGCGGCGGAGGTCCTCGTGGACGATCGTGTGGCGGCGCAGGCGCGCGTCGAAGGAATCGAGCTGCTCCTGCGTGGGGAGCTCGCCGTAGATGAGGAGGTAGGCGACCTCGACGAAGGTCGAGTTCTCCGCGAGGTCCTCGATCGAGTAGCCGCGGTGGCGCAGGATGCCCTCGTCGCCGTCGATGTAGGTCACGGCCGAGGAGGTCGAGGCGGTGTTCGCGAACCCGGGGTCGTAGGTGACCCGGCCGGTGTCCTTGAGCAGCGATCCGATTCGCAGCCCTGCTGTGCCTTCGGTCCCCGTCACCGTGGGGAGGGAGAGATCCGTGCCGTCGACGCGCAGAACTGCATCCTCTGCCATATTCGCTCCTCTGGGGTCACCTCAAGAAGTTCCTGAGTATTCATTCACAGTCACGGTAGAGGTTACCGACTCCCCGGCCTGAGCGAAAATCGCGCCCGCCCTGCGAGCGCTCCCGCGTCCGAGGCGCGGACCGGCGCACGCGGTCCGCTCGGTGGGCACCCGGCCGGTTCCCGCACCCGAGGCGCGCTCAGCCGCACCCGGGGCGCTCAGCCCCCCGCGCGCAGGCGATCGGCGGCCTGTGCGATCCGCTCGTCGCTCGCGGTGAGCGCGATCCGCACGAAGCGGCCCGCGGCGTCCCCGTAGAACGCTCCGGGGCCGGCGAGGATGCCGCGCTCGGCGAGCGCGGCCAGGGTGTCCCAGCAGTCCTCGTCGCGGGTGCACCAGAGGTAGAGTCCGGCCTCGGAGTGCTCGACCCGCAGGCCGAACTCCGTGACCGCCGGGAGCAACGTGTCGCGGCGCGCCCGGTAGGTCTCCTTCTGGGCGCGGACGTGGGCGGTGTCGCCGAGCCCGGCGATCATCGCCGTCTGCACGGGGCCCGGCACGATCATCCCGGCGTGCTTGCGCGAGTTCGTCAGGTCGCCGACGAGCGCGGGGTCGCCGGCGGTGAAGGCCGCGCGGTAGCCGGCGAGGTTCGACTGCTTGGACATCGAGTACACCGCGAGCAGACCGGTGGGATCGCCGCCGGTGACGGCCGGGTGGAGGATCGACGGCGTCGCGTCCTCACCCTGCCAGTTGAGGAGCGCGTAGCACTCGTCGGAGGCGACGACGACCCCGGCGGCCCGCGCGCGCTCGGCGACCGCGGCGAGCACCTCGACGTCGAGCACCGTGCCGGTGGGATTGCCCGGGGTGTTGAGCCAGAGCAGCCCGATGCCCTCGAGCCCGGCGGCACCGGAGGCGATGTCCGCGGCGTCGAGGCGCACGCAGTCGACGCCGGCGAGAGTCGCCCCCATCTCGTAGGTCGGGTAGGCCGCGGACGGGCAGGCGACCGCGAGCCCGCGCTGCCGCAGGCCGAGGAGGGTCGGCAGCCAGGCGACGAGTTCCTTCGAGCCGACCGTCGGCATGACCTGGGTCCGCGGGTCGAGCGCGATCCCGTGCCACTGCTCGTACCAGCCGGCGATGGCGGCGCGCAGCTCGGGCGTGCCGGCGGTCGTCGGGTAGCCGTGGGAGTCCGATCCCGCGGCGAGAGCCTCGCGGATCACCGCGGGCGTCGGGTCGACCGGCGTGCCGATCGACAGATCGCAGATGCCGCTCGGGTGCTCGGCGGCGCGCGCCCGGTAGGGGGCGAGGGTGTCCCAGGGGTAATCGGGCAGGTCGAGTCCGTAGTTCACGCTGGCGCTCCTGGGTTCAGGCTCCGGCTCCGCTCGGTGGTGTGGCCGGCGCGGGTCACTGCTGCGGGGGCAGGGCGGAGATGATCGGGTGGTCCTTGCCGGTGTTGCCGAGCTTCGCGGCACCGCCCGGGGAGCCGATGTCGTCGAAGAACTCGACGTTGGCCTTGTAGTACTCCGCCCACTGCTCCGGCACGTCGTCCTCGTAGTAGATCGCCTCGACCGGGCAGACCGGTTCGCAGGCACCGCAGTCCACGCACTCGTCGGGGTGGATGTAGAGCGAGCGCTCGCCCTCGTAGATGCAGTCGACGGGGCACTCATCGATGCAGGCCTTGTCCTTGAGATCCACGCAGGGCTGGGCGATGACGTACGTCACGGGATTGTCTCCTCATCGAACGGGCATGGTGTGCGCCCTCCCAGGGTACTCCCTTATAGGCTGGACACCGGCCCGGTCCCCCAGTCGAAGAGGTCACACATGCTCACTCCCCGCGCCGGTATGCGCGTGGTCCTGCGGTACGCCGCCGACGGGCAGCCGACCGATGCGCTCGGCACCGTGACGGCCGCGGACGAGGCGAGCGTGACCGTGGACACCCGGCGCGGCGAGGTGACCGTGGCACGCGCCGACATCCTCCTCGTGCACGAGGTGCCGCCGGCCCCGCAGCGCCCGGGCCGGCTCCATGAGATCGTGTCCCCGCTCGACCTGCGCCGGATCTCCGCGCAGGTGTGGCTGCCCGCCGATATCGCGTGGCTCCACACGGACAATCTGCACCACGAGGCCGAGGGCGCCGGCGCCGAGGTGCCGCTCACCCAGACCGGGGTGCTGCTGCGGGCCGCCGGCGGGGTCTCCACGCGCGGCAACTCCGCGCTCCCGCTCGGCCGGACGGGGATCCCCGCGGCTGAGGCCCTCGAGCTCATCATCCGCTGGTACGAGCAGCGCGGACTGCCCCCGCAGCTCCAGATCTACTCCGCCCACGGCACCTCCGAGCTCGCCGAGCCGTGCGCGGAGCTCGGCCCGCTGCTCCGGGCCGCCGGTTTCGCGCCCTCGGGGGCGACGCTGGCGCTCACCGCCGCGACCCGGGAGGTCGCAGGCCCGGTCGGGCGCGCCGCCGATGCGGCGCTGCCCGGCCTCGAGATCGTGGAGAGCGAGGAGGCGCACGCGGTGCACTGGACCGCATGGGGCCACCCGGTCGACTCCCCGACCCATGAGGATTTCGCCCGGCTCGTCACCTCCCCGGAGCAGCACCGGTTCTACTCCGCGCTCGCGCTCCACCCCGACGGCTCCCGCACGCTCGTCGGCACGGTGCGCCTGGCGATCACCCAGAAGTGGGCGGTGGTGTCGAACCTCGTCGTCGACCCCGGTGTCCGCCGGCGCGGCGCCGGCCGGGCGCTCGTCGTCGCGGCGGCGGCCGCCGCCGCCGAGCGGGGCGTGCGCTCGCTGCTCGCGGAGGTCGAGGCGGACAACGCCGCCTCGCTCGGGCTGTTCGGTGCGCTCGGCGCCGTCGAGCATCATCGCTACTGGTACGCGCTGCGCTCGTGAGCGATCCGGCTACTCGCAGACGACCCGGTTGACCGGCCGGTAGACGGTGGTGAACTCGTCGCGCTTGACGACCGAGCCGCTGTCGTGGTCCTTGATCGTGCGCGAGATCGTGATCGACCAGCCCTCGCGCGCCGACTGCGGACGGCAGCTCGGACCGGACTCGGTGATCGTCGACGGCGAGATGAAGGCGAAGCGACCCGATGAGGAGGACTCGACGTCGACGGTCTTGACGCCGAACACGCGGGCGTGGACCTCTCCCCCGGCGAGGTACATGTCGAGCACCACCGGGGTCTCCGAATCGTTGGTGAACTTGAGGTCGATCGACTGCCAGTCGAGGGTGGTCTCCCGGCCCTCCGGGTAGCGGGAGATGTAGCGGGAGTGCGCCTGGTGCTCGTCGAGCTGGAACCCGGCGAAGTACGCGGCGTTGAACAGCGTGGTCGACACCTGGGACACGCCGCCGCCGTAGTCCTCCTTCATCTGCCCGCCGGAGATCACACCGGCCGGGCGGTAGCCGTTGGCCGCCGTGCGCTGGCCGATCGCCTCGTTGAGGCTGAACTGCTCGCCGGGCTGCACGACGGTGCCGGACACCTTCTCCGAGGCGACCCGGAGGTTGGTGTCGCGGTTCGGCTCGGAGCTGTAGGAGGTGGAGAACGCGGAGATCTCCTCGCTGACCTCGGCCTTCTCGGCCTCCTCCGTGGTGAACTCCGGCTCGGACTCCTTGAGCGCCACCTCGCCGCTGCGCTCCTCGGACGTCAGTGCGGGCAGCACCGCGTCGGCGAGCTCCTGCTCCTCCACCGAGATGCCGCTCTCGCCGGGGACGACCTCGGGCTTCCCGTCGACGATCCGGAAGCTCGCATCCTTCGCCTCGGCACCGACGTCGGGGTTGTCCTCGAGCACCGCGGTCTGGAGCTTCTCCACGTCGAGGACCGGGCGCAGCGCGCCCTCGTGGGCCTCGAACGACAGGGTGCTCGCAATGACCTCCGGGGACACGACGAGCTCGGAGGGCTCGCCCACGGGCTGCCCCTCCTCGTCTTCCTCGGCGGCGCGCAGGGTGACGTCGCCGCTGATCGCGGGCTCGGCCACCTCGGTGCGCGCGGTCTGCGCCTCCTCGGTGGTGATGTCCGGCGCGGTCTCCTCGGCGGGCACGGCGAGCGCGTCCTCGCTGCGGAGCCACTGCTCGGCGACGGCGGTGCGGATCATGTCCTCCGTCACCACCGTGCCGGCCTCGCCCTCGCTCAGCGCGATCTCCCCGTCGTCGAACGCGAGCTCCGCGTCCACGGGGTCCACGGTGAAGTCCTCGGCGACGGTGCGCGCGACAGGGGTGAAGGCGTCCTCGTCCACGACGAGCGCGGGATCGTAGACGCGGTCGCCGAACAGCTTCTCCACGACCACCCGCGGGTCGAGGGTGAAGTCGGTGATACCGGAGATCGTGGCGGCGGCGTCGAAGCCCAGACCCGCGTCGGCCGGGACGACGGTCGCCTCCATGTCCCCGGCCTGCAGCCGGAACTCCTCCGCGGCCCGCGGACCGAGTTCGCGCTCGAGGGTGGCGACGGCCTCCTCCTCGCTCTGTCCGCTGATGTCGACCCCGCCCACGGAGGCCTCGGAGGGCATCTGCCGGGAGGCGAAGAAGGCCGCGACGACGTACACGACGGCGAGCAGCACGACGATGCCCAGGAGGACGAGAGCGGTGGTGCGGGCGCGGTTCGGCGCTGCGGTGCGGGCGGCCATGGAGGTCTCACTGTCGAGGTGTGCGGGCGGACGGTTCAGCACAATCTACTACAGCAGGGTCACCTGTCCGATCTCTGTTCAGTTTCGGTCAGCTGACGACTGCGGCTCGGGAGCGGACCGCCGGCGGCGCAGCGCGGGCAGGGTGAAGGCGAGGATCGCGGCGATGATCATCGGCGCGAAGATCCAGGTGATGCTTCGCAGCGAGCCGGTGACGAGGAGATCGCTGCCGGGCAGCAGAGCGGGCTGCCCGAACAGGAACCCGATGCCGGAGATCACCGCGGCGGTGAGCACGACGAGCCCGGTGGACCGGTAGAGCGTGGCGATGTGCCACAGCCCGGCGGTGACGAGGACCAGGGCGAGCACGAGCCCCCAGGGGACGACGACGTCCTGCCCGGCGAGGTCGACCGCGGTCGCGTTGAGGTGCTGAGCGGTCCCGAGCGCGCCGATGAGCACGCCGACGATGATCGCATGGATCGCAGCGCCCACACCGACCTTCCGGCGGGTTCCCGCGGCGTCCGCCGAGTCGGAGCCCGCGGTCGTCCCGGCGGCCGCACCGGCACCCGCAGCGCCTGCCGCGGCATCGGAACCTGGGGCGCCCGGCCCGCGCTCGTCGCGCTCGCCCGCCGCTGCCGCCGGGGCGAGCGGGACGCGCACGGTGTCGAGCACGGATTCGTAGGGGCCGTGCGGATCCGGAACGGGTCCGGGGAACGCGGCGGACGTGTAGTACTCGACGTCGCCGATGTGCTGCCCGACCCCGTTCGACAGGGCGAAGAACTCCCCGGCGACGGTGACCTGGGTGGCGTGGGCGGCCATCGCCATGGCCTTGGCCCCGGCGAAGGCGGACACGTCCTCGATGACGCTGATGGGCGCCTCGGCGGCGATCGTCGGGATCGATTCGGCCGGCGCGAAGCCCGTGAGGTCGAAGCCGGGGCGCTGCGGGTCGAAGGCCTGGGCGGCGACCTCGGCGGGGGTGTCGGCGAAGAGGAGCACCGGCGGGGTGTGGGCGGCGGGGACCGCGGCCGCCGCGGCACCCGGCTCCCCCGGTGCGGGCACGATCCCGCGCAGCGCCTCGACGGTGGCGCGGTGGACGTGTCGGTGATCGGGGTGGCCGTAGCCGCCGCCGTCGGAGTACGTGATGACGAGGTGGGGGTCGACGTCGCGGACGACCTCGCGGATGTAGGCGGCGACCTCGCCCACCGGGGTGCGGCAGAGCGCCGCGGCCGGCATCTCGGCGGGCTCCCGGGCGTGGCCGTCAGGACCCCACTCCATGCCGGAGTCCTCGAAGCGGCGGGCGGGCAGACCGCCGCGCGCGCCCCCGGCCTCACCGTCGCCGAGGAACCGGTGGTCGCTCACGCCGAGCGCGGCGACGGCGGCGGCGAGCTCGGTCTCGCGGTGGGCGGCGAGCCCCGGGCGGTCCCCGAACAGCGCGGCGTGCTCCTCCCCGATGACCTCGCCCCCCTCGCCGCGGGTGGCGGTGAGGAGGGTGACGGCCGCGCCGGCGGCGGCCAGCTGCGCCATCGTCCCGCCGGTCAGGATCGACTCGTCGTCCGGGTGGGCGTGGACGAACAGGACGCGCGCCTCGGCCGCGGACAGCGAGCGGGTGGCGGCAGCGGCGGGGCGAACGGTCATGCGTTCTGGCGACGGCGGGCGTTGAAGAGCTTCTGCCGCTCCTTCTGGTCGAGCACGACCTTGCGGATCCGCACGGTGCCCGGGGTGACCTCGACGCACTCGTCGTTGCCGGCGAACTCGAGGCTCTCCTCGAGCGTGAGCTTGCGCGGCGGGGTGAGGTTCTCGAACGAGTCGGCGGTCGCCGAGCGCATGTTCGTGAGCTTCTTCTCCTTGGTGATGTTGACGTCCATGTCATCGCTGCGCGAGTTCTCGCCGACGACCTGGCCCTCGTACACCTCGGAGGTGGGCTCGACGAAGAACGTGCCGCGCTCCTGGAGGTTGATCATCGCGAACGGGGTGACCGCACCGGGGCGGTCGGCGACGAGCGAGCCGTTGGTCCGCAGCTCGATCGCCCCGGCCCACGGGGTGAGGCCGGCGGAGATCGAGTTCGAGATGCCGGTGCCGCGGGTCTCGGTGAGGAAGCGGGTGCGGAAGCCGATGAGACCGCGGGCCGGCACCTTGAACTCCATCCGGACCCAGCCGCTGCCGTGGTTCGACATCGTCTCCATCGTGCCCTTGCGGGCGGCCATGAGCTGGGTGATGGCGCCGAGGTGCTCCTCCGGGACGTCGATCGTCACGTGCTCGAGCGGCTCGTGGACGACCCCGTCGATCTCCTGGGTGACGACCTGCGGCTTGCCGACGGTGAGCTCGAAGCCCTCGCGGCGCATCTGCTCGACGAGGATCGCGAGTGCGAGCTCGCCGCGGCCCTGGACCTCCCAGGCGTCGGGGCGCTCGGTGGGCAGGACGCGCAGGGACACGTTGCCGACGAGCTCGGCGTCGAGGCGGTCCTTGACCATCCGGGCGGTGACCTTCGTGCCCTTCTCGCGGCCGGCGAGCGGCGAGGTGTTGATGCCGATCGTCATCGAGATCGCGGGATCGTCGATGGTGATCGCGGGCATCGGGCGCGGGTCCTCGGGGTCGGTGATCGTGTCGCCGATCATGATCTCCGGGATGCCGGCGATCGCGACGATGTCTCCGGCGGAGGCGGATTCGGCCGGCACCCGGTCGAGGCCCTGGGTCTCGAGCAGCTCGGTGATCTTCGCGGTCTTCTCCGTCCCGTCGCCCTGGATCCACGCGACCTGCTGACCCTTGCGCAGGGTCCCGCCGTAGATCCGCAGGAGCGCCAGGCGGCCGAGGAACGGCGAGGCGTCGAGGTTGGTGACGTGGGCCTGGAGGACCCCGTCGTCGTTGTAGGCCGGTGCCGGGATGTGCTCGAGGATGGTCGCGAACAGCGGCTCGAGGTCCGGGGTGTCGGGCAGCTCGCCGTCGGCGGGCTGGTGCGTCGAGGCGCGCCCGGCCTTGCCGGAGGTGTAGACGACGGGCACCTCGAGGACGGCGTCGAGGTCGATGTCGGGGACCTCGTCGACGAGGTCGCCGGCGAGGCCGAGGAGCAGGTCCTGCGCCTCCTCGAGCACCTCGTCGATGCGGGCGTCGGGCCGGTCGGTCTTGTTGATCGCGAGGATCACCGGCTTCTTCGCGGCGAGCGTCTTGCGCAGCACGAACCGGGTCTGCGGCAGCGGGCCCTCCGAGGCGTCGACGAGGAGCACCACGCCGTCGACCATCGACAGGCCGCGCTCGACCTCGCCGCCGAAGTCGGCGTGGCCGGGGGTGTCGATGACGTTGATGATGATGGTCTCGCCGTCGGCCGAGGGGCCGCTGTAGCTGATCGAGGTGTTCTTCGCGAGGATCGTGATGCCCTTCTCGCGCTCGAGGTCGCCGGAGTCCATCACCCGCTCCAGCACCTCGCCGTGGTCGCCGAAGGCGCCGGCCTGGCGGAGCATGCCGTCGACCAGGGTGGTCTTGCCGTGGTCGACGTGCGCGACGATCGCGACGTTGCGGCGGTCGGCGCGGCGTGAGGTGAGTTCAGTCATCGATTCCCTTTGGAGATGCAGTCAGGTGTCCAACAGTCCAGTATAGGGTCGCCGGACCCGCCTCCGTGACGCGCACGGCGCGGGCCCGCCCCGGCGCCGCAGCCGGGGCGGCCTCACTCCGCAGTCGCCTCGAGCATCGCATCGCGCGTCTCGCGGCGACGGCGCTGCTCCTCGGGATCCGGCACCGGCACCGCGGCGAGCAGCCGGCGGGTGTAGGGGTGGAGCGGAGCGGAGATCACAGCGGGCGACGGTCCGACCTCGACGATGTGGCCGTGGCGCATGACCGCGATCCGCGCCGCCACGCTCTCCACCACCGCGAGGTCGTGGGAGATGAACAGGCAGGCGAAGCCGTACTCGGCCTGGAGGTCGGAGAACAGCCGCAGCACCTTCGCCTGCACCGACACGTCGAGCGCGGAGGTCGGCTCGTCGGCGATGAGGAGCTTGGGCTTGAGCGCGAGCGCCCGGGCGATGCCGATCCGCTGCCGCTGACCGCCGGACAGCTCGTGCGGGTAGCGGTTGCGCATGGAGCGCGGCAGCTCGACGGAGTCGAGGAGCGCCTCGACCCGGTCGCTCAGCGGCCTGCCCTTGAGGTTCTCGTGGAGGAGCAGCGGTTCCCCGATGCTCTCCCCCACCGGCAGGCGCGGGTTGAGGGAGGAGCCGGGGTCCTGGAACACGATCCCGACGTCGCGGCGGTGCTTGCGCAGCTGGGAGTTCTTCAGCCCCGTGATGTCGGTGCCGACGACCTCGATCGAGCCCTCGACGACCGGCAGCAGGCCGAGCGCGGCGCGCCCGATCGTCGTCTTGCCGGAACCGGACTCCCCCACGAGGCCGATGACCTCGCCGGGTCCGATCCCGAGGTCGATCCGGTGGGCGGCGCGGAACGCCTTCTGCCGACCGCTCGCCGGGTACTCGATGGACGCCCCGCGCAGGCGCAGCGCCGGCACCCCCGTGTCGGGGCTCTCCCCACCCGGGTGGACGAGCATGTCGGTGGAGTCGAGGGACACCTCGAGCGGGGCGGTCTCGGCTTCCCGGTCCGCCGCGACCACCGTGTGGTCGGGGTCCTCCGACATCGCCGCGAGGTCGACCCCGCCGAGCGCCCCGCCGCGCACGTTCGCGCCGAGGTGGGGCACGGAGTCGAGGAGCTGGCGAGTGTAGGGGTGCTGGGGATCGCTGAAGATCTCCGCCGAGGTGCCGGCCTCGACGACGCGCCCGTTGCGCAGGACGATGATCCGGTCGGCCATGTCGGCGACGACACCCATGTCGTGGGTGATGAGGATGATCCCGGAGTCGATCCGCTCACGGAGTTCGCGCATGAGCTTGAGGATCTCCGCCTGCACCGTGACGTCGAGCGCGGTCGTCGGCTCGTCGGCGATGAGCAGCGTGGGGTCGCAGGCGAGCGCCTGGGCGATCATGATGCGCTGCCGCTGCCCGCCGGAGAGCTGATGCGGGAAGGAGGAGAAGCGCTTCTCCGGGTCAGGGATCTCGACGAGCCGCATGAGCTCGAGCGCCCGCTCCCTGGCCGCGCTCGGCCCCATGTCGAAGTGCGTGCGCAGCGTCTCGACGATCTGATAGCCCACCGTGTAGACGGGGTTGAGGGCGGTCATCGGCTCCTGGAAGATGATCGAGATGTCGTCGCCGCGGACCTCGCGCATCTGCGCCTGCGGCATCCCGATGAGCTCGCGGCCGCGGAGCTTCGCGGACCCGGAGGCCCGCCCGTTGGCCGGGAGCAGGCCGATGAGCGACATCGACGACTGCGACTTGCCCGAACCGGACTCGCCGACGATCGCGAGGACCTCGCCGGGGCGGACGTCGTAGCTGATGTTCTCCGCGGCGGTGAACCATTCGCCGCCCACCCAGAAGCGGACCCCGAGGTCGCGCACCGAGAGCACGGGCGCATCGGCCGCGACTGCGTCTGTGGTGTCCAACATGTCATTCCTCCGTCGGGCGCTGGCCCGGCTTGGCGGCGTTCGGGTTCGTCAGGGCGTCTCCGCGGAGGCCGCCGGCCGCCGGGGCCTGCGACTCGCGCTTCGCCGCCCGGTCCATCTGGCGCTGACTGGGGATCTTCTTCTGGCGGGGGTCGTTCGCATCGCGCAGGCCGTCGCCGATGAAGTTGATGCACAGCGCGATGACGATGATGAACAGGCCCGGCCACCAGAACAGCCAGGGGCGGGTGGAGAACGCGGTCTGGTACTCGTTGATGAGCGCGCCGAGCGACACCTCGGGCGAGCGGATGCCGAACCCGAGGAAGCTCAGTGCGGTCTCGAGCACGATCGCCTGGCTCATGAGCAGCGTGGTGTTGACGATGACGACGCCGAGCGCGTTGGGGAGCATGTGCTTGAACATGATCCGGAAGTCCGAGGCGCCGGCGACGCGCGCGGAGTCGACGAACTCGCGCTCGCGCAGAGCGAGGAACTCGCCGCGCACCAGACGGGCGAGGCCGGTCCACAGGATGGCGCCGAGCGCCACGCCGAGCATGACGGCGTTCGAGTTCGACACGAGCTTGCCGAGGATCGCGCCGACGACGATCGTCGGCAGGATGATGAAGCCGTCGGTGATCCGCATGAGGGCGGCGTCGAGCCAGCCGCGGTAGAACCCGGCGAGGGAGCCGACGACGGTGCCGATGACCATGGAGATCGCGCCGATGATGAGCATGACCATGATCGAGATCTGGGTGCCCTTCATCACGCGCGCGAAGTTGTCTCGGCCGATGTCGTCCTGCCCGAACGGGTGCGGTCCAAGGTCGAACGGATCGGCGAGCGACCACGTGGGTGCGCCGGAGGGGTTGATCACCGGGTTCGACGCCTGATGGCCGTGGATCCACCAGCCGGGGATCGGACCGACCCCCTGCGAGGTGAAGGCGAGCAGCGCGACGAACCCGAGCACGGTGAACCCGACGATCGCACCGGTGTGGCGGATGAACTTGCGCCACACGATGGCCGACTGGGACAGGCCCTCGGTCTCCTTGAGCTCGATCGAGGTGGTCTCCCCGTCGCCGTGGGCGTCGGGGTGGTCGTGGGTATTCAGTGGTGTGCTCATGCTTGCACCCGGATTCGCGGATCGAGGACGGCGTACAGGAAGTCGGCGACGAGGTTGGCGACCATCGCGAGGATGCCGGTGATGAGGATGTAGGCCATGACGGGTTCGAGCTCGTTGCGGTTCATCGCGTCGATGAACATCTTGCCCATCCCGTTCCAGCCGAAGATCGTCTCGGTGATGACGGCGCCGCCGATGAGGGTGATGATGTCGACCGGGATGATCGAGGCGAGCGGCAGCAGCGCGTTGCGCAGCGCGTGCCGCATGATCACCGTGCGCTCGCCGAGCCCCTTGGCCCGGGCGGTGCGGATGTAGTCCTGGTTCATCACCTCGAGCATCGACCCGCGGGTGTAACGGGTGTAGGTGGCGAAGGAGATGAGGATGAGCGCGATCGACGGCAGCAGCAGGTGGGTGAAGGTGTCGAGGTTGAGGAACCAGAAGCTCCCCTCGATGTTCGGCGTCGAGGCGCCGATCGTGGCGACCGGCCGGCCGTTGATCGCCGGGTGCCGGTTGTAGGCGCCCCACTCCTGGAAGATCCGGTCGAAGAACACGACGACGGAGATGATCACGGCGATGATCGCGCCGGTGCGCGCCGAGGCCCACTTGTCCGGGCCGCCGAACGCCAGCCCCACGCCGAGGCCGACGAGCACGGTGACCACCGCGAGGCCGAGGATGAGGAGCCAGTTCATCGGCACATAGAAGAAGAGCCACTGGAGCGGGATGTAGAGCGCGATGCCGAGCACGGCGATGGTGAGGCCGGTGTACAGCGAGCGGCGGTTCTTCAGGCCGGTCGAGAGGAACACGACGACGATCGCCGCGGCGAGGCCGGTGACCCCGACGCCGACGATCCCGACGCTCGGGCTCTGGAACCAGCCGGTGGCGAGGATGTAGTAGATCGTCGCGAAGGTCGCGGCGGCGGCGATGAGGAAGGTGATGAGCCGCCGCTTCGCGGATCCGCCGAGCGCGGCCATCCAGAACAGGCCGGCGAACACGGTGAGGACGATGATCGGCGTCCACCCGACAACCGGATCACCGAGGAAGTTGTTGAACCGGATGGCGCCGTACTGCTTGAGCAGCACGGCGACCCAGAACACCGGCAGCGAGTAGAGGAGGAAGGAGACGAAGGTGATGAAGTAGTCGAAGCCGGTGTACTGCCGGATCGCGGAGATCATGCCGACGCCGATGCCGAGCACGATCGACACGACGGTCGCGGCGGTGACGAGCTTGATCGTGTTGCCGATCGCGCCCGGGAGCATCGAGGTGACCTCCTGGCCGCTCTGCCACGCGGTTCCGAGGTCGCAGGAGCCGATGAGGCACCCGCCGACGCCGCCGAGCCACAGGAAGTAGCGCACGATGACGGGGGTGTCGAGGTTGAGGAGCCGGGTGCGGCTCTCGTAGAGCGCGGCGATGTTCGGCGAGGTCGAGGTCCGCAGGTCGTAGTAGTAGTCCATCGCCGCGTCGAGCAGCAGATAGATGACGAACGACACGACGAGCAGGACGAGGGCCGAGGAGAGGAATCGGCGGAGCAGGAATGTGAGCATAGGGCTTCCGGCGGGCTCTGGGCCGGTGAACCTCACCGGTGGCGCCACTCCGAAACGGAGCGGCGCCACCGGGTCCGATCACGCGGCGGGCGGAGGGTTCCGCGGGGCCTCACGGCCCGCGGACCGGGCGTGATCAGGAGACCTGCCACTCCCAGTAGTTCCAGAACATCGTCGGGGACACCGTGGTGGAGCTGGCGCCCTGGACGCGGTCGCGGTAGATGAGGAGCTCGGGGTGCTGGAAGATCGGCACACCGAAGCCGTCCTCGAGCAGGGTCTTCTCGATCTCCGCGACCTTCTCCCCCTGCGCGGCCTCGTCGGTCTCGCTGAGGAGCTCGTCGAGCATCCCGTCGAGCTCATCGTTGCTGTAGCCGCCGTAGTTGTTCTGGGCACCGCTGCGCCAGTTGGGATCGGCATCGGAGACGCCGGTACCCTCGGACTGCCAGCCGAACAGCGAGGCGTCATAGGTGCCGTCACCGAGGCGGGTGCCCCAATTGTCGTCGCCGTCCTCGATCACCGTGAAGCCGGCCTCCTCAGCCGATTCCTTGATGAGCTGGAACTGCTGGGCGCGGCGCTGGTTGGACGCACCGTAGAGGAAGCGCACCTCGGGCGCCTCGACGCCGGCCTCCTCGAGGAGCGCCTTGGCGCCCTCGACGTCCGCGGCCGCCGGGTACATGTCGCTGCCATTGCCCTCCACGACAGTGTCGTACATCGGGGAACCGGGCACCTGGTAGAGGGAGCTGCGGACGACGGCTTCCTCGTTGAGCGGCTTGATGATCGTCTCGACAATCTGCTCGCGCGGGATCGTCATGAGGAACGCCTGCCGGACCTTCTTGGCCTTCTCCTCGTCGCCGTCGTAGGTCGCCGGGTCGAAGGGGCCGTTGTTATTGAATGTGAGATCGACGTGCTCGTAGGTCGCGCCGTCGCCGGTGTCGACGGTGACGCCCTCGATGCCCTCGGCGGCCTGGAGGACGTCCGCGGTGGCCTGCGGCTGGGTGATGTCGACCTCGCCGTTCTCGATCGCCTGGACCATCGCCATCGGGTCCTCGTTGTACCGGAAGGTGACGGTCTGCACCTGCGGCTCGATAGGGCCGGAGTAGTTCTCGTCGACCTCGAGGGTGAGGTACTGGCCCTCCTCGAAGGCGGTCATCTTGTAGGGACCGTTGTGGACGAGGAGATCGGGGTCATCGGGCAACGACGTGAAGTCGAACGCGGTGTTCCACGTGTTCGAGATCTTCGACAGCGCCTCGGCGTCCTCGTTCTCGATCGCATCGAGGATCCCCTGCTTCGCCTCCGCTGCGTCCTCGGTGCCGAGCGCCTTCTTGGCAACGATGTGCGCGGGCACTCCGACCCCGTCCGCACCGAGCCCAAGGGTCGTTCGCCAGTCCGCGAAGGGCTTCGAATAGGTGACGGTGACTTCCTTGCCGTCCTCGGAGACCTCCGGGAACTCCTCGATGAGCTTCGGGCCGATGCTCGAGGAGTCGAAGTAGACGGTGCCCTCAGGGTTCTCGTTGACGTTGCCCTCGTCGTCGTTGTTCGACTCGACGGTGTTGAAGTTCGAGGATGACGCCGCCCACTGGAGCACGAGGTCAGCGGCATCGACCGGGGTGCCGTCGGACCACTGCGCGGAATCTGCGAACGTGTACTTGACCTTGAGCGGATCCTCGGAGACCTGCTCGACGGAGCCCAGCTGGCCGTCCTGGATCTCGAGAGCGTCGTCGTAGTATCCAAAGTTGTCGTTCATCATGTACGTGACGATCGAGTTGGCCACCGCGTTGCCGTTGGCGGTCAGGGTGTTCATCGAGCGGAAGGGCTCGTTCCAGCCGACGTTGATGACGGAGTCGCCGCCTTCACCGCCGCCTCCTCCGCCGTCGCCGCCGCCGTCGCCGCCGCTGCCGGGCGGAGTGCATGCGCTGAGCACCAGTGCGGCGGCCGCCAGGCCTGCTCCGCTTGCGAGAAGTCGTCTCTTCACCGTGTTCGCTCCCTCGAGGGTTCGTGGACCTGCGGTCCGACCGGGTGTCGTGCGACCACGAGTTCACCGAACGGTCAACTACAGTGGTTCGAGCACAACACGAATTGATGAGGACACTAATGCGCGCCGTGTGATCCGCGTCTCATATGCCGAAATAAATCGGCTATCGTTATCAATTCGAGACACCGCCAGAGTCGAGCCGGAGCCATGACCGCGCACACCCCACCCCCTCCCGCACCGCAGTCCTCGGTGCTCCGCACCGGCGGCTCGCGCCTCATCGTCGCCACGGTGGGCCTGACCTGCGCGATCGCCCTCGTCACCGTCATGCTCCAGGCGCCTCCCGGGCGCGCGGCAGGGCTGGCGGGAATCGCCGTCGCCCCGGCCGTCCTCGCCTGGGTCCTCTACGGCCACCCCCACCTGCGGATCGCCCCCGACGGCCTGTGGATCGCCAATCCGCTGCGCACCCACGATGTGCCGTGGTCGGCGATCACCGGGCTCGACGAGCGCCTGGGACTCAGCGTCGAACGGACGGACGGCGGCCCGATCGCCGCCTGGGCGCTGCCCGCGGCCGGACGCGGGATCGTCCGTACGACGGGCACCCGGGCGCGCATCGCCGCCCGCACCTCACCGCAGATCGCCGCCGTGCACGCGGCGCGCGCCGCCTCGGCCGCGGCGCCGGCGGACCGGGCCGGCGCGGTCGTCGAATCCCGCTGGAACGTTCCCAACCTCGTCCTCCTCGGCCTCGCCGCGAGCTGGTTCGCGATCGGCCTCGCCACGCTCTGAACCCTCCGGAGATCACAAGGGATCTTGCTGCTCCGACTCTCGACAGCGGGCGGCCGCGAGCGGTAGGTTCGATGCATCCGGCGGTGCTCGCCGCACCGCCGCCCAACCGAGGGGATCCCATGCGAGTCGCAGTCGTCGGCGCCACCGGAAACGTCGGAACCGCAGTGCTCACAGCACTGCACGAGCGCCCGGAGGTGACAGATGTCCTCGGCATCGCGCGCCGCCTGCCGGACGAGTCCCGTCCTCCCTACAGCGGGTGCGCGTGGACCTCGATCGACATCGGGGCCGCGACCGACCCCGACACCGCCGTCGCACAGCTGACCCGCGCGTTCGCCGGGGTCGACGCGGTCGTCCATCTCGCCTGGCTCATCCAGCCGAACTCGGACCGCGCCCTGCTGCGCCGGGTCAACGTCGCGGGCACCGCCCACGTCGCCCGCGCCGTCGCCGCCGCAGGCGTGCCCCACCTCGTCGTGGCCTCGTCGGTGGGCGCGTACTCGCCGGCCCAGGACGACCGAGCGCACGACGAGACCTGGCCGCACGGCGGCATTCCGAGCTCGCACTACAGCGTCGACAAGGCGGCCCAGGAACGGCTGCTCGACGAGTTCGCCGCCGACCACCCCGAGATCCTCCTCACCCGTCTGCGGCCCGCCCTGACCTTCCAGGCCGCGGCCGCCTCGGAGATCCAGCGGTACTTCCTCGGGGACCTGGCACCGGTGCAGGCCCTGCGCGCCGGGCGCCTGCCGGCCCTGCCGGTGCCAAAGGGGCTGCGCGTCCAGGCGGTGCACTCCGCCGACGTCGGCCGTGCCTATGCGGCGGCCGTGGCCACGCGCGCTCCCGGTGCGTTCAACATCTGCACCGATGACGTGCTCGGCGCTCAGGAGCTCGCCGACCTCGTCGATCACGGACGCTTCGTCGAGCTGCCGGTGGGGGCGGTGCGCGCCGCCCTTGCCGCCGCCCATCGGACCGGAGCCGTGCCGGCGGATCCGGGGTGGCTCGACATGGGGATGCAGGTCCCGGTGATGGACGGCTCCCGCGCCCGCAGAGAGTTCGCCTGGGAGCCGCAGCACACCGCTGCGGAGACGCTCCGCGAGCTGCTGGCCGCCCTGTCCGAGGGACAGGGCGGCGACTCCGTGCCGCTCCGGCCAAGCGACGAGCGCCGACTGCGGACTGCCGTGGGCGGCCCGGATCGGGATCGTGACGAGGGAACGCCGGCGATCGCCGCGGTCGTCGACCGGGACCTCCTGGGCCTGTACCTCTCCGATCACCTCACCGGCGCGACCGCGGGCGTGGAGCGGATCGAGCGGATGGCCGAGGCCTACGCGGACTCGCCGGTGTTCGCCCGCCTGTCCTCCCTCGCCGAGGAGATCCGCGGCGAGCGCGAGCTCCTCCGCCGGATCATCCGGCGACTCGGGCTCAAACAGCTTCCGCACCGTCAGGCGCTGTCGTGGGCCGGGGAGAGAGCCGCGCGCCTCAAGACCAACGGCACCCTATTCTCCCGATCCCCCATGACCCTCGTGCTCGAGGCCGAGCTCATGCGCAGCGCGGTGGTCGGCAAGCGCGGCGGCTGGCAGACGCTGGAGACCAACGCCGACCTGCTCGGTCTCGATCCGCACGTCTTCGCCGAGCTCTCGGAGAAGGTCGACGGGCAGCTCACCGTGCTCGATGCCGTCCACGCCTACGCCCGCGAGCGGGCCTTCCGGACCGGTCGCGACAGCTTCACCGCGGCCGCGACCGGTCACGGGACCGATCCCGCCGACAGCACCGACCCGGACGGGCTCGCGTGACGGCACCGGAGGAGCTCGAGAGCACCGCGGCCGCCATCGCCGTGGAGGTCGCCGAGCTCGCGCGCACCCACGATTTCACCGTCGCCGCCGCCGAATCGCTCACGGGCGGGAAGATCGCCGTGCAGTTCTCTGCCGCGCCGGATTCCTCCGCGTGGTTCGCCGGTGCGGTGGTGAGCTATCAGTCCGCCGTCAAGCACCGCGCGCTCGGGGTCCCGGAGGGGCCGGTGATCAGTGAGGATGCAGCGATCGCAATGGCGTCGGGTGCCGCTCGGCTGCTCGGGGCCGATGCCGTCGTCGCGGTGACCGGGTCCGGCGGGCCCGGGGAGCAGGAGGGCAACCCGCCCGGCACCGCCTGGCTGGCGGCTGCTGTCCGCGGGCAGGTGCGCACTGCGCTCCATCATTTCGAGGGCGACCCGGTCGAGGTCCTCGCCCGGACCCAGGTCGCCGCCCTCCGGCTGCTCCACCGCACCATGCACGACACGCTCCACGACATCGATGCGAGAGGAGACCAGCGATGAGAGCAGTGACCTGGCAGGGCAAGCGGACGATGAGCGTCGAGACCGTCCCGGACCCCGTCCTGCACAGCCCCGACGACGCGATCATCGAGGTGACATCGACCGCGATCTGCGGTTCGGACCTCCATCTCTACGAGGTGCTCGGCCCATTCATGGATCCCGGTGACATCGTCGGACACGAACCCATGGGGATCGTGGTCGAGGCCGGGAGGGACACCCGACTGGCGGTCGGTGATCGCGTGGTCGTGCCCTTCACGATCTCCTGCGGCCGGTGCTGGATGTGCAGCCGCGGTCTGTTCTCCCAGTGCGAGACCACGCAGGTGACCGAGCACGGCTCCGGAGCCGCCCTGTTCGGCTACTCGCGTCTCTACGGGTCGGTGCCCGGCGGCCAGGCCGAGTTCCTGCGCGTCCCGCACGCGGACTTCGGACCGATTCGGGTCGGCACGGAGCTGCCCGACCATCGCTACCTCTTCCTCAGCGACATCCTCCCCACGGCGTGGCAGGGGGTGAGGTACGCCGGTGTCGGGGCCGGGGACACCCTCGCCGTGCTCGGCCTCGGTCCGGTCGGCCAGTTCGCGGCGCGGATCGGCGTGCACCGGGGGGCCCGCGTGTTCGGCATCGACCCGGTGCCCGAACGGCGGGAGATGGCCGCGCGCCACGGGGTCGAGGTGTTCGACCCCGGGTCCGACACGATCGCGGCGATCCGGGAGGTGTGCGGCGGCCGCGGCCCCGACGCCGTCGTCGATGCCGTCGGCATGGAGGCGCATGGGTCCCCTCTCGGCGGCGCTGCGCACGCAGCCGTCGGCCTGCTGCCCGATGCCCTGGGCCGGCGTCTCATGGAGACCGGCGGCGTCGACCGGCTGGCCGCGCTCCATGCGGCGATCGATCTCGTGCGCCGCGGTGGGACGGTGTCGCTCAGCGGCGTCTACGGCGGTCAGGCGAGCCCGATGCCGATGCTCACGCTGTTCGACAAGCAGATCCAGCTGCGGATGGGCCAGTGCAACGTCAAGCGCTGGATCGACGATCTGCTGCCGCTCGTCGAGGACCCTGCCGACCCGCTCGGGATCGATGACCTCGTCACCCACCGGGTGCCGCTCGGGGCCGCACCCCAGGCGTACGCGATGTTCCAGCAGAAGTCCGACGGGTGCATCAAAGTCGTCCTCGATCCCCGGAAGGAACACCATGTCCAGCCCTGACACCGAGCGTGCGCACCGCTGACGGGGCCATCTCAGAAATCACAAGGGAACTTGTCACATGAACCATTGTTGGCCGCGGTCTGCGCGAGTAGGATGGGAGCCGTGATCCCACCCGGTCGTCCGGACCGGGTCCAGGTGCGGCCGTCCCGCTCGTCGGCCGCGGAGAGGACGAGTGCGATATGAGCACGAACGACCCCTGCAGCACCCCCGATCCGATGAACACCGAGCACACGGAGCAGAACCCGAACCTCGACCCCGACCCACGCGGGGATGCCGACCTCGAACCCGGGGGCGGCGTCCGGCCCGGCGACACTCCGCCGGAGTCGCAGTCGGCGACCTCGACACCGCCTCACCAGCCCGAGGCCTCGTCGTCGGGCTCGAAGGGTCCCGTGATCGCGATCGTCCTCGTGGTCGCCGCACTGGTGTTCCTGTTCATCGCCTATGCCGTCGGCATCTTCGGTTCCTGAGGAGGCTCCCATGACCGACACCCAGCACACCGACCAGCTCACCTTCCAGAACCCCGTCACCCGCTTCCCGGAGATCTCACCGCCGCAGCAGGATCAGCCCGAGCCGGGCCTCGACCAGCAGCTCGCTCCGCAGACCGACCGCGGACAGCACTCGTACCGCGGGACCGGCCGCCTCGAGGGCAGGCGGGCCCTCATCACCGGCGCCGACTCCGGCATCGGCGCCGCCGTCGCGATCGCCTTCGCCCGCGAAGGCGCCGACGTCGCACTGTCGTACCTCCCGGCGGAGGAGGCCGACGCCCAGGAGATCAAGGGGTTCATCGAGGACTCCGGGCGCCGCGCGTTCCTCTTCCCCGGGGACATCTCCGACCCCGCCTTCTGCACCACGCTCGTCGAGCAGGCGGTCGAGGCGCTCGGCGGCCTCGATGCGCTCGTCAACAACGCGGGTCGGCAGATCGCCGTCGAGGAGTTCGCCGAACTCCCCGACGAGCAGTGGACGCAGACCTTCGCGACGAACATCCACGCGATCTTCCGGATCTCCCAGGCGGCGGTGGAGCACATGCCGCCGGGGTCGACGATCGTGAATTCGACCTCGGTCCAGGCCTACGAGCCCTCGGCCCATCTGCTCGACTACGCCTCGACCAAGGCGGCGATCAACAACTTCACCAAGGGTCTGGCCCAGTCGCTCGCCCCGCAGGGCATCCGCGTCAACGCGGTGGCCCCCGGGCCGATCTGGACCCCGCTCCAGGTGTCGGACGGGCAGCCGAAGGAGGCGCTGCCGGAGTTCGGGAAGAGCACACCGCTCGGCCGTGCCGGCCAGCCCACCGAGCTCGCACCCGCCTATGTGTTCCTCAGCTCACCGGAGTCGAGCTATGTGCTCGGTGAGACGCTCAACGTCAACGGGGGCATGCCGACTCCCTGAGGTCCCCGGCACACCGCGTCCCGGCGCACCCCTGGTCGACCCGCTGCGGCCGCGGTCGGCGCGGATGAGACGAGAATGAGACACCCCGCATTTCGTCTCATTCTCGTCTCATCGCAAATGCATAGCCTTACGGTTATGAATGGACAGCGACGTCGATCCTCGCTGGCAGGTTCCGGGACCAGGCATACGACCCGGCGCCCTGCCTCCGGCCCGGTCGGCCCACGCGGGGCGCGTCGGCTCGGCCGGTGGGCGCCGTGGTGGTGGACGGCGCTCGCCCTCGCCCTCGTCTGCGTCGCCCTGCGGCAGCGCCGCGCCTGGACGCACCTCGTGCTCGCCGCGACCTCGTCTGAATCATCATCGACGACTCCTTCGAGCTCCACGAGAACTGGGGCGGAGCGCTGTCCGACCGGTTCGCCATCCCCCACATGCTCGGCGTCCGCGGTCACGACATCGGCGAGCTCATGGCCTGGGGTCTCATGGGGCTGCCCGTGCTCATCGCGCTGGTCTTCGCGTGGTGGTTCTCCTCCGTGCACGCCCGCCGTCAGGCCTGGGTGGTCATCGCCGGGATCGCACTCATCGCAGTGTTCGCCGCCGGAGTCGACATGCTCACCCAGGCGTCCTACTGGTGGGGGTGGACCGTCCGACAGCGGTACCTCCTCGACCTCGCCGAATCCGCGGGGGAGCTCGCTTCGATCAGTGTGATCATGCTCTCCTGCCTGTGGTTCGTGTTCATTCAGGGCCGCCCCCGCTACGGCCGGCACTCGGTCCACCACCGCCCGCCGGGAGATCCGGCCCCCCGATCCATCGACACGCCCCCACCGGCCCGCACCTCGGGCCCGGACGACCGATAGGCTGGTCCGTCATGCAGATCTCAAATGTTCGAACAACTGTCCGCGACCTGCTCGGTCGGCGGGCGGTCTGGTGGTGGGCAGCGATCATCGCTTCGGTGATCGTCCTCGCTGTGCTCATCGGGTTCGACATGCTCCACCGGCTCAACACGACGCGCGGGGCCTTTCCGGCGTTCGCCGACCCGCTGTTCAACGCCGACCGCGACCGCGGATTCGCCGAGACGCTCGGCTATCTCCAGCTCGTCGTGGCCGCCGGTGCGCTGATCTACACCGCGCTCCACCTGCCGCGGGCCCGGATCCATTACGCGATCGCCGCGGCCTTCCTCGTCGTCATCGCCGACGACAGCCTCGAGCTCCACGAGAACTGGGGCGGCGCGCTCGCCGAACGCTTCGGGTTCGAATCGGGGCTCGGGCTGCGCGGTCAGGATTTCGGCGAGCTCCTGGCCTGGGGCCTCATGGGGATCCCGGTGGTGCTGGCGCTCGGCATCTCGTGGATCCTCTCCGGCGCCCGGGCACGCCGCCAGGCGTGGGTGATCGTCGCCGGGCTCGCGGCCCTCGTGCTCTTCGCCGCCATCCTCGACATGCTCCACCCGGCCTCCGGCCTGTGGGGCTGGCCGGAACGGCTGCGCTACGGGGTCACCCTGCTCGAGGTCGTCGGGGAGATCGGCTCGATGATCTTCATCATGGCCGCCTCGCTCTTCTTCGCACTGCGCCAACGCGTGGAGAAGGCCGAGCGGCGAGCGGACCGCCCCGCTGCCGGCTGAGAAGCGTCACCGCGCAGGCCCGGCGGGGCGGATCCTCACCACCCGCGCTTGCGCCACTGCGGGACTTGCGGGCGCTCCGCGCCGAGGGTCGTCGTGTCCCCGTGCCCGGGCAGCACCCGGACCTCGTCGTCGAAGCGGTCGAAGATCCGCTCCTCGAGGTCGGTGATGAGCGACTCGAAGTCCTCAGCGCTCCACGTCTTCCCCGGCCCGCCCGGGAACAGGCTGTCGCCGGAGAAGATCACGGTCGTGCCGCCGGAGTCCCGGAGCACGTACGCGATGGAGCCCGGCGTGTGGCCGCGCAGCTCGACGGCCTCGAGCCGAAACCCGGCGAACTCGAGCGTGTCCCCGTGGGCGATCCGCTCGTCGATCCGGGCGCCGGACTCCTCCTCGATCGCGTCCGCGTCGTTCTCCCCGGCCAGCGTCCGCGCGTCGTGCTCCGCGGCGGTCTCGCGCAGCGCCCGCACGTGGTCCCAGTGGCGGTGGGTGGTGAGCACCGTGGTGACGCGGGTGCCGTGCGCGGAGTCCTCGGCCCCTGCGGCGAACAGCTCCCGGATCGCGGGGACGTCGTCGGCGGCATCGATGATCACCTGCTCACCGCTCGTGCGCGCGGTGAGCAGGTAGACGTTGTTCTCCATGTCGGAGACGGACGTCGCGCGGATGACGACGTCGCTGAGTGCGAGCGGTTCCATGGTTCTCCTCCTGTGGTCGTATCGGGTTCTGCGGGTGGCCCCGGTGCTGCCGGGCACCGTGTGATCGTGCCCCGGGTTCGGTCCGGGCTCCTCACCACTTCCCGCGGGTGTACTGCGGCGGGTACGGGGCCTCGCGCCAGCCGACCCCGAGCGCATGGGCGGCGCGCTGCGGCCAGCTCGGCTCCCGCAGCGCGGCCCGGGCGAGCAGCACGACGTCGGCGTCGCCGGTGACGAGCACCCCCTCGGCCTGGGCGGGCTCGGTGATGAGTCCGACGGCGCCGGTGGTGACCCCGGCCGCGGCGATCTCCCCGGCGAGCGGGACCTGGTAGGACGGGCCGAGCGGGATGTCGGCGAGCACGTTGCCGCCGCTCGACACATCGACGAGGTCGACGCCGGCGGTCTGGAGCCGCACGGCGATCTCGGTCGCCTCCGCGACGTCGAAGCCGCCCTCGGTCCATTCCGAGGCGGAGATCCGCACGAGCACCGGCATGGTGTCCGGGACCTCCGTGCGCACCGCCTCGACGACCTCGAACAGGAACCGGGCGCGGTTCTCGAGGGAGCCGCCGTACTCGTCGCTGCGCGTGTTCGACAGGGGCGAGAGGAACTCGTGGATGAGGTAGCCGTGGGCAGCGTGGATCTCGACGGCGTCGAAGCCGGCGCGCTCGGCGCGAGCCGCCGCCGCGCCGAAGGCGGCGACCGCCTCCTCGATCTGCGCGAACGTCAGGGCGCGCGGCGCGGCGAGCCCTTCGAACGGGGCCTCCGTCGGTCCGACCGCCTGCCAGCCGCCCTCGGACTCGGGGACCGAACCGGTGGGCTCGCCGACGAACGGCCGGTACGTGCTCGCCTTGCGTCCGGCGTGGGCGAGCTGCACGGCGATCGCCGCCCCCTGCGAGTGGACGAACTCGACGACCCGCGACCAGGCCTGCGCCTGCTCGTCGTTCCACAGCCCGGCGTCCTGCGGCGAGATCCTGCCCTCGGGGACGACGGCCGCGGCCTCGGTGATGATGAGCCCGAACCCGCCCTGCGCCCGGGCGCCGAGATGGACGAGGTGCCAGTCGGTCGGCACGCCGTCGCGGGCCTCGCACGAGTACTGGCACATGGGCGCGAGCCAGATCCGGTTGCGCACGGTGAGGCCGCGCAGGGTGATGGGGTCGAAGAGTCGGGGCACTGGGTCTCCTGGTCGTGTTTCGGTGCGGACGGTGGGTCGGTGCAGAGGTGCTCGGCGCGGTGCGCCGGAGCGGTCAGTAGGCGATGCCGAACACCCAGGTGGCCAGGGTCATCGTCACCAGGGTGATGAGGACGACACCGACGAGGTTGAGCAGCACGCCGCCCTTGACCATCTGCGCGATCGTGACGTAGCCCGATCCGTAGGCCACCGCATTGGGCGGGGTGGCCACCGGGAGCATGAAGGCGCAGGTCGCCGCGAGGGCGACCGGGATGGTCAGCAGCAGCGGATCGATCTCCAGGCCGACGGCGACCCCGCCCACCACGGGCAGGAACGTCGCGGCCGTCGCCGTGTTCGAGGTGATCTCGGTGAGCAGCAGGATGCCTGCGGCGAGGATGAGGACGAGGACGAGGACCGGCACGCCCGCCAGGCCCTGCGCCGATTCGCCGATCCAGTCGGTGAGCCCGGAGGACGAGAACTGGGCGGACAGCGCGAGGCCGCCGCCGAACAGGAGCAGCACGCCCCACGGGAGCTCGACGGCCGATTCCCAGTCGAGCAGCCGGACCCCGCGCTCGGCGCCGGCTGGGACGATGAAGAGGAGGATGCCGACGACGATCGCGATCCCGGCGTCGGAGATCGGCGGCTCCTCGAACACGAGCGGGATGGTGATCCACGAGGCGGCGGCGAGGACGAAGATCGCGAGCACGAGCTTCTCACCGAGCGACATCGCGCCGAGCTTCTCCTTCTCCGCCGCGATGAGGTCCCTGCCTCCGGGGATCCGATCGGTCTCCGGCTTGAACAGCACCTTGACGAGGAGGAACCACGTGATCGCCATCATCACCAGCGAGAGCGGCACGCCGACGAGCATCCACTGGCCGAAGCCGATGGTGATGTCGTGGTTCTCCTGGAGGTACCCGACGAGCAGGAGGTTGGGCGGGGTGCCGATGATCGTGCCGAGCGAGCCGACGGAGGCCGCATAGGCGATGCCGAGCATGAGGGCGGTGCCGAAGTTCGAGCGCAGCACGCTCGATCTCACCGATTCCCCGCCGGGGCTGTCGACGGCGGCCTCGGAGTCCCCGTCCGCCTCATCGGCCTCGCTGACCTCGGCGAGGGATTCGGAGTCGGAGTCCTTCTCCATCGCCTCGTTGACGAGGACGAGGACGGACAGGCCGATCGGCAGCATGAGCACCGCGGTGGCGGTGTTCGACACCCACATCGAGAGGAAGCCGGTGGCGATCATGAAGCCGGCGATCATCGCCCCGGTGCTCTCCCCCATGAGGGAGAGGACGAACAGCGCGATCCGCCGGTGGAGGTTCCAGCGCTGCATCGCGAGCGCGATGAGGAACCCGCCCATGAAGAGGAAGATCGTGTCCGAGCCGTAGCTCGCCCCGACCGAGGACACCGTCGCCGGCTCCTCCTCCGTGCCGCCGAGCAGCGGGAACACGACGAGCGGCACGAGCGCGGTCGCCGGGATCGGGATCGCCTCGGTCATCCACCACACCGCCATGAGCCCGGCTGCGGCGGCGGTGACGCGCGCGGCCTGCGGCAGGTCGTCCGGCATGATCACCCAGAGCAGGACGGCGGCGAGCAGTCCGCCGACGAATCCGATCCAGCGGATCCGGGTGGTGCCGAGGGAGAAGCCCTCGGCCCGCTCACCGGGTGACTTGAACTCTCTCTCCGTATCGCCCTGCGGCAGCGGTGCGTAGCGCGCCGCGTGCTCTCCGGCGGGTCGGGTCGATGACATGGTGTCCTCTTTCGCTCTCATCGGTCGGGCAGCGGTGATCGGGCGGTCCGGGCTGTGCGCTCGGGCCGGCGGCGACGTGCTCAGTCGAGCCGGGCACCGAAGAATCCGGAGAGGTGCTCGGCGACGAGCTCGGGGTGCTCGGCGACGGGCAGGTGCGCGGAGTCCGGGACGACGGCGAAGAACGAGCCGTCGATCTGCTCGGCCAGGGCGCGCATCGCCTCGGGCGGGTTGCTCGGGTCCTGGGCACCGGCGAGCAGCAGGAGCGGCACGGTGATCGCTCCCACGGAGCCGCTGAGGTCGAAGCCGGCGAGCGCCTCGCAGCAGTCGATGTAGCCCGCGTCGTCCGTCGCGGCGAGCATCTCGAGGACGATCGGCCCGGCCGCGATGTCCTCGTCGAGGAATCCGGCGGCGAACCAGCGGTCGGCGGTGTCCGGCACGAGGGAGCGGGTGCCGTCGGAGCGGACGTCGGCGATGCGCTGCTCCCAGGTCGCGGCATCGCCGAACCGCGGCGCGCAGCACAGGGCGGCGGCGGCGCGCACCCGATCCGGAGCGCGCAGGGAGAGGGCGAGGGCGATCCCGCCGGAGATCGAGATCCCGGCGTAGAAGAAGGAGTCGGCCCCGAGCTCGTCGGCGATCTCGAGGACGAGGTCGCAGATCTGCTCGATCGTCACCCCGGGGACCCGAGGGCTGCGGCCGTGGCCGGGCAGGTCGAAGGTGACGACGCGGAAGTCGTCGGCCAGACGGTAGGCGGGACCGGCCCACAGCGACCCGGTGGTGCCGAGCGAGGGACCGAGGATGAGGACGGGGGCAGCGGGGTCGGCATCGTTGATGATCGAGTAGGCGAGCTGTGACATCGGCGCTTCACTCCCAGCGGGTCGACACTGATTCCGGCGGTTCACCCCTACTGTATCGGCAGGTCCGGACGCGGGCGGCGGTATCCGGCCCGCGCCTCGGCCCCGGCATCCCCGGTCCGCCGGCCGTCGGTGCCCCGGCCCGCCGGCACCTCCGCGCCCCGGGTCAGTCCGCGTCGCGCGGGAGACCGGCGGACTCCGCGGCGTAGCAGTGCGCGCACAGCGACTCGTAGGTCACCTCCGCGCCGTCGATCGCCACCTGGTCGCCGTCGAACACGAACCGGCCCTCGACCTTGCGGCCGTTGAACAGCGCCTTGCGCCCGCAGCGGCAGATCGTCTTGAGCTCTTCGAGGGTGTGCGCGATCTCGAGGAGGCGGGCGGAGCCGGGGAACGCCCGGGTGCGGAAATCCGTGCGGATGCCGTAGGTCATCACCGGCACCTCGTGGCGGACCGCGATCCGCAGCAGGTCGTCGACCTGGCGCGGCTCGAGGAACTGCGCCTCGTCGACGAACAGGCAGGCGACCGGGGCGAGCGGCATGTCGAGGTGCGTGAGGAGGGCCGACGGGTCCTCGAGCCCGGCGGTGTCGAGGAAGCGCCGCTCGACGTCCTCCCCGGCGCGGATGAGGAAGTCGACGCGCCTGCGCACCCCGAGCCGGGACACGACCTCGTCGTCGCCCTTGGTGTCGAGGGCGGGCTTGGCGATGAGCACCCGCTGATCGCGCTCCTCGTAGTTGAACGCGGCCTGGAGCAACGCGGTCGATTTGCCGGAATTCATCGCGCCGTAGCGGAAATAGAGCTTGGCCATGACCGTGCGCACTCCCCTCTGCCCTGTCGCGGCATCCCGAACCGACGCCCTCCAGCATGGTACCGATCCGCCCTCACAGTAGAATCGGTGCGTAAACCCCCTACACGATCTGAGGTTGTCCACCACATGGCAAAGATCATCTACACCCGCACCGACGAGGCGCCGCTGCTCGCGACCTATTCGCTCAAGCCGATCGTCGAGGCCTTCGCGACCACCGCCGGCGTCGAGGTCGAGACCCGCGACATCTCGCTGGCCGGCCGGATCATCGCCCTGTTCGGCGACCGACTCAGCGCCGACCAGGCGATGGACGATGCGCTCGCCGAGCTCGGCGAGCTCACCCAGTCGCCTGAGGCCAACATCATCAAGCTCCCCAACATCTCCGCCTCGGTGCCGCAGCTCAAGGCCGCGATCGCCGAGCTCCAGTCGCAGGGCTACGACATCCCGGACTACCCGGAGGAGCCGTCGACGGACGAGGAGAAGGACGCCCGTGCCCGCTACGACACCGTCAAGGGCTCGGCCGTCAACCCGGTGCTGCGCGAGGGCAACTCGGATCGCCGTGCGCCGAAGGCCGTGAAGAACTTCGCGAAGTCCCACCCCCACTCGATGGCCGAGTGGTCGAAAGATTCGAAGACGAACGTCGCGACGATGGCGGCCGACGACTTCCGCGCGAACGAGAAGTCGCACGTGTTCGACTCCGCCGACACCGTCACCATCCGCCTGCGCACCGCCGCCGGCACCACCGACCTCAAGACCTTCGACGTGCTCGCCGGGGAGATCGTCGACGGCACCTTCATGAAGGCCTCCGCCCTCGACGCGTTCCTCCGCGAGCAGGTCCGGGCGGCGAAGGAGCAGGACGTCCTGTTCTCCGTCCACCTCAAGGCGACGATGATGAAGGTCTCCGACCCGATCATCTTCGGCCACGTCATCGAGGCGTTCTTCCCCGAGGTCTTCGAGCAGTACGGCGAGCAGCTCGCCGCCGCCGGCCTCACCTCCGACAACGGGCTCGGCGCGATCCTCAGCGGACTCGACGCGCTGCCCCAGGACGTCGCCGAGGGCGTGCGCACCGGCATCGAGCAGGGCATGAGCAGCGGCCCCGCGCTCGCCCAGGTCAACTCCGACAAGGGCATCACCAACCTCCATGTGCCCAGCGACGTCATCGTCGACGCCTCGATGCCGGCGATGATCCGGATCGGCGGCAAGATGTGGGGCCCCGACGGCGGCGAGGCGGACACCCTCGCCGTCATCCCGGACTCCTCCTACGCCGGGATCTACCAGACCGTCATCGACGACTGCCGCGCCCACGGCGCCTACGACCCGACGACCATGGGCTCTGTGCCCAACGTCGGCCTCATGGCGCAGAAGGCCGAGGAGTACGGCAGCCACGACAAGACCTTCGAGATCACCGAGGCCGGCACCGTCGAGGTCGTCGACTCCGCGGGCACGGTGCTCTTCAGCCACGAGGTCGAGCCCGGTGACATCTGGCGCGCCTGCCAGACCAAGGACGTCCCCGTCCGCGACTGGGTCAAGCTCGCCGTCACCCGCGCCCGCCTGTCCGACACCCCGGCCGTGTTCTGGCTCGACGAGACCCGGGCCCACGACCGCAACATCAAGGCCAAGGTCGAGGAGTACCTCGGGGAGCACGACACCGATGGCCTCGACATCCGGATCATGAGCCCGGTGGAGGCGACCCAGTTCTCCCTCGACCGGATCCGGAAGGGCGAGGACACGATCTCGGTCACCGGCAACGTGCTGCGCGACTACAACACCGACCTGTTCCCGATCCTCGAGCTCGGCACCTCGGCGAAGATGCTCTCCGTCGTCCCGCTCATCAACGGCGGCGGCCTGTTCGAGACCGGAGCGGGCGGCACCGCGCCCAAGCACGTCCAGCAGCTCACGGAGGAGAACCACCTCCGCTGGGATTCGCTCGGCGAGTTCTTCGCGATCGCGGAGAGCTTCCGCCACCTGTTCACCTCGGAAAACAACGCGCGCGCCGGCGTGCTCGCCGACACCCTCGACGACGCGACGGAGACGTTCCTCAACGAGAACCGCTCGCCCTCGCGCAAAGCCGGGGAGATCGACAACCGCGGCAGCCACTTCTACCTCGCTCTCTACTGGGCCGAGGAGCTCGCGCAGCAGACGGAGGACCGGGAGCTCGCCGAGGCGTTCACCCAGATCGCCGAGCAGCTGCGGAGCAGCGAGCAGGCGATCACCGAGGAGCTCCTCGCGGTGCAGGGCTCGCCGGTGGACCTCGGCGGCTACTACCACCCGGATGAGGAGAAGGTCGCCGCGGTGATGCGGCCCTCGCAGACCTTCAACGACATCATGCGGGGACTGGAGAAGAAGGACGTCTGACCGTCCGTCCCACCCTCCCGGCGAGACGGCAATATCCTGCGGTTCCTGAGAACGGAACCGCAGGATATTGCACTTTCAGGGCCGCGGTGACGTGCGACAATGGAGGGCAACGGCCCCTGTCGGCGCGCTCCTCCCGGGCTCACCGACCTGCCGCCCCCATCGACGAAGGACATGAGTGCAGTGACCGATCCGTACCGCTCCCCCGACCCGGCCGGCGACCGGCTGTTCGACGACACCCGCGCCTCCGATCCCGCACCCGAGGCGCCCGCCGGCACTCACCCGCCCGCGCGCCGGGACGTCCCGCCGGAGCACGACGAGCGCCGCGACGACTCCCGGCACCGCCGCCCGGCCACCGAGCCGCGCCGCTCGGCCGGTGTGTCCGCCGGGGTGTGGATCGCGCTCATCCTCGGCGCGGTGATCCTCGTCCTGCTGCTGATCTTCATCATCCAGAACAACGTCACCGCGCAGTTCCAGTACTTCGGCTGGGAGTTCAGTCTGCCGCTCGGCGTCGCGATGCTCCTCGCCGCAATCGCCGGGATCCTCGTCGCCGGGCTCGCCGGCTCCGTGCGGATCGCGATCCTGTCCCGCCGACTCAAGAAGGCCGACCGCTCGCTGGCCGAGGTCGAGCGCATCCTGGACCGCTGATGGGTGCCGCACCGCTGCCGCCGGAGTCCGCGCTGCCGGGCATGCTCGTCGACGTCGACTGGCTCGCCGACCACCTCGACGACCCGCAGGTGCTCGTCGTCGACGTCACGGCCTTCCTCCTCCGCACCGACACCGGGGTGCGCGCAGAATCCGGGGCGGGCGCCTTCCGGGCCGGACACATCCCCGGCGCGGTGTTCGCCGACCTCGTCGACACCTTCACGACCTCCGAGCCGGTCCGCTTCACCGCGCTGTCGAGCCCCGCGTTCGCCCGCGCCGCCGGCGGCCTGGGGATCGACGCGGACGTCGACGTGGTCGTCTACGACCACGGGGAGAGCGAATGGGCGACCCGCCTGTGGTGGAACCTCCGGCTCGAGGGCCACGATCGGGTCGCGCTGCTCGACGGCGGCCTGCCCGCCTGGCGGGCGGCCGGCCATCCGCTGGGCACCGGAGATGCGCAGCCGGTGCCACGCACCTTCACCGCGCGGCGCCGCCCGGAACTGCTCGCCGACGCCGCCGCCGTCGAGTCCGCGACAGGCGCGGGAGTCCCGGTGGTCAATGCGCTCGACCCGGACGCCTACTCCGGGCGCACCCGCCCCTACGGCCGCCCCGGCCACATCCCGGGCAGCACGAACGCGTTCTTCCGCGAGCTCTACGACGAGGACCGCGACCATCGCCTCGTCCCGGCCGAGCAGGCGCGCGCAGTGCTCGCCCCGACCGGGATCCTCGACTCCGCGGCCGCCCCGATCGCCTACTGCGGCGGCGGCATCGCCGCGACCCTCGTCGCCTTCAGCGCCGCCCGCCTGGGCCGCCCCGACGTCGCCGTCTACGACGGGTCGATGACGGAGTGGGTGGCCCAGGGCCGTCCCCTGGAGACGACTCCCGACCGACCCGCGCCACCCCGCACCCTCGTCCGTCCCGACACCCGGTACGATCCGCACCAGCACCGCGATCGACCGGACACCACAGGAGGAATCATGTACTTCATCGTCGTCAAGTTCCGTGTGAAGCCCGAGGCCGCCGAGGCGTGGCCGGAGATCGTGCGCGACTTCACCGAGGCCACCCGCGCCGAGCCCGGGAATCTGTGGTTCGACTGGTCACGCAGCCTCGAGGACCCGCACGAGTACGTGCTCGTCGAGGCCTTCGCCGACGACGACGCGGCCGCCGCTCACGTGGGCAGTGCGCACTTCGCGACGATGCGCGAGGAGTTCCCCCAGCACCTGCAGTCGACTCCGCGGATCATCTCCCGCAAGATCGAGGGCGAGGGCTGGGACGCGATGGGCGAGCTCCAGGTCGACTGACCGCTCGGCCCGGGCGATGGCCTCGGCCCGGCGAGTGACCGCTCGCCCGGTCGACGACCCGGCTCAGTCGGTGACTTCGGCCCGGGACGCGATCCGCACCGCGGTCGGGTGCTCGACGGTGCGCGACACCGTGCAGTGCTTGTCGTGGGACAGGCGCACGAGGCGCTCGACCATGCCGGCCGCCGTCCGGCCGGCCTCGTCGTCGGGGAAGGCGAGATCGAAGTCGATGCCGATGTCGGTGAGCCGGGAGGCGCCGTCCTCCTCGATCTTCCGCCCGCTCGCGGTCGCCCCGAATCGCTGCGGTTCGGTGCGCCGCGTCGTCACGGTGTCGACGTCGATCGCCGAGCATCCTGCGATCGCCGCGAGCAGCAGCTCGACCGGGGTGAGGAGCCCTTCCCCGCGCCCGAACTCCACCGCAGCACCGTTCGCGCCGACGGCCCGGTAGTGGTTCTCCGCCACCCGGGTGAGCTCGACGGAGTGCGTGGGCGCAGCAGCCCGGGAGGAATCGACGGGCGTGGGGTCCTGGGGTGCTCCGGCACCGGTGCGGGGATCATTCATGCGCCCATGGTGGCACACGCCACCAGGGCGCACCCGCCACCACCTCCGCCGCCACCACCTCCGCCGCCGGCACTGCAGCAGACCGCACAGTCGCAGACCGCACCACCCCATCCCGCGGCTCAGCCGCACCCGGCGATCACCGCGAAGACTTCCCGGAGCTGGACGGGCGCGGCGTTCGCATGGGCGATGACGAGTCCGTGGCGGCGCGGTGCGCCGGACCAGCCGGCGGCGAGATCGCCCACCCGGATCCCGCGGACGGCGAGCGCACGGTGAGCTTCGCGGGTGGCCTCGGCCGGCATCTCCACGACGAGTCCGCGGCCGCGGTGCACGAGTCCGGGCAGGTGCGAGAACTCGGCGACGACCGTTTCCGCGGCCCGCAGGCGTCGGCGCCCGCGAGCGATCCGCCGGCGCAGTCCCCCGGCGGCCAGGTACTCCGCGAGCGCGTGCTGCATGACGGGCGGCACCGCCGGGCCGAGGCGCTCCCGGGCCGCACGGATGCGCGTGCCCTCCGGCCCGCGCGCCACGATGTAGCCCGTGCCGACCGCGGCGGTGAGGACCGTGGAGAAGGTCCCGATGTGCACGACCCCGCCGCCGGGCGCGGAGTCGAACAGCGGCGGCACCGCAGGTCCCAGGTAGCGCGCCTCGCTGTCGTAGTCGTCCTCGATGAGGAGCATCCCGGCATCGGCGGCCCACCGGCACAGCGCGGCGCGGCGGCCGGCGGGCATCGCGGTGCCGTAGGGGAACTGGTGGTTCGGGGTGACGAGCGCGGCCTCGGGCGGGCGGCCGGGAGTCCTGCCGGCGGGCACCGCGCCGGCGAGCCCCTCCGGGGGCAGCCCTTCGGCGTCGACGGCCACCGGGACGAGCTCGACTCCGTGCAGTGCGCGGCGCAGGCCGGGGAATCCGGGGTCCTCGACCACGAGCCTGTCGGCACCGATCGCCGAGAGCACGAGTGCCACCCCGTCCCGCGAGCCGGCGGTGACGAGGATGTCCTCGGCCTCGACGACCATTCCGCGCATGACCCGCAGGTGCTCGGCGATCGCACGGCGCAGCGGTTCCTCGCCGAGCGGGTCGGGAGGGGCCGGCCTGACGTCGAGGGCCCGGCGCCAAGCCGTGCGGAACGCCGCCTCCCCCAGCGGCGACTCCCCGCCGCGGCCCGGCCGCAGATCCACCCGGACGGCGGGGACGCGGGGCACCGGGGAGCTGCGCGGCGCGCTGGGAGCGGCGAGCGCGGCGGCGGGCAGCTCGGGGTCGATGACGGTGCCGCTGCGCGGACGCTGGACGACGTAACCCTCGGCGGCGAGCTGGGCGTAGGCGGTGTCGACGGTGCCCCGGGAGACACCGAGCGCCTCGGCGCAGGCGCGCGCCGAGGGGAGCCGGTCGCCGGGGGCGAGCCGGCCGGCGGCGACGGCGGCGCGGATGCCGCGGATGATCTGCACCGGCAGCGCGATGCCCAAGGAGCGGTCGAGGTCGATGCGGAGGTCGTTGCGTGCCACAGGCCCAGTCCATCACATCTGGCCCAATGGAGTGAGATGATTCTGGCACTTCTCCTGGTCCACATCCGGATCTAGCGTGACGAGTGACGCTCCATCCACGCACCCGCACCCGGCGCGAGCACCCCACCCACCGAGGAGAACCATGACGACCGTCGCCCAGCCCCTGCTCAACACCGGACTCGCCCAGATGCTCAAGGGAGGGGTGATCATGGACGTCGTCACTCCCGAGCAGGCCCGGATCGCCGAGGCAGCCGGCGCGGTCGCGGTGATGGCGCTCGAGCGGGTGCCCGCCGATATCCGCGCGCAGGGCGGGGTGGCCCGGATGAGCGATCCCGACCTCATCGCCGGAATCATCGACGCGGTGTCGATCCCGGTCATGGCGAAGGCGCGGATCGGCCACTTCGTCGAGGCCCAGGTGCTCCAGACGCTCGGTGTCGACTACATCGACGAGTCCGAGGTGCTCTCGCCGGCGGACTTCGTCAACCACATCGACAAGTCCGGCTTCGAGGTGCCGTTCGTGTGCGGGGCGACGAACCTCGGCGAAGCGCTGCGCCGGATCACCGAGGGCGCCTCGATGATCCGTTCGAAGGGCGAGGCCGGAACCGGGGACGTGTCCGAGGCGATGCGCCACATCCGCACGATCACCGGCGAGATCCGGGCGCTCGCCGCACGCAGCGAGGACGAGCTCTTCGTCGCGGCGAAGGAGCTGCAGGCACCCTACGAGCTCGTCTCCCGGGTGGCGCGCGAGGGCGCGCTGCCGGTGGTGATGTTCGTCGCCGGCGGTATCGCGACCCCGGCGGACGCGGCGATGATGATGCAGCTCGGGGCCGACGGCGTGTTCGTCGGCTCGGGGATCTTCAAGTCCGGGGACCCGGAGAAGCGGGCGCGGGCGATCGTCGAGGCGACCACCCACTACGACGACCCGGACACGATCGCCCGGGTCTCCCGCGGCCTCGGCGAGGCGATGGTCGGGATCACCGTCGGGGAGCTGCCCGCCCCGCACCGGCTGGCCGAGCGCGGGTGGTGATCCCGGCTCCCGTGATCGGCGTCGTCGCGCTCCAGGGCGCGGTGTCCGAGCACATGCGGACGCTCACCGGGCTCGGCGCCGAGGTCCGCCGGGTCACCAGGCCGGAGCACCTCGCCGGGCTCACCGGGCTCGTGCTGCCCGGTGGGGAGAGCACCGCGATGGTGCGCCTCGCCGCTGGGACCGGGCTGTTCCCGGCGCTCACCGACGCGGCACGCGCCGGTCTGCCGGTCCTCGGCACCTGCGCGGGCCTCATCCTGCTCGCCCGGGAGGTCGAGGACGGTGCGGCGCTCGAGGGCTTCGCACGCGTCCCCGTGCTCGACATCACGGCCCGCCGCAACGCCTACGGCGCGCAGCGCGAATCGTTCACCGCGCGGGTCGCGCTGCGCAGCCGCAGCGCCCCCGGGACGGACCCGGACGACGGGCCGGACGCCCCGGATCGGGAGATCGACGCGGTGTTCATCCGGGCACCGCAGGTCACCCGGGTGGGTCCCGGGGTCGAGGTGCTCGCCGCGCATGCCGGATGTCCGGTGCTCGTGCGGCAGGGGGCGGTCATGGCGGCGGCCTTCCACCCCGAGCTCACCGCAGACCCGGCGGTCCACCGGCTGTTCCTCACCGCCGCCGCGGCCCAGCCGGTGCACTGACGCGATTCCCGGGTCACCCCAGTGCGGTCACCGGTCTCCGCGGTCGTTCCAGTGCGGATACCGTCCGGTCAGCGCACTGGAACGACTGCGGAACCTCGCACTCCCGGGCCGCCGGGCCGCCGGGCCGACTGGGCCGACCGGGCCGACCGGGCCAGTGGCCCTCAGAACTGGAAGGAGCTGAAGAGCAGCACCGCGAGGCCGAGGCCGGCGACGAGGTTGACGAGGGTGGCGGCGGCGAACACGAGGATCGGCTTCCAGCCGGCCTCGCGCACCGAGGACACTGTGAATTCGAGTCCGATCGACACGAAGGCGAGGCTGAGCGCCCACACCTGGAGCTCCTTGGCCGCATCGAGGCGCGGTTCGAGCACCGCCGGGTCGACCGTCACACCGAGCACCGTGGCGACGATCGAGGCGAGGAGGAAGCCGAGGACGAACTTGGGGAAGCGATCCCACACCATCGCCCAGGCGCGCGGCTTGTGCCCGGACGCACTCGCGGTACCCGCACCGTCACCGGCAGCTGCACCGTCACCGGCAGCAGCAGCCACCCGGTCGACGCGCAGCGCGAAGAACAGGGTGAGGAGGACGGCGACGAAGCCGAGCAGCGCGTTCTGCGTGACCTTGACGATCGAGGCGATCTGCAGCGGCTGCTCGCCGGCGACCGCACCGGCGGCGGTGACCGCCGCGGTGGTGTCGATGTTGCCGCCGATCCACGCGCCGGTCACCGCCGGTGGCAGCCCCATGAGGGAGGCGAGCCACGGGAGCAGGAAGATCGAGGGCACGGCGAACACGATGACGAGCGTCGCGGTGTAGGCGAGCTGCTCCTTCTTCGCCCGCACCGCACCGGCGGCCGCGACCGCGGCGCTCACGCCGCAGATCGACAGCGCCGAGGCGAGCAGAGCGCGCAGGCGGTCGTCGAGTCCGAGCACCCCGGCGAACCACCAGGTGAAGGCGAAGACGATCGCGATGAGGCAGATCGCCTGCATGACCGCCGGACCGAAGGCCTTGACGAAGATCGCGAAATTGATCGTCGCGCCGAGCAGCACGAGCCCGATCTTGATGAACAGCTCCGTCCGGAACGCGGCGTTCATCCGATCGCGCACCCCGCACAGCGAGAGCACCGCGTTGCCGAGGAACCCGAGGGCGATCGCGTAGATCGGGTACTCGATCGACTGCGCGACATCGCCGAACCACGTCCCGGCGGTCGCCTCGGGGACGGTGTCGGTGAGGAGCTGCACGAGGGCGGCGAGGCCGAGCACCACGACCGCACCGGCGATCGTCCACCCGGTGCGGGCACGCGGGGATGCCGGCGCTGCGGGCGCCTCGGCGGAGGTGGTGGCGGGTGCGGGCCCTGATGCGTCGGTGCGGCTCACGGGATGAGGTCCGCGCTGATGAGGCCGAGCAGGCACGCGCCGAGGAGCAGGAGGCCGATGATCGTCGCGGTCCAGTCCTCGTTCAAGGAGAACTTCCCGTAGTCGTCCGGTGAGCTGTCGTCGTCCACGCCCGTATCCCTTCCTCGCTCGGCCCGCCCCGCCCGAGCCGGGCGGCGCCACCTCATCCTATGAGCGTCCGCGACCGCACCCTCCCAGCGGTCTGCCGGGGTCGGGCAGAATTCATCCTCCCGTCACCGGGCGCCGGATCCGCGCCGCCGCTGTCCCGCATCCCGTCCCGGCGTGTGAGCCGGTCCACATTTGCTCACCTGCGCACATCACGACTTGTGCAGGAGCGATCCGAATCGCTAGAAATTGAGGATCGCCGAGCGGACGGATCGAGGAGGGATCGAGTGGAGAACGTGCTCTTCGCCTTCGCGCTCACGCTCGCCGCCGGCGTCGCGACGAGCCTCGGCGGTCTCATCGCGATCCTCGGCGGCGGCGGTCGGTCGAAGCGCTTCCTCGCCGCCGCGCTCGGATTCTCCGGCGGGGTGATGATCTACATCTCGCTCGTCGAGATCCTGCCGAAGGCCGCGGACTCGCTCGCCGAGGAGCACTCCTCGCAGGCTGCGTCCTGGATGGCGGCCGGCGCCTTCTTCGCCGGCATCGCCGTCGTCGCGATCATCGACCGGCTCGTGCCCGACACCGTGAACCCGCACGAAGTCCCCGGCGACATCCACGAGGAGCGGCCCCGGGAGCGCGCGCTGCTGCGGATGGGCACCTTCACCGCGGTCGCGATCGCCGTCCACAACTTCCCTGAGGGCTTCGCGACCTTCGTGTCCGGCCTGCAGGACCCGCAGATCGCGGTCCCCATCGCCGTCGCGATCGCCATCCACAACGTGCCCGAGGGCATCGCGGTCGCCGCCCCGGTCCATCACGCCACCGGGTCGCGGGGCCGGGCGCTGACCCTCGCGACGCTCGCCGGGCTCGCCGAGCCGGCCGGCGCGCTCATCGGGTTCGTGCTCCTCGCACCCTTCATCACCCCCACCCTGTTCGGCCTCGTGTTCGCCGCGGTCGCCGGGATCATGGTGTTCATCTCCTTCGACGAGCTGCTCCCCACCGCGCAGCGCTCCGGACACCATCACCACGCGGTGTACGGGCTCATCGCGGGCATGGCGGTGATGGCGGCCAGCCTGCTCCTCATGATGTGAGGCGGACGATGTGAGGCGGGCGCGGCCGGTACGCTGGGACCCCACCGACCGCGCTGCCCCGGGAGGCACCATGGACACCGACGTCCTCGTCATCGGCACCGGACTCTCCGGGCTCGTCGCCGCGACCCAGGCGGCCCGTGCGGGAGCACGCGTCGTCCTCCTCGACCAGGAGGGTGAGCAGGACCTCGGCGGGCAGGCGTACTGGTCGTTCGGCGGCCTGTTCCTCATCGACTCCCCCGAGCAGCGACGGATGGGGATCCGCGACTCCTTCGAGCTCGCCCGGGCCGACTGGATGGGCTCGGCCGGCTTCGAGGAGCACGATGTGTGGCCGCGCCGATGGGCGGAGGCGTACCTCGACTTCGCGCACGGGGAGAAGCGGGCGTGGCTCCACGCGATGGGCCACCGGTTCTTCCCCGTCGTCGGCTGGGCCGAGCGCGGGGACGGCACCGCCGACGGCCACGGGAACTCCGTGCCCCGATTCCACATCACCTGGGGCACCGGCCCCGGCGTCGTCGCGCCGTTCCTCGCCCGCACCAAGGAGCTCATCAGCGCCGGCCGGCTGCAGGTCCGCTTCCGCCACCGGGTCGACGCACTCCTCACCGGGCCCGGTTCCGTCACCGGCGTGCGCGGCTCGCTGCTCGCCCCCGATGACAGCCCGCGCGGCGTCGCCTCGAACCGGGAGGTCACCGGGGAGTTCGAGCTGCGGGCCGGCGCGACGGTCATCGCCTCGGGCGGGATCGGCGCGAACCACGCGCTCGTGCGGCAGAACTGGCCGACCGACCTCGGCACTCCCCCGCGCACCATGATCTCCGGGGTGCCGGAGTACGTCGACGGGCGGATGATCCCGATCGCCCAGGCCGCCGGCGCGCACCTGCTCAACCCCACCCGGATGTGGCACTACACCGAGGGCATCCGCAACTGGGACCCGGTGTGGGCCGGCCACGGGATCCGGATCCTACCCGGCCCCTCGTCCCTGTGGCTCGACGACCGCGGACGGCGGCTGCCCGTCCCGCTGTTCCCCGGCTCCGACACCCGGGCCACGCTCAAGCACCTGCGGGAGATCGACGCGGAGCACTCGTGGTTCGTCCTCAACCAGCGGACCATCGAGAAGGAGTTCGCACTCTCGGGCTCGGAGCAGAACCCGGATCTGACCGGGAAGTCGGTCCGGGCCACGCTCGGGCGGGCGCGCGCGGGGGCGACCGCGCCGGTGGAGGCGTTCAAGCGCCACGGCGAGGACTTCGTCGTCGCAGATTCCCTCGAGGAGCTCGTCGCGGGGATGAACGCGCTCACCGGGGCCGAGGCGGGGGCCGGCGCGGGGGCCGGGGCCGGCACGGGTGCCCGGCACGTGCTCGACCCGGTGGAGATCCGGCGCATCGTCGAGGCGCGCGATGCCCAGGTGGAGAACGATTTCGGCAAGGACGCCCAGCTCGCCGCGATCCGGCAGGCGCGCGGGTTCCTCGGCGACCGGCTCATCCGGGTCGCCCCGGTGCACCGGATCCTCGACCCGGAGGCCGGACCGCTCATCGCAGTGCGGCTCCACATCCTCACCCGCAAGACCCTCGGCGGCCTCCACACCGATCTGCAGGCACGCGTGCTCGATGCGACCGGGACGCCGATCGACGGCCTCTACGCCGCCGGTGAGGCCGCCGGATTCGGGGGCGGCGGCATGCACGGGTTCAACTCGCTCGAGGGGACGTTCCTCGGCGGCTGCCTGTTCTCCGGCCGGGTCGCCGGCCGCGCCGCCGCGGCAGCGGTCTGAGCCGAGGCTCCTGACCCGGTGCGCGCTCTGCTGACCCGGCGCGCACCTCGAGCGCGGGGCACCTGCCCGGACCGTGGTGGAAACGGCGGACAGTGGTGGCATCGATGCCACCATTCCAGCACGGAACCACCACAGTCCGCAGCGCGCACTCGCGGGGCTGTGCCGGCGCGCCGGTGCGTGCGGGGTCGGAGCGTTCAGACTGCCACGGACAGGGCGCCCGGGAGCACGGAGATGCGCAGCCGGGCGACGTTCGGGAACGGTTCGCCGTCGAGGTGGATCGGTGCCGGTGCCGCGGGGACGATCTCCACCCAGGCGCACCGGTGGTAGGCGAGCACAGCAGGCGCCTCGTCCTGTCCGAGCAGCCCGAAGCAGGCGATCCGCGCCCAGTCCCGCACGCTCCGCGGCGTGCACACGAGCAGCTCGAGGTCCCCGGCGTCCGGAGCGGCGCGCGGGAACACGCGGATCAGCCCCGGCAGGCCGGCGACGTTCCCGGCGAGCACGCTCCACGCCGGGCCGCGGAACTCCCCGTCGTGCCACCGCACGTGCACCCGGGTGCCGGCATCACCGAGGTGCCGGAGTCCGGCGACCAGGTAGGCCGGCCAGCCGAGGACCCGTTTGGCCCGGTCGGTGAGCCCCATGATCGTGGCGGCGTCGCGGCCGAGGCCGACTGCGGCGAGGAACACCTCGCGCACCTCGGCGCCGGTTCGGGTACGGATGACGGCGATGCCGACATCGGCGCGTCGCACCTCGGGGGCGAACTGCCGCGAGACGCTCGCCGGGCCCGGGGTGATGCCGAGGTTCCGGGCGAAGAGATTCGCGGTGCCCGTCGGCACGAGGGCGAGCGGCGGGAGGTCCGCGCCCTCCCCCTCGACGGCCATCATGCCGCGCACCGCGGAGCGCACCGTGCCGTCGCCGCCGACGACGACGATCCGGGCAGCACCCGCACAGACCGCGGCAGCGGCCTGCTCCGCCCCTTCGTGCACCGGGGTGGTGCGGTGCAGGGTCCACGGGATGCCGCGGTCGGCGAGGAGCGCGGTGAGCTCCGCGCACCGCCGGCGGCCGCTCGCGTGGATCGGGTTGAGGACGATCGCCCAGGGGCCCACGTGCTCTGCTCGGGTCAGAGGTACCGCTTGATCCCGGAGAACTGCTTGCCGCGGTCCCAGGCCCGCCAGTCGACGATCTCGACGCTCTTCGAGGCGTTGGGGGCGTGGATCATCTTCCCGTGCCCGAGGTAGATGCCGACGTGGTGGACGGCCCCGCGGCCGCCGTTGCCGGCGAAGAAGATCAGGTCGCCGACTGCGAGGTCCTTCACCTTCACCGACTTCTCCGCGCGCGACTGGGGGCCGGAGTCGCGCGGGATCTCGATGCCGTGGGCGCGGTGCACCGCATAGGTGAAGCCCGAGCAGTCGAACCCGGAGGAGGAGGTGCCGCCCCACAGGTAGCGCACCCCGAGGAAGTCCTTCGCGGTGGACACGAGCTCGGAGGGCTTGGGCTCCTCCGGCCCGCTGCCGGCCGGGTGGAGGTCGACGTCGCGGGTGGGCGCCCAGCCCTTCGCTCCGTCGGGCAGCGCCACCCGCACCCGGTCCCCGGCTCGGGCGAGCACGGGCAGCTCGGCGTTGAACGGCACGTGCTCGACCGCGCCGCCGGTGGGCCGAGCGGTGACCTCGGTGGTGCTGCTGGTGACGATCGCGGTGCTGTGGGCGTCGAGCGCCCGGTCGAAGTCGCGGTTCTCCACGAGCTGGCGGGTCGGCACCCAGCCGGGGTAGCCGTGCTCGTCCCCCGGGCTCTGCTGGCGGGCGACGGCGACCTTCGCCCAGTCGTCGGAGATCTCGAGGATCCGCACCTCGTCGCCGTAGACCGCTTGGGTCTGCGTCCGCCCGGTGAGCGCACGCCGCACCTCGGTCGTCGACAGGTTCGTGCTCCATTCCCCGGTCCGCACGGGGTTCGCGAGCGCCGGTGCATCGATGCGGCGCGGTGAGGAGGGCTTCGTCCACAGGGTGGCGACGGTGACGTCGACGAAAGCGGTGTCCCCGGCCTCGAGACCGGCGCCCGGGGTCGCGGTGGGGCCGGCGACGGGGGTCCGGTCGATCGCGCCGGCGGACAGGCCCGGGGCGGCACCGGCCGGCACTGCGACGCCGGCGAGGAGGCCGATCCCGAGGACGGCGGCGCTGAGACCGCGGCCCACCCGGCGACGGGGAGCACTGCGGGAGGACTGAGCAGCGGAGGTCCGAGCAGCAGCGCTCTGACGGACAGCAGGCAGGGGTGCAGGCATGGGTGCGTCCTAAGGAGTGGGAAGTGGGACAGCTGCCGACAGTGTAGACATGCCGATCCGCGGCTCCCCACCGGGAATCGCACTGGTGCGGGCCATCGTCACGGAATCGTGACTCTGCCGCGCGACTCCCCTACCGGAGGAGCCCGAGTCCCCGCCGCGCGATCCGTACCCCGCGAGATCCCACGATCCGCACGCCCGCGGTGGGACAATGGGTCCATGGTCCCGGCAGGCAGCATCGCGGCGCTGAGCGCGGCCCTCGGGTGCGGCAGCGACGAGGTCTCCGTGCTCGAGGCGATGCTCGTCATGGAGGAGAATCCCGTCACCCGCTCCTGTGCGGGTGAGCTGAGCTGGGAGTTCATCAATTCCGGGGTGGACTTCGTGTTCTCCGACAGCACCCTGTCCGCGATCGGCATCCGCCTCGTCTACGACCGCAGCGGCGGCTTCAACGGCATCGCGGTCCCCTCGTGGCTCGTCGCCGATTGGCACCGCCGCCCGGGCCCGGCGGACATGCGCCGGGCGTTCGGCGAGCCCGTCGCAGCCGGGGAGACCGCTCGTGAAGAGGTGCGGCTGCCGGAATGGGAGGCGCTCGGCGAGGTCTCGCAGCGCACCCGTCCCGGCACGCTGTGGGAAGTGTTCGACCTCGCGGACGGGGTGATCCACGCCGACTACGACGACTCCCGCACCGTGCGCACCCTCACCCTCATGGCCGAACCCCGCTGAGTCCTCGCACCATCTCCCCGAGCCCGGCACCCCCTCCCCCGGGCCCGTGCCCCTCGCTAGGCTGGCTCCATGGACATCACCCTGCGCACCGGAGACATCACCACCTCGACCGCGGACGCGATCGTCAATGCGGCGAACTCCTCGCTGCTCGGCGGGGGCGGGGTGGACGGCGCGATCCACCGCGCCGCGGGCCCGGAGCTGCTCGCCGAGTGCCAGGAGCTGCGCGCCACCACGCACCCGGACGGGCTGCCGCCCGGTCGGGCCATAGCGACCGGAGCGGGCGCGCTGCCGGCCCGCTGGGTCATCCACACCGTCGGCCCGAACCGGCACGCCGGCCAGACCGATGTCGCCGTCCTCGAATCGTGCTTCGCCACCGCGCTCGACGAGGCCGAGCGGATCGGGGCGCGCACGCTCGCCTTCCCCGCGATCGGCGCCGGGGTCTACGGCTGGGACGCCGCCGAGGTGGCCCGCGCCGCCCTCCGGGTGCTCACCGATGCCGGTGCGGCCGAACGCTGGCCGGGGGTCGGGTCGGTCGAGTTCGTGCTCTTCGGCGACGCGGTCGCCGACGCCTTCGCCGCCGTGTTCTGACGCGGTTCCGCGGTGCGTCCGGTGCTTCGGCCGTGTCCGCGCCCTGTGCCAGAATGACCGCATGAGCGATTCCCAGGCGGCCCTCGAGGCCATCCGCACCGGCTACACCTTCGACGTCCCCGCACTCGACCTCGGCTCCGCCATCGACGGCGACACCGTGGTCACCGAAGCCCGCGTCCGCCTGCCGCTGGGCATGCTCAACCGGCACGGGCTCGTCGCAGGTGCCACGGGCACCGGCAAGACGGTGACGCTCCAGGTGCTCGCCCAGGCGATCTCCGATGCCGGGGTGCCGGTGTTCGCAGCGGACATGAAGGGCGATCTGTCCGGCATGGCGACGCCCGGCGAGGGCTCCGAGAAGCTGCTGGCCCGCACCTCGGCGAACGGCCAGGACTGGGCGCCCGCGGCGAGCCCGGTGGAGTTCCTCGCCCTCGGCGGGGAGGGCACCGGGGTGCCGCTGCGCGCCTCGGTCACCTCGTTCGGCCCGCTTCTCCTGTCGAAGGTCCTCGAGCTCAACGACACCCAGGAGTCCGTGCTCGGCCTGCTCTTCCACTACGCGGACGCGCAGGGTCTCGCACTCCTCGACCTCAAGGACCTCAAGGCCGTGCTCACCCACCTGACCTCGGACGAGGGCAAGGCCGAGCTCAAGTCGATCGGCGGGGTGAGCAGCGCCTCGGTGGGCGTCATCCTCCGGTCGATCGCCAACCTCGAGGCGCAGGGTGCCGACGTGTTCTTCGGGGAGCCGGAGTTCGACATCGCGGACCTCCTGCGCACCGCAGAGGACGGCCGCGGCATCGTCTCGATGCTCGAGCTGCCGGCGGTGCAGAACCGCCCGGCCCTGTTCTCGACATTCCTCATGTGGCTGCTCGCGGAGCTGTTCGAGACCCTGCCGGAGGTCGGCGATCCGGAGAAGCCGGCGCTCGTGTTCTTCTTCGACGAGGCGCACCTCCTGTTCCGCGATGCCTCGAAGGCGTTCCTCGACTCGGTCGCGCAGACCGTGCGCCTCATCCGCTCGAAGGGTGTGGGCATCGTGTTCGTCACCCAGTCCCCCACGGACGTCCCCGACGAGGTGCTCGCCCAGCTCGGCTCGAGCATCCAGCACGCGCTGCGCGCCCACACCCCCAAGGACGCCAAGGCTCTCAAGGCCACGGTGGAGACCTTCCCGATCACCGACTTCGACCTCGGGGCGCTCCTCACCGGGCTCGGCACCGGCGAGGCCGTCGTCACGGTCATGGATCCCGACGGCTCCCCCACCCCGGTGGCCCCGACCCGGGTCTTCGCCCCGGCCTCCCGCATGGGACCCACCGACGCCCCGGTGATGGAGCAGATGGTCGCCGGCTCCCCGCTCCAGGCGAAGTACGGGGAGGCGATCGACCGGGAGTCCGCTCACGAGCTCCTCACCCGGCGCTACTCCGAGGCCGAGGCGCAGCCGGAACCGGCCGACAGCCCGGCGAACGCCCCGCGCACCCCCGACGCCTCGACCACGGACCCGGGGCCTGCGGACACGCCGCCGGCACCCACCCGCCAGGAGACCCCGACCCGCATCCCGACGCCCCGCCGCGCGCCCCGGCAGCGCGCGGAGACGGCGTCCGCTCCGCAGGAATCGATGTTCGAGAAGGTCGTCGAATCGCAGGCCTTCAAGCAGTTCACCCGCACCGCCGCCCGGGAGATCGCCCGCGGCATCTTCGGCACCGGGCGCAGGCGCCGCCGGTGACCGACGGCCCCGACGATCACGCACCGGGCTCCGCACACCCGGACTCCGGGGAACCGGCATCCGTGCCGCAGGCGTCCCCGGTGCCGACCACCGAGCACCATGCGCCGGGCGGCCCGCTGGCCCCGAACGTCACCGACACCGCGCTGATCTTCGAAGGCGGCGGGATGCGTGCCTCGCTCACCTCCGCCGTCGTCGTCGTGCTCCTCGATGCAGGGATCCGGTTCGACTACGTCGCCGGGATCTCCGCCGGGGCGAGCAATCTCGCCAACTACCTGTCGCAGGATTCCCGGCGGGCCCGCCGCTCCTTCGTCGACTTCGCCGCGGACCCGAGGTTCGGCGACGTGCGCACGATGCTCCGCGGCGAGGGCCTGTTCAACGCGAAGTACATCTACGAGGAGACCGGCCTGCCCGACCAGGCGCTGCCCTTCGACTGGCGGACCTTCGCCGACAATCCCGCCGACTTCCGGATCGGCGCCTTCGAGGCGGAGACCGGGGACGAGGTGTTCTTCTCCCGCGCGGATGTCACGGAGATGACCGACCTCATGGTGCGGGTGCGCGCCTCCTCGACGATGCCGGTGATCATGCCGCCGGTGACGATCGACGAGCGCACCTACGTCGACGGGGCGCTCGGGGCCGACGGCGGCATCGCCCTGTCCCGCGCCCAGGCGGACGGGTACGAGAAGTTCTTCGTCGTGCTCAGCCAGGAGCGCGCGTATCGCAAGGCCCCGCAGCGCTTCCCGTGGTTCTACCGACAGTACTTCCGCCGGCACCCGGCGATCGCCGAGGCCCTCCTCACCCGCTGGCAGCGCTACAACGACACCCGGGATCGGCTGCTCGAGCTCGAGCGGGCCGGGCAGGCCTACCTGTTCGCGCCCGAGGTCATGCCGGTGGGCAACGGCGAGCGCGACCTCGCGAAGCTCGCCGCGAGCCACCGCCGCGGCCTGTCGCAGGCCCGCCGCGAGCTGCCCGCCTGGCAGGAGTTCCTCGGCCGCGCCTGAGGTGCGTGCGATCGAGCTGCGTGCGAGCTGAGGCATTCGCGTGCGGACTGAGGCGCTCGCGCGCCCGCGCTCTGAGGCATTCGCGTGCGGTGGCCGGTCCCCGCGCTGCCCTCCCCGCCCAACTGCGGAGTATCCGAAGAGCGGCGCGCAATTGCGCGTCGCCTTTCGGATACCGCGCAGTACGCAGCGCGTCAGTGCCTCAGGTCAGCACCTCAGTTCACTGCCGGGCTCGGTCGGTGCCTCACTCGATGGGGTCGAGGTACATCCAGCGGCCGGCCCGGCGGACGAACCGCGACTTCTCGTGCATCCGGCCCTGCGCCATGAGGTCGCGGAACCGGGCGGTGAAGGTCACCGTGCCCTCCTCGTCCTCCGGTCCGCCGCCGGTGACGTCCTCGATCTCGAGACCGAGCCACTGCGTCGTCCGATCGGCCGTCGAATCCACCGGCCGGGTGCGCGGGTGCCAGGTGCGGAACAGGTGGTCGTCGTCGCGCAGCGCGAAGGCCGTGTAGCGCGAGCGCATGAGCGCCTCGGCGGTCTCCGGCCACACCTCGCCGGCGAGCGCCGGCCCGCAGCACTCGATCAGGGAGCTGCCCGCAGGCACTCCGCCGCACGGGCACGGGATCACAGCAGACATCTGTCCTCCTTCGTCTAGCATGACCCTATGCCGAATCCGCAGCACTGCACGACCGCCCCCGCCCAGCCTCCCCGCCGCGTCGGCCGGAGCACCCGATGAGCGGCGGTCTCGTCGCCCTCCTCGACGACGTCGCCGCACTCGCACGGATCGCTGCGGCGAGCGTCGACGACGTCGCCGCCGGAACCGCGAAGGCGAGCGCGAAGGCCGCCGGCGTGGTCATCGACGACGCCGCGGTCACCCCGCAGTACGTCACCGGCGCTGAGCCCTCGCGCGAGTTGCCGATCATCTGGCGGATCGCCAAGGGTTCGCTGCGCAACAAGCTCCTCATCATCGTCCCGGTGCTCCTCGTCCTCAGCCAGTTCGTGCCGTGGATCCTCACCCCGATCCTCATGCTCGGCGGCACCTACCTGTGCTTCGAGGGCGCGGAGAAGGTGTGGGCGAAGATCCGCGGGCACCATGCGGAGAAGGGCGAGCCCGCGGTCGAGCAGGGCAGGGATGCCGAGGACAAGATCGTCAAGAGCGCGATCACCACGGACTTCATCCTCAGCTGCGAGATCATGGTGATCTCCCTCAACGAGGTCACCGACGAGACGCTGCTGAGCCGCGCGATCATCCTCGTCGTCGTCGCGATCGGCATCACCCTGCTCGTCTACGGCGTGGTCGGCCTCATCGTCAAGATGGACGACATCGGCCTCCACATGGCGAAGAAGGACTCGGCCGGCTCCCAGAAGTTCGGTCGTCTGCTCGTCAGCGGGATGCCGCACGTGCTCGACTTCATCTCGATCGTCGGCACCTTCGCGATGCTCTGGGTGGGCGGCCACATCATCCTCGTCGGCATGGACGAGCTCGGGTTCCACGCGCCGTACGCATTCGTCCACGGGATCGAGCGCCTCGTCGCCGGCATCGCGGTCGCCGGTCCGATCCTCGCCTGGCTCATCAACACGTTCTTCTCACTCGTCCTCGGTCTGCTCTGGGGACTCGTCATCGTCGGGATCGTCCACGTGCTGCCGATCGGCCGCAAGCACGGCGACGTGCACACGAGCACCGAAGATGCCCCGGGAACCGCCGTCGAGGCGCACCCCGGCGCTCCCGCACAGACCGGGGAGCCATTCCCTGACGGTGACGGGCCGGTCGATTCGCGCGCCCCCGGGCACCGCCCGGGCGACTCCACCTGAGGCGGCCCGGGCTCAGCGGAAGCGCCGCCACACCTCGGTGAGGAATGCGGTGAGCGGTTCGGCCCCTCCGCGCAGGGTGCTCGGCAGGGACAGGCCGGGCCCGCCGATGAGCTTCTCCTCAGTGGCGCGCAGGGATGCCAGGATCTCCGAGTCCGACTTCGCAATGTGCTCGGCGGCGGCCGGGGTGAGGCGGATGACGGTCATCTGCGTGGTGCGTCCGCTGCCGCTGGGCACCTCTGCCGTGTCGATCCCAGTGATGCCGGACCAGGCGAGCCGCCCGAGGTTGCGCTTAGAGTTCGGCCAGCCGCGCTTGAGCTCGACTCCGCCGGTGGTGACGATGAGCCGGTCGGGGTTGACGAACTGGCTGGCGAAGAGCGGGAGGCCGAGCACCCCGAAGAAGCCGACGGACAGGATCCCGATCATCCACGACCAGGACCACATGGGCGATTCGAGGATCATGAGCAGGCCGCCGGCGGTGAAGCCGAGCGCGATACCGAACATGCAGCCGAGTCCGACCTTACCCGTCGTGATGACGACGCGCCCCGAGCGGTCGAACCGGGCGCGCCAGGTGTCGGTGAGGGATGCCATGGTCTCATCGTACCCAGCCGCACCAGTGTTCGGAGATCCGGAATGTTCCGATTCCGTGACACCGGGGGTCGCCCACCCCGCGCCGTGATCGCGCCCCACCGGTCCACCGTCCCCGATAGTCTGAGCCCATGAGCAGCGACGCCGCGGATCAGCAGGCCCAGGGACCGACCGTGCACTGTGACGACCAGCCCGAGGGCGCGGAGAAGGTCGTCCTCGACCACCTCCGCGCCCAGCTGCCCGACAACGCCGTGATCATCCACGGGCAGCGGCTCACCACCCCGGACGCCGACGTCGAGATCGACTTCCTCATCCTGTGGCCGGGCATCGGGATCATCGTGCTCGAGGTCAAGGGCGGTCAGGTGCGGGTGCAGGACGGCCGCTGGTCGACGAGCGGCAGCCCGCTGCGCCGCTCGCCGCTCGAGCAGGCGATGGCCGGCAAGTATGCGTTCCTCGACTGGATCCGGCCCCGGATGAGTATGCGCCCCGGCCGCACCGTCCACATGGCATGCCTGCCCTACACGAACACCTCGCGGTGGGACGACCTGCCCGATGCGCCGCGCACCCATATCGTCGGCCAGCAGGACCTCGACGGTCTCGCCGCGGCGATGAGCACGGTGCTGCGCACGTCCATGCAGCGCGAGGACCCGCCGAGCCCGGCGGCCGTCGCCCTCGTGGTCAAGCAGCTGCGGCAGACGCACGCCGCGATCGAGAACGCGCGCTCGGCCGCGATCGAGCTCGAGGACCGCGCGAACCGCTTCACACAGGAGCAGGAGAAGCTCCTCTCCGTGCTCCGCTACCAGACCCGCGCCGAGCTCAGCGGCGGTCCCGGCTCCGGCAAGACCCACCTCGCGCTCATCAAGGCCCGGCAGCTCGCCGCGGACGGGCAGCGGGTGGCACTCATGTGCTACTCCCGCGGGCTCGGACGCTACTTCGAGCTCATGACCGCGCAGTGGCCGCAAGCGGAGCGCCCGGCCTTCATCGGCCTCTTCCACGACCTGCCGCTGAGCTGGGGCGCCGAGCGCGCCGGGGACGACGACCCACACTTCTGGGAGGTCGAGCTCCCCACCCGGATGCGCGCGCTCGCCGCCGAGCGCGACCGGGCGGAGCTGTTCGACGCGATCGTCGTCGACGAGGGCCAGGACTTCTCCAACCTGTGGTGGGAGGCGGTGCTGTCGTGCCTGCGCGACCCGGACGCCGGCGTGCTCTACGTCTTCACCGACGAGCGGCAGCGGATCTTCGACCGCGACGGCGACGCCCCGATCGAGATGAACCCCTTCCACCTGGGCGAGAACCTGAGGAACGCGCAGACCGTGGCCGAGGCGTTCGGCTGGCTGTCCGACGAGCCGCAGATCGTCCGCAATCCCGGTGGGGAGCCGGTGGAGCAGATCGACGTGCCCTTTGACGCAGCGCAGGATGCCGCCGACGACGCCGTGGAGCGGCTGCTGGAGAGCGGCGAATGGCAGCCCGAGGACATCGCGCTCCTCACCACGTACAGCCGCCACCCCGAGCAGAGGCAGATCGTCGAGACCGAGGGCTACGAGGTCTACTGGGACGGGTTCTTCTCCGCCTCCCAGGTGTTCTACGGGCATGTGCTCGGCTTCAAGGGGCTCGAGCGGGCCGTCGTCGTGTTCTGCATCAACGGCTTCCGCGACCCCGAGCGCGCCCGCGAGATGCTCTACGTCGGGATGTCGCGGGCGCGCTCGAAGCTCGTGCTCGTCGGCGACATGGCCAAGATCCAGGAGCTCACCGCGGTCGCCGAGGAGCCCTGAGTCGAAGCCCTCAGCCCCGCGCCCGCACGTCCTCGACGAAGGCGCGGGCCACCGGCGCCTCGGTCCCGGTGACGAGGAGCACAACGTGCTCCGGCGGGTGGATATCGTCGCCGTGAGGCGTTCGCGCCGCTACTGGCGGATCGCGTCGATGATCGTCACCCGGGCCGCGATCGCCCCGGGGATCACCCCGGCGAGCGCGCCGACGGCGATCGACACGCCGATCCCGATGAGCGCGGCGGACACCGGGAACGGCGGCACGTCGGTGACGATCTCCCCTATGAGGTTTGTCACCAGCGGCGACTTGAGGAGGAGCACCGCGGCGACGACACCGACGACCCCGGCGACGAAGGTCGCCACCACGCTCTCCATGACGATGGAGAAGAAGATCCGCCCACCGGTGGCGCCGAAGCTGCGCCGCACCCCGATCTCCCGGATCCGCTGGCGGACGGTGACGACGGAGATGTTGACGAGGCCGAGTGCGCCGAGCAGCAGGATGAGGGCGCTCACCCCGAGCAGCCCGTTACGCAGGCCGGCGAGGATGTCCGGCTCCTCCCCGGCGAAGAAGTCCATGCGGTAGGCGGACACCTCGTAGCCGGGCAGCTCTTTCGACAGCCGCGCCTCGAGCTGCGCGGCGAGGAGCTCGGCCTCGGCGTCGGGCACCCACAGCTTGGCGCCCACCCCGGTGCCGCTGAGGTCGAGGGCGTCGATCGACTGCGCGGTGCTCGGGAGCATGAAGAGCGACTCCGTGCCGGAGAGGCGCGGGACCTCGACCACCCCGATGACGGTGGCGGTGATGTGCTCCGCTCCCGGCAGGCGCATGGTCGTCGGCAGCGCGCTCGTGTCGATGCCGCTGCGCTCGGCGAGGTTCGAGTCGATGACGATCGGCGGGGACCGGTTCTCCCCGTCGCCCTCGGCGAACCAGCGGCCGAGCGCGGGCTGCTGGCGGTGGATGACCGCGTAGTCGGGCTCGACGATCCGCACGGAGACGGATCTCTGGGAGTCCGCGCCGGTGGACAGGGAGGTGTCGACGAGGAGGCTGGTGTGCCCGATCCCGAACTCCTCGGCGACGCCGTGGACCTCCGCGGCGACCTCCCCGAGGTCGCGGGCCGCCCCGGTGCCGGGGTAGAGGTCGACCTGCAGGGTGGCGGCCCGGCCGCCCTCGCGCTCGAAGGTCTCGCGCATCCCCTGGGAGGTCATCTCGCCGAGCGCGACGACGACGGTGAGCGAGCACACGGCGACCCCGACGCCGAACAGGGAGAGCAGCACGCGCAGCTTGTGGATGCGCAGCTCCTGCCAGGCCTCGACGCAGGCGGCGAAGAAGGTCGTGATCATCGGACCGCGCTCCCCTGCGCCTCGGGCACGAGACGTCCGGCGTCGAGCCGGAACCGGTGGTCGGCACGGGCGGCGATCGCGGGGTCGTGGGTGATCGTGACGAGTGCGGTGCCGAATTCCTGGGCGGCCTGCTGCAGCAGGTCCATCACCGCCCGCCCGGTGTCGATGTCGAGGGCGCCGGTCGGCTCGTCGGCGAGGATGACGCGGGGCCGGCGCACGAGGGCGCGGGCGATCGCCACGCGCTGCTGTTCGCCCCCGGAGAGGTTCTTCGGCTGGGCGTCGATCCGGTGGCCGAGCCCGAGCCGCTCGAGGACCTCGGCGGCGAGCGCATTGCGCCGGCGGAACTCCCCGGCCGTCCCGTAGAGCAGGGGCGCGGCGACGTTCTCGCGCGCCGTGCGGTCGGGCAGGAGGTTGAACTGCTGGAACACGAAGCCGATGTCGCGCCCGCGGATCCGTGCGGCTCTGCGGGCGGAGATCCGCTCGATCGGCTCCCCGCACCAGCGCATGGTGCCGGCGGTCGGCCGGTCGAGGAGGCCGAGGATGTTGAGTAGCGTCGACTTCCCCGAACCCGAGCGGCCGACGATCCCGAGGTGGTCCCCGGCACGCACCGTGAGATCGACACGGGACAGAATGGTGAGCACGCTGTCATCGGGCAGCCGAGCGGCGCGGGCGACCCCGGCAAGCTCGATGAGCGGGGCCTCGGTCACCAGTCGCCCTCGCCGCCGAACTCCCCAGGGTCGTCCGCGGCCTGCTCGGGTGCGGTGCCGGGGACGAACTCGGCGATCGCCTCGCCCTCCTCGAGCCCGGAGACGACCTCGACCATGGTGCCGTCGCTCATCCCGAGCTCGACCGCGCGCTCCTCCTCGGTGCCGTCGGCGCCGATCGTCCACACGGTGCCCTTCTCGGTGAGGCCGCGCACCGCGGTGACGGGCACGATGAGTGCATCCTCGACGGAGCCGGCGTCGACCTCCATGGTCATCGGCAGCCGGTTGTAGACGGTGACCTCGTCGGGCACGAGACAGGTGAGTGACACCGTGTCCCCGCCGCCCGGGTCGGGTGCCGCGCCCGCGTCCTCGGCCGGGGCCGGATCCGCCTCGCCCGTGCCCTCGGAGCCGCCGGTGCTCTCGGGACCGGCAGTGTACCCGGCCCCGTCGCCACCGTCGTCGCCGCCCGTCGATCCCTGGTCGATGCGCAGTCCGGTGCAGTCGAAGGGCTCGGGCCCCTTGGTGATGGTGATCTCCGCGGAGTCGGGCAACTCAGTCAGCCGGTAGAGATCGATCGGCTCGATCACACCGACGGCGCGGAAGATCCGCTGCGCGACGGAGGTCACAGGGGTGCCCTTCGCCACCTCGTCGCCGATCTCCTGGGTGAACTCCCCGAGCGTGCCGTCGGCCGGGGCGACGACGGTGTGGTAGCGGTAGCGCGGCGCGGCGGGCGGGGCGGGCGCGGGCTCCGCCGCGTCGGGGTCGGTGCCCGGGGCGGGTTCCGGTGCCGGCTCAGATGTCTCCTCGGCCCGGATCTGGAACAGCTGGTCGCCGGCCCGGACCTCGGCGCCGGCAGCGACGAACAGGTGGTTGATCGTCCCCGCGTGGCTCGCCTCGACGGGTTTCGCCGGGTCGATCCGGATCGTCCCCGACACCGTCATCGTGTTGGTGATGGTCCCTCGTTCGACGACGACCTCGGTGCTCAGCGGAGTGCCGCTGGGTTCCTCTCCCCCGCCGGCGGCCTGCCCGGTGGGCCGGAATGCGATCCACGCCAGGGCGATCGCGATGACGAGGAGGACGACGAGGAAGCCGGTGGGGAGGATGACGCGGCGGAACAGCTGCACGGGTGAGGCGCCCTTCTGGTGACGGACCCCGGGACGGGGAATGACCCGACGGTAACATCGGGATCCGTGCGGACTCCCGCGGCGGCGTTGCGGTTGTGCGGCGATCGCGTGACGAATCGGGCACCGCAGCTGCCCGCGACCGGACATGCGGAGCGGCCGCCGGATTCCTCCGACGGCCGTTCCCGATCGACTCGTCACCGTGTCGGGCGGCGGCCCTTTACCGCGGATGTCACAGGTTGGGGAAGCTCCCGATCGACTCGCCCTCACCGGCTTCCAGGAGCGACTTGCCGCGGCCGACGATCTTCTTGTCGACCTTGCCGACGACCCGATGGTCCTTCTCCGGGTAGTCGAACTGCGAGAGCACGTAGCGCATCGCCTCGAGGCGGGCGCGCTTCTTGTCGTTCGACTTCACCACGGTCCACGGGGCGTGGGCGGAGTCGGTGTAGAAGAACATCGCCTCCTTCGCCTCGGTGTAGGCGTTCCACTTGTCGCGGCTGGCGAGGTCGGTCGGCGAGAGCTTCCACTGCTTGACCGGGTCGTTGGACCGGGCCTGGAAGCGGGCGGCCTGCTCCGCCTGGGAGACGGAGAACCAGAACTTGATGAGGTGGATGCCGGAGTCGACGAGCATCCGCTCGAACTCGGGGCAGGTCCGCATGAACTCGAGGTACTGGGCGGGGTCGCAGTAGCCCATGACGCGCTCGACGCCGGCCCGGTTGTACCAGGAGCGGTCGAAGAACACGATCTCTCCGCCGCTGGGCAGGTGCTCGACGTAGCGTTGGAAGTACCACTGGGACTGTTCGCGCTCGGTGGGAACGCTCAGTGCGACGATGCGGGCGCCGCGCGGGTTGAGGTGCTCCATGAACCGCTTGATCGACCCGCCCTTGCCGGCGGCGTCGCGGCCCTCGAAGAGGATCGCGATCTTCTGGTCGTTGGTCTTGACCCAGAGCTGGAGCTTGAGGAGCTCGACCTGGAGCTGTCGCTTCTGGCGCTCGTAGCTGCGCCGGGACAGCTTGGTCTCGTAGGGGTAGTTCTCCTGCCACGCCGGGATCCCGCCGGGACCGCTGGGAGCGGTGGCCTTGGCGTCCTTCGCCGCCTGCACCTTGACCTTGGAATGGAGTTCGACGAGCTCGTCGACCTCGTACCGGTTGTGGTCGTGCTCGATATCGAGTTCGGTCATGCGGCACCCTCGGCTCTGCGGCTCAAGCGACGCAGGATACGCCGCCGGTCAATTGTACAGGACATGGACGATGCCCGCCGTGCCCGGGGGCTCCGGCACGGCGGGCATCGCGAGCGGATCTCAGCCCAGGGCTGCGACGGCGGCGTCGTAGTCCGGTTCGGTGGTGATCTCGGGGACGAGCTCGGTGTACGTCACGGTGCCGGACTCGTCGAGGACGAGCACGGCCCGGGCGAGCAGACCGGCCATCGGCCCGTCGGCGAGCCTGAGACCGAAGTCCTCGCCGAAGCTCGAGCGGAACGCCGAGGCGGCGGTGACGTTGTCGATGCCCTCGGCCCCGCAGAAGCGCGCCTGCGCGAACGGCAGGTCCTGGGAGACGCAGAGCACAGCGGTGTTCTCGAGGCCGGCGGCGAGCTCGTTGAACCGGCGCACCGAGGCGGCGCAGACGCCGGTGTCGATGCTCGGGAACACGTTGAGGACGAGGCGCTTGCCGGAGAACGATCCGCTCGTCACCGCGCCGAGGTCGGTGCCGACGAGGTCGAACGCCGGGGCCTGGGCACCGGTGGCGGGGAGATCGCCGGAGGTGTGGACGGGTGTCGATTTGAATGCGGTTTCAGCCATGACCCCATCCTCGCCTGCCCGCGGCCCGCGATCAACCGTCCGCGGCATCCGTCCGGGCTCAGCGAACGGCCTCCCGCTCGTCCTCCTCGGCCTCGATCTCGTGGACCGTGGGCGAGAACCTCCGCTCGAACACGACGAGGGCGGCCACCGCTGCGGCGCCGAGGAGCGCGAGCAGCACCGGCCCGAGCACGGGATCGTAGGGGGCGAGCAGGGCTCCCGGAGCGCTCTCGTCACCGCCGGCCGACGACTGCCACGGCCACAGGGCCCGGAGCGAACCGATCATCAGCCCGGTCATGACGAGCAGGGTGAGGCGGCGGTGGCGGGTGAGGAGGTGCTTGAGGAGCCGCACGAACGAGGCGAGCCCGACGAGTGCGCCGAGACCGAACACCGCGATGTAGCCGAGGTCCCGGTCGTCGAGCGCGCTCATCGTCGTCGAGTACAGGCCGACGGCGAGGAGGAAGAAGGAGCCGGAGACGCCGGGCACGACGAGCGCGCAGATCGCGATCGAGGCGGCGAGGAACACGACGAGGAGCGAGGGGTCGGTCTGCGCTCCGCCGCCGGCGAATCCGATGAGCACGAAGGCGATGATCGCGGCTCCGATGACGAGCCCGGCATCGAGCAGCCGGGCGCCGGCCGAGGGCGATTCGCGGGAGGGGAGCATGAGGACCGGGACGAGGATGCTCATCGCGACGAGTCCGAAGAACAGGCCGCGCGAGGCCTCGGGGTGGTCGGCGACGAAGCGGGCCATCACTCCGGCGGCGGTGAGCACCGCGGCGGCCATCCCGATGAGCACCGGGATGATGAGCAGCCACTGCGTGCGCGCGAGCTCCGCCCGGAACCCGGCCCAGCGGTCGGGGCCGGCGACGAGCCGCTTGATCGCGGACAGCATGTGCGAGGCGGAGTCGATGAGCTGGTCGTAGACCCCGGTGACGAGTGCGACGGTGCCGCCGGACACGCCCGGGACGAGCTCGGCCATGCCGATGAGGAAGCCGCGGACGAGGTCGAGGGGCAGCACCCACAGGGGGCGTCGGGCCGGGGCGCTCATTCGGCCCCCGCAGCGGTGCGCTCGCTCACCTGGCGCTGGATGCGCGCGAGCATGCCGCTCATCCCGCGCAGCCGCAGCGGGCTCACCTGCTCCTCGAGGGACAGGCGCAGCGGCAGCTCCGCCGGGACTGAGAGCACGGTGGCGGCCGGGCGGCCGTCGAGTCCCTCGTGGAGGATGCCGGCGAAGCCGCGGGTGGTGGGTGCTTCGGGCGGGGCGCTGAAGTGGAGGTGCACGGTGCGCTCGGAGTCGTCGTCGATCTCGGTGACGAGGAAGATCGGTGACTGGCATTCGGGTACCGGTTCGAGCAGCTCGGGGTGCTCGGCGAAGCGCTCGGGCAGGTCCGGCAGCTCCTGGCTGAACTCGAGGAGCAGCTGGAGCTTGTCCGGGTCCGGCATCGCGGCGAAGTCGTCGGCGATCTCCTGCAGGCCGCCGGGCAGGGGTGCGGTCTCGCTCACGACGTCCGGGCCTCCCCCGGCTCCTCGCCGCGCGCAATCGGCACGCGAACGACGTTGCCCCATTCGGTCCACGAGCCGTCGTAGTTCTTCACGCCGCGGAAGCCGAGCAGGTGCTCGAGGACGAACCACGTGTGGCTCGAGCGCTCACCGATCCGGCAGTAGGCGATGACGTCCTCGTCCGTGTCGAGCCCGAGGTCGTCGACGTAGATGCTGCGGAGCTCCGCGGCGGACTTGAAGGTGCCGTCCTCGTTCGCGGCCCGGGCCCACGGCACGGAGCGGGCGGTCGGGATGTGCCCGCCGCGCAGCGCGCCCTCTTCCGGGTAGTCGGGCATGTGGGTGCGCTTACCGGTGTACTCGTCGGGGCTGCGGACGTCGATGAGCGGGACGCCGCCGATGCGCTCGAGCACCTCGGGGAGGAAGGCGCGGATCCGCGAGTCGTCGCGGTCGATGACAGGGTAGTCGGTCGCCGGGCGCTCGGGCTTGGCGGTGGTGAGCTCGCGGCCCTCGGCCTGCCACAGGGCGCGGCCGCCGTCCATCAGACGGACGTCGGAGTGGCCGAACAGGGTGAACACCCAGAGGGCGTAGGCCGCCCACCAGTTGGACTTGTCCCCGTAGATCACCACGGTGTGGTCCCGGCCGATGCCCTTGGCCCCCATGAGGGCGGCGAATCCGGCACCGTCGACGTAGTCGCGGGTGATGGGGTCGTTGAGCTCGGTGTGCCAGTCGATCTTCACCGCGCCGGGGATGTGCCCGGTCTCGTAGAGGAGGACGTCCTCGTCGCTCTCAACGACGACGACGCCGGGGGTGTCGAGGTGGTCGGCGACCCACTGGGTGCTCACCAGCCGCTCGGGGGCCGCGTATTCGGCGAACTTGGGGTTCGTGCTGTCGGCGGGTGCTCTCACGGTGCCTCCACGGTGTCGGGTTCGGGGTGCTCGTCCGGCGCGGCGCCGGTCGGGTCGGTAGGGGCAACGGCGGGCCGGGCCCCGGATATTCCCGCCTGCGCGTCTCCGGTCCTCGCGCCCAGGGCCAGGCAGCGGCCGGTCGCGGTGCCGGCGGCGGCGACCTCGGCCGGGGTGCCGGCCGCGATGATCCGGCCGCCGTGCTCGCCTGCTCCGGGACCGAGGTCGATGACGTGGTCGGCTCCGGCGACGACGCGCATGTCGTGCTCGACGAGGACGACGGTGCCGCCCTGGTCGACGAGGCGGGAGAGCTCGGCGAGGAGGAGGTCGACGTCGGCGGGGTGGAGCCCGGTGGTCGGTTCGTCGAGGAGGTAGACGGTGTGTCCGCGGGGTGCGCGCTGGAGCTCGGTGGCGAGCTTGATGCGCTGGGCCTCGCCGCCGGAGAGCTCCGTGGCCGCCTGGCCGAGCGTGAGGTAGCCGAGCCCCACGGCGGCGAGCGAATCGAGGGCGCGGGTGATGCGGGCGTCGGAGGCGAACACCGGGCGGGCGGCTTCGACGGTGAGGTCGAGGACCTGCGCGATGGTGAGCCCGTTCCACGTCACCTCGAGGGTGTCCGGGGCGTAGCGGGCGCCGTGGCAGTCCGGGCAGCGGGCGTAGCTGCCGGGGAGGAACACGAGCTCGACCTCGATCTGGCCCTCCCCCGCGCAGGTCGGGCAGCGACCCTCGACGACGTTGAAGGAGAAGCGGCCCACGCCCCAGCCGCGGGCCGCGGCTTCCGGGGTGTCGGCGAACAGCCGGCGCACCCGGTCGAACAGGCCGGTGTAGGTCGCCAGGCAGGAGCGCGGGCTGCGGCCGATCGGCTTCTGGGTGATGTGGACGAGTCGGTCGACCGATTCCGCCCCGGTGACGGCGCGCACGTGCACGGCATCCGCCCCGGCGCCGTCGTCCCCGTCGTCCCCGACGACGGTGGTGCGCACCCGTCCGGCGAGCACCCGGGCGAGCACATGGGTGACGAGCGTGGACTTGCCGGAGCCGGAGATCCCGGTGACCGCGGTGAGCACGCCGAGCGGGATCTCGACGTCGAGATCGTTCAGCGTGCGCGCGGTCACCCCCTCCAGGCACAGGCGGCCGGTGGGGGTGCGGACCTGAGCAGCGGTGCGCGGCGCGGGAGGCGGGGCGCCGAGGTAGCGCGCGGTGACGGAGTCCGGGACGCCCGCGAGCGCGGCGACCGGGCCGGAGTGGAGGATCCGGCCGCCTCCGGTGCCGGCGCTGGGACCGACGTCGATCACCCAGTCCGCGCCGGCGACGAGTCCCATGTCGTGCTCGACGAGGAGGACGGAGTTGCCGTCGGCGATGAATCGCTCGAACAGCTCGGTGAGCACGCCCTTCTCCGTCGGGTGGAGGCCGGCGGAGGGCTCGTCGAGGACGTAGGCGACGCCGAACAGGCCGGAGCGCAGCTGGGAGGCCAGGCGCAGGCGCTGGAGCTCGCCGGCCGACAGGGTGGCCGCCGGCCGGTCGAGGGACAGGTGGCCGAGGCCGAGCCGCACGATGGTGTCGAGCACGGGCAGCGCCGAGGGCAGGAGGATGCGTTCGGCCTCCTCCTCCGGGGTGCCCTCCCCGGCAGGCAGCGCGGCGAGCCGGTCCGCGAGCCGGGTGCGGACCTCGGCGGCGGTGCGGGCGGCGAGTGCGGGGATCGGCTCGCCGAGGTAGGTCACGCGCAGGGCGTCGGCACCGAGCCGGTGGCCCTCGCAGACGGGGCAGGTGCGGGTGTCGAAGTAGCGCAGGGCGCGCGTCCGGGTCTTCTCCGATTTCGTGTCGTGGTAGGTGTGCAGCAGATAGCGGCGCACGGAGGACCACTTGCCCTGGTAGTCGCGCTGGATGCGGCCGGCCTCGCGCTCCGGTGAGACGGTGACGACCGGCTGCTCCTCGGTGAAGAGGATCCATTCCCGCGTGTCGGCGGGCAGGGAGTCCCAGGGAGCGCGGAGGTCGATGCCGAGGGTGCGGAGGATGTCGCGGAAGTTCTTGCCGAGCCAGGCTCCGGGCCAGGCGGCGATCGCGCCCTCGGCGATCGAGAGCGACGGGTCCGGGACCATCGAGGACTCGGTGGGTTCGTGGAGGACGCCGGCGCCGTGGCAGCGCGGGCACATGCCCTCCGGGGTGTTGGGGCTGAACGCGTCCGAGGTCAGGCGCCCGCCGTGGAGCGCGGAGCCGCGGGCGAGGACGTCTGCCGGGTGGTCGCCGGCCCGGGAGTACAGCAGTCGGATCGCGTTGGACAGCGTGGTGATCGTGCCGACCGTCGAGCGGGTTCCGCCGGCGGTGTGCCGCTGCTCGAGGGCGACGGTCGGGGGCATCCCGGTGACGGATTCGACGCGCGGGTCCACGGCGGAGCCGATGAGGCGCCGGGCGAACGGGGCGATCGATTCGAGGTAGCGCCGCTGCGCCTCCCCGTGGAGGGTGCCGAAGGCGAGCGAGGACTTCCCGGAGCCGGAGACGCCGGTGAACGCGACGAGACTGCCGCGCGGGAACGACGTGGAGACGTGCTGGAGGTTGTGGAGACGGGCGTCGCGGACCCGGACGTCACCGGTGGGCACGGCGGGTGCGGCTCGATTCGCTGGCATGGCGTCCACGCTACCGGCAGGCACGGACGCGGGCGCACCGGGCGCACTCGCCGGCGCACCGGGCACAATGGTGGGCATGAGCGATCTCTACCTGTCCACGGATGCCCGCGCCGACGCCCTGCTCGCGGAGAACCCCTTCGCCCTGCTCACCGGCATGCTGCTCGACCAGCAGGTGACGATGGAGTCCGCGTTCGCCGGCCCCGCGAAGCTCGCCGAGCGCCTGGGCGGCTACTCCCCCGCCCTCGTCGCGGACATGGACCCCGAGGCGTTCCTCGCGGCGTTCCGGGAGAAGCCGGCGGTGCACCGGTTCCCCAAGTCCATGGCCGAGCGGGTGCAGAAGCTCGCCGCCGCGATCTGCAGTGATTACGACGGCGACGCCGCGGCGCTCTGGACCGCGGGTGACCCGGACGGCTCCGAGGTGCTCCGCCGTCTCAGGGCGCTGCCGGGGTTCGGGGAGCAGAAGGCGAAGATCTTCCTCGCGCTGCTCGGCAAGCAGTTCGACCTGCGAGCCGCCGGCTGGGAGGCCGCCGCCGGCGAGTACGGAGCCCCGGAGGCCCGGCTGTCGATCGCCGACGTCGTCGACGAGCACACGCTCGCCGAGGTGCGTGCGACGAAACAGGCCCGCAAGGCCGCCGCGAAGGCGCAGAAGAAGCGCTGAGCAGCAGCGGCCGGCGGCGCCGTTCGCTCACATGTCGACGGTGCGCGATTCCCCGGTCTTCGGGGTGCCCTTCGTCGCCGCCGAGGTGAGCATCGAGAGCATGGTGCGCACGCCGCCGGGCGAGTCCCAGTACTGCGCGGTGTGCGGGGTGACGCGGATGAGGCGCACGGCCGGGTCGTCGGCGCCGCCGTCGAACCAGGCGGAGGTGAAGGTGCTCCACAGCTCCTTCTGCTTCGCGACGTCGCGGACCACCGTCGCGGTGCCGGACACGGAGACCCAGCTCGACTTGCCGGAGTAGGCGACGTTGACCTGGGAATCGACGGCGAGCTCGTCGACGATGTCGGAGTCCGCGGTGGTGATGAACCAGACGTCGCCGTCTTCGACGACCTCCTGGGTGCCCATCGGCCGGGATACGAGCGTGCCGTCGGTGTCGACCGAGGTGAGCATCGCGATGCGGGTGTCGTTCATGAGCTCGCGAACCTTCTCGCGGAGCTCGGCCTCGGAGGTGCGGGTGCTGTCATTCATGGCGGGTTCCTTCCCATCGTCGTGTGCCCCCACTCTTCCAGGAACAAGGCACCTTGTCGATGGAACGGCCCCGAGGACTCGGCGGATGCTCAGCCGGAGGCCAGCCGCTCCCGCAGTCCCCGCTCCCCGGCGGCCATGACCCGGCCGTGCGCCCAGGGTGCGAGCGGTCGCAGTGCGCGCACGAGCCGGCGGCGGCTCACCACGCACCAGGTGATGGTGAGTGCGCTGCCGGCCCCCGCCTCGGCCGCGGTGAGCCGCCCGGTGCCGCGGAGGTCGCCGGCGGCGCGGACGAGGGCGCGCTCCGGCGGGCGGGTCTCGGTGAGCTCGAGGGCGAAGCGCATGCGGTGTCCGAGCGGGCTGCCGATGGTGAGGGCCACCCGCCGCCCGGGCGCGCCCTCACCGGGGTCGGCGATGACCCGCGCGCTGCGGATCCCCGGCCACCACCGGGGCCAGTGCTCGACCGCGATGAGCTCCTCCCACACCCGCGGAGGCGGCACCGGGGCCGTCCACGTCGAGGTGAAGTGGAACGCCGCGGATTCCCCGGGTGCGGGTGCGGTGTGCCGGTGGGGCCCGGCCGGTGCGGGGTGCGCGGTGATCGGGGTGCCGCTCAGCCGGCGGACCAGCCGGCGTCGACCGGGATCACGGCGCCGTTGACGTCGGAGGCGGCGTCCGAGGCGAGGAAGGCGATGACCTGGGCGAGCTCCTCGGGCTTGGCGTTGCGGATCGCGCTCTGGTGGACCGGGGTGATCGCAGCGAGCCCGTGCTCGGGGTTCATCGCGGACATGTCGGTGCCGGACATGATGTTCGTCTCCACTCCGCCCGGGCAGGCCGCGTTGCAGCGGATGCTCTGCTTGCCGTAGGTGTAGGCGGTGTTGAGGGTGAGGCCGATGAGCCCGTGCTTGGAGGAGGTGTAGGCGGCACCGGCGGCGCCCCCGCGCAGGGAGGCCGAGCTGCCGACGTTGACGATCGCGCCGCCGCCGCGCTCGAGCATGACCGGGATCGCAGCGCGGATGAGGTACATCGGAGCGGTGAGGTTGACCCGGAGGATCCGGTCCCACTGCGCGGTGTCGACGTGGGCGGCCCCGGCGAAGGCGTCCATGATGCCGGCGTTGTTGACCAGGCCCAGGCGGTCGCCGCGCTCGGCGGCGAGTGCGATGAGATCGGCGGCGGCCTGCTCGTCGGAGATGTCTGCGACGACGGCGGTCGCCTCGCCCCCGGCTCCGGTGACGAGCTCGACGGTCTCGTGCGCGGACTCGGCGATGTCGGCGACGACGACGTGCGCGCCGCGGGAGGCGAGGAGCTGCGTCGTGGCGCGGCCGATCCCCGATCCGGCTCCGGTGACGACGATCGTGTGTCCGGTCATGTCGGTGGTGGTCATGGATCCTCCGTGATTCGGCGGGTGCGTGCGGTCGCGCTCGGGTGTGAGACGCGCCACCTCGAGCCTGTCACAATCACCGGGCCCCCGCATCCGAACTTCTGTCGAACGCACGGCGCGATAATGGGGAGATGCACATCGTCCTCGGCCCCGCAGATCCCGGTCCCGGAGCAGCCGGGCCCGCGGACCCGGGCCCGTCCCCCTGGCGGGCCCTGCTCGTCGAGGACGGCCGGACCGTCGGCGCCCGCGACGCCCCGCTGTCCGAGCTGCCGGGCCTCGTGCGCTCGCTCGCGGCGGAATCGCCCCGGCCCGAGGCGATCCGCTGGGTGTGGTCGCAGACCGCCCGGGTCTACCCGCCGCTCCTCGCCGCCGGATTCGAACCGGCCCGCTGCTGGGACCTGAGCCTGTGCCAGCGGATCCTCAGCCAGGCGGCCGGCTTCCCCGACACCGGGGTGGAGTACGCGCCAGTCGTCGAGCTCGATCCGACCCCGCCGGAGCCCGCCGAGGAGCGGGTGCTGCCGCGCGTCGATCCCGCCCAGGGATCCCTGTTCGACTCCCCCGCGGCCGGCGAGCGCTCAGGCGAGCCCACGGCCGATCAGCTCGCAGCGGAGCTCGCCGCACAGCTGCGCGCCGTCACCGGGAGCCGGTACCCGCAGCGGCTCACGCTCCTCCTGGCCGGGGAGTCGCAGGGCGGGATGATCGCGGTCGAGATGAACGCCGCCGGCCTGCCGTGGCGCCGTGACCTCCACGAGGCGCTGCTCGCCGACGCGCTCGGGCCGCGCCCGGCCGACGGCGCCCGGCCGGCCCGGATGCAGGAGCTCGCCGACCGGATCGCCGCCACCCTCCAGGTCGCCGGGGTCAACCCGGACAGCCAGCCCTCGCTGCTCAAGGCGCTCCACACCGCCGGGATCCCGGTGCGGACGACGAGCAAGTGGGACCTCATGGCGTGGGCGGAGGAGGGCGGCGAGCGGGTCGAGGAACGGCGAGCGCTCATCGCCGAGCTCCTCGAGTACAAGACGCTCCAGCGGCTGTGGACCGCGAACGGCTGGCACTGGCTCGACGAATGGGTGCGCGCCGGCCGCTTCCATCCGTCCTACGCGGTCGGCGGGGTGGTGACCGGCCGCTGGGCCGCTCACGGCGGCGGGGCGATGCAGGTGCCGGCGACGGTGCGCGGGGCGGTGCGGGCCGACCCGGGGTGGCTGCTCACCGTGGCCGACGCCTCCCAGGTCGAGCCGCGCATCCTCGCCGCGATGTCCGGGGACCGGGCGCTCGCGCAGGCGGGCCGCGACGGCGACATGTATCTGGGCGTCGCAGAGCTCGGCCGGCGGGCCGGGTCGGCGGTGAGCGAGCGCTCGCGGGCGAAGATCGCGCTGCTCGGCGCGATGTACGGGTCGACGACCGGGGACTCCGGGGCGCTCGTGCCGCACCTGCGCCGGCTGTTCCCGGCGGCCCTCGAGTTCGTGGAATCCGCTGCCCGGATCGGGGAGCGCGGTGGTCGCGTCGCGACGTGGCTCGGCCGCACCTCGCCGGCCCCGAGCGCGGACTGGCAGGCGCAGGTCGCCGATGTGTCGACTGCGGAGGCCGAGTCCCGGGCGCGGTCGATGACCCGCTCCCACGGGCGGTTCACCCGGAACTTCGTCATCCAGGGCACGGCGGCGGAGTGGGCTCTGTGCTGGATGGGTGCCGTGCGCCGGCGGCTGCATGCGGGAGGCGCGGACGGCGCGGGGCTGCGCACGCGGCTGGTGTTCTTCGTCCACGACGAGGTCGTGCTCCACGGCCCGGCGGAGGAGGCCGGGGAGGTCCGGACCCTCCTCGCCGAGGCGGCCGCGGAGGCCGGACGGCTGCTGTTCGGCAATGCTCCCGTCGAGTTCCCCCTCACCGTGTCCTCGGTCGAGTCCTACGCCGAGGCGAAGTGAGCCGGCGGGGTCATTCTTCGTCGAGCAGCCCCGGGTCGCGGGCGATCCTGACCAAGGCGGCGGCGAGTCCTGCGAAGTCGTCGCCGCTCACCAGCTCGGCCAGAGCTTCGGGGTCCGTCGGCAGCCCGGCCGCCTCGGCGCCCTGCAGGACGAGGTCGTCGGCCAGGGGCCGGAGCGAGGGCCACACCGCCTGCACCTCGCGCAGGAAGATGTTCGCCCCGGCAGGTCCGATCCCATCGAACTCCTGCAATCCGTCCGCGATCCTGCCGGGGTCCCCCTCCGCCTCTTCGCGCAGGCGCCGCAGGTCACCCGTCCACCGGTCGAGGAGCAGCGCCGCGGCGTCGTCGAGGCGCGTCGCAGTGCTCTCGTCGTAGCGCCGGTAGCCGCCCCGGCCGAGCGCATCGACCCGCTCCTGCCAGGTGCTCTCACGCAAATGCTCCGGCGTGCGCCAACCGGCGTCGAAGAGCTCTCCAGCGGTGGCGACGGCGATCTCCGACCGGATCCGGGCCGACAGCAGCAGGCTGAGGACGAGCAGTTGCCACAGCGGTGCCGGAGTGTCGCGCAGGGTGATGCCCGCCTCGTCGCAGAACGTCGTGCCGAACTCCTCGATCAGGCGGCGGGCGGTCCCCTGCTCGGTCTCTGATCGCTTCTTCGCTGTCATAGTGTTCCATCTTCCACCCCGGCGCGGATTCCGCAAGGCCAGGCGCTCCCGGACATAGGATGTCCCCACAGGAGGCAGGTATGGACTTCGATGTGATCCCGGACGACCTCGCGACCCAGGCGGTGCTGCTCGGCTGCGCCTTCGTCCTCTCCGCGATCATCGGGATCGAGCGCGAGGTCCGCCACAAGAGCGCGGGTGCCCGCACCCACATCCTCGTCGGCCTCGGCGCGGCCCTGTTCACCCTCGTCTCCGCGTACGGCTTCGCGGGCATGGTCGACGGCGATTCCGTCCGCGACCCGGGCCGCATCGCCGCGCAGATCGTCACCGGCATCGGCTTCCTCGGTGCCGGGGTGATCTTCGTCAAGCAGAACGTCGTGTCCGGTCTCACCACCGCCGCCTCGATCTGGGTAAGCGCCTCGGTCGGCATGGCGTGCGGCGCAGGGATGCCGATCATCGGGGCGCTCGCCGTGGTGTTCTACCTGTTCACCGTGACGGTGGTGAATGCGCTCGTCGAACGGATCAAGCGCCCCGAGCTCGCCGAGCACTTCACCGTCCAGTACGAGGACGGTCGCGGGGTGCTGCGCGACATCCTCAGCGAGACCTCCCGGCAGGGCTACGAGTCCTCGCTCAATCACACCCGCCGGGTCCGGGGCGAGAGCGGGAAGCTCATCGAGGCCGACCTCCGCTTCACGCCGCGGCAGAGCGGGGTGGACCGCGGGGTGTTCGAGATCCTCCACGACATCACCGGGGTGCACTCCGTGGAGATCAACGAGCAGGTCAATGACTGACCTCCACAGGAGCATCCCGCACGACCGCACCGGCATCCGCGTAGGCGCACACGCCCGCACCGGGGCACCATGCTCGAGGTGTTCGCCCGCGCCCACCAGCAGTTCTCCGACCGGCCCTGAGCGCCGGAACCAGCCAGAACCGTGTCAGTTTCCGCCGACCCCGGCGGCCGTCGCGATCTCCCGATAGGCCTCGGCGAGGTCGTCGAGACTCGCATGCGCATTGAGCCCGCTCGGATTCGGGGCGACGAACAGCGCGGCGCCCGGCCACGGCGATTCCTGCCGGCCGGTGACGGCGCGGGGCGCCTCGAACGCGGTGCGGTACGCGGTGATCCCGAGCACCGCGACGACCCGCGGGGCGTGCTCGACCACGAGCCGGTCGAGCCGGCGGGCCCCGGCGCGCAGTTCCTCCCGGGTGAGCTCGTCGGCGCGGGCGGTAGCGCGCGGGCAGATATTGGTGATCCCGATCCCCCGCCCGGTGAGCTGCGCCCGGTCGGATTCCGTGTACCCGTCCGCGGCGTCGATGAGGGTGTCGGTGATGCCGGCGCGGTGCAGCGCGGGATGGAACCGGTTGCCGGGCCGGGCGAAGTGGGCGCCGGTCGCCGCCGTCCACAGGCTCGGGTTGATCCCGACGAACAGCAGCCGCAGCGGCTCCGGCAGGAGGTCGGGGACGGTGGCATCGCGGAAGCGCTCGAGCTCGGCACGGCTGAAACCCATGCGCCCAGGCTACGCGGGGCGCTCCGCGCGCCGTGGCGGCCGGTCGGCATTGCCCGCGCCGGGGCCGGGGACTGCCGTCGGATCCGACGGGTCCGCAGCGTGCGGACCGCTCCCCGGAGGAGGAGACCCTCATGATCATGGCATCCCCTGCCCTCCGCGCTGCCATGCAGGGGCATCGACCCCAGGGAGCCTGAGTCATGAGCAGGGATCGTGAGCGACTCAGGCCGGCACAGCTCCGCCGGGTCGACGAGCTGTGGGGCCGGCTGTGGCACACGGGCTCCGTCGAGATCCCGCCGCGCACGGGGCGCCTCGTGCTTTTGCTCATCGGGGCGGTCGTGTTCACCCTGCTCATCTGCATACTGCTGTTCACCACCGCGGTCGCTGTCGGCAGCGGGGAGGAGCCGTGGTGGGTCGCGTTCAACCCGATGACGCTGATCATGTTCGTCGGGCTGTTCTTCTTCGGCTTCCTGGGGATCCCGGCCGTCATCATCGTCATGGTCAACCGTCCCACCCTCGTGCTCAACCGGGACGGCTACGCCGAGGTCGTCGGACGCGGCAGCAGCCGGAAGGTCCGCGCGTTCCTGCCGTGGGACGACGTGGAGCGGATCGGTGCGACCTTCATCGCGGCCCACAAGTGGCCGATGCCGCCGACCCACCTCGTGACGATCGTCCTCACCCCGGAGGCGTTCGCGGCGCACACCGCGGGCAGCGGCAAGCTGGCCCGCATCCTCTCCGCGGCCGACCGCTCGATCTCCGGGCCGCGCTCGTTCGTCCTGCGCCACGGCATCCACGGTCACGGCCGGGTGCTCCAGGAGCTCTTCACCCGGGCGCACGAGCAGTTCGCCCGGACGCGGTGACCGGGGCGACCAGGGGTGGCCGGGGTCAGTCCCTGTCGTCGAGGAGGAATCCGCGCAGCACGGCGATGAACTCCTCGGGCTTCTCCGAGTGGAGCCAGTGCCCGGCGTCCTTGATCATCATCCGCGTGGTCCGCGGGAACAGGGCGCGCATCGCCTCCCCGTATTCGGGGCGGATGTAGTCCGACTTCGCGCCGCCGACCCACAGCACCGGGTGATCGAACCGGGCATCGCCGAGTTCGGGGAAACCACCGATCACCGCCAGCGACTCGTGGAGGAGTTCGAGGTTCGGCTCCCAGAACAATCCGTCGTCGCCGCTGCGGAGGTTCTGGAGGAGGAAACCGCGGACCGTGCGGTTGGGGATCGACTCGCTGAGCGCCTCGTCCGCAGCCGCACGGTCGGCCACGGAGCCGAGGTCGAGAGCGCGGAGACTGCTGAGCAGATGGTCGAACTCGGACCCGCCCGACCCGGCGTCACCTGCGTCATCGGACACTGCGTCATCGGACACTGCGTCATCGGACACTGCATCACCGGATTTCGCGGCCTCGGTCCCGACCGGGGAGATGTCCTCGACGACGAGCCGGTCGACGAGCTCGGGGTGGCGCAGCGCGAGCACCATGGCGACCTTGCCGCCCATCGAATGGCCGATGACGTCGACGGGGCCGGCCGCGGCGAAGTCCGCACGCAGCGTCGCGGCGACGTGGTCGGCCATGGCGCGGTAGTCGAACTCCTCCGTCCAGTCCGAGCGGCCGTGGTTCGGGAGGTCGACGAGGAGGCTCGTGCACTCCGGCTCGAGGCCCTTGGCGATCCGGGTGAAGTTCTTGCCGCGGCCGAACAGCCCGTGGAGGAACACGACGCGGCGCTCCCCGTCGCCGACGGTCCGGGTGAAGAGGTCGATGCTGTCTGAGTCCGTCACGCGTGCAGTCTAACGGGGCGGCCGGGTCGACGTGGGCAGCCCGAGCCCCCTCCCCGGGTGGGGATCCGCTCGTTAGGGTGGAGGTCATGACGAACGCTGAGCAGACCCCGGACCAGGCGGAGAACCGAGCGGCGCGGGTCGTGGTCACCGGTGAGGTGCAGGGCGTGTCGTACCGGGAATCGTGCCGCCGCGCAGCGGAGTCCCGAGGGGTGGCCGGCTGGGTGCGCAACACCGAAACCGGGACCGTGGAGGCGCTGTTCGTAGGTCCCGGAGCCGCGGTCGACGCGATGATCGACTGGTGCCGCACCGGACCGCCCGCGGCCGAGGTGGCCGGCGTGCACGTGGAGCCGAGCGACGAGTCGGCCCCTGACGCCGGTTTCACGGTCCGCTGAGGGAGCGCGCGATGACACACGACACCGTCCTCCTCGACGTCGACGGCACCCTCATCGATTCGACGTACCACCACGCGATCGCCTGGCACCGCGCCTTCGGCGACTACGGCATCGACCTCCCGATGTGGCGCATCCACCGGGCGATCGGCATGGGCGGCGACCGGCTCATCACTGCCGTTGCCGGGGCCGAGGTCGAGGAGCGGCTCGGCGACGTGCTGCGCACGGCGCACGGGGAGAAGTACGAGGAGATCGCCGAGGATGTGGGCCCGTTGCCCGGTGCGCGCGAACTCGTGCAGTTCCTCGGCGAGCGCTTCATCGTGGCGCTCGGGTCCTCGGGCAGTCCCGAGCACACCTCCCTGGCACTGGAGAAGGTGGGGCTCGGCGAGCACGATATCGCCGCCGCGACCTCATCCGGGGACGCGGACTCCTCCAAGCCGGCGCCGGACATCCTCCGGGCCGCGCTCGAGCAGGCGGGCGGGACGAGCGCGATCGTCGTCGGCGACGCCCCCTACGACATCGTCGCCGCCGCGCGGATGGGTGCCCCGTGCATCGCAGTGCGCACCGGGGGCTTCGGACCGGCCGAGCTCGAGGCGGCCGGAGCGATCCTCGTGGTCGACGGGCTGCCCGAGCTGCTCGAAGCGGACTGGGATGCACTTGCTCGCGCGACCCCGCCGGCGGGCGCCGAGGACGACCCGCCGGTGCTCTGAACAGCGTTTCGGCGAGTCCCGGCGCTCGGGGTTCATCCGAACAGTGTCAGAAGCGCCGCGGTGTCAGAAGCTCCATGGGCCGCCGTTGAGCGTGCCGGCGATCATGGTGAGGGCGCCATTCACCACAACACTCACGAACGTGTAGGCGGCGACCGCTGTCGCGACCACGACGAGCGGCCTGCGAGGTCGGACGCGGGCAAGGTGGACGATCCCGAGGACGAGGGCGACCAACGAGATGATCACACTGACGATCACCCCTGTCCGACCGAAGAGGACGTAGGTGTTGAAATCGATCGGCCCGTCGATGACCACCGGGAGCAGCTGGAGCACCGCGCTGTACCCGATCTCGACGAGCCACGCCAGCGCCGCGAGGACCACAGCGCTGATGCCCAGGGAACCGCCGAACAGCGAGCGGCGGATGGTGCGACGCAGGGCCCGAGTACGCGCGCGGATGCGGATCTGCGGGCCGGAACTCCGGAGTCGCGTCAGTCATCTCAGAACCTCCCTGCAAGGAAACCGGTCGACAAACCGAGGACGCCGAAGAACACGGTGTCGAACACGATGAGTGCGGCGATCGTCGTGGCGATGACGGTCAGCGAGCGACGGGGCCGCACCCGTACCAGACCGATGGTCCCGCAGACGAGTGCGGCGAGAGCGGTGACGAGGATGACGATCGCGCTCACGAACGCGAACAGACCGTACAGCTCGAACGACCCAGAGAAATCGGGTGCCAGCAGTGGGAACAGGTACAGTCCCACTGACCGCGCCACCGTGAATGCCCACGCGAGACCGGCGAGGATGACAGCGACGAGACCGATCGGGCCGCCGGTTCTCGAGGAGCGCGGTGCCGGCGGCGCCGCATACTGCGATGGTTCGATCATGGTACGAGCATAAGTAGTCGGCGGGTGTGCAGATGCCACTGGGCGAGGACGACGAGCCCGCGGCTGGAGATCAGCACGCCGGCCGCGGCTGTGCAGCCGATGTCGGGCGCCTCAGGGCATGAAGAGAGCGGGCGACGGGAATCGAACCCGCGTATCCAGCTTGGGAAGCTGGCGCTCTACCATTGAGCTACGCCCGCGTGCAGTGAGAGTCTAACGCACATCTGGCCGGTGCGAAGAACCGGGAGGTTGAATCCACAGCCTGTGGAAAACGCCTGCACGACGATCCGAACCCGGTCACACTGTGCTCATGGGAATCAGATACCGCGCCTTTCCGCTCCGCACTGACCTCGACCTGATGTACGCCCGAGCGAACCCGTTGGAATGCGCTCACGCGCTGGACCACCGCGAACATGAATGGGAGCACACCGCTCCGGGAACTCCTCGAATCGGTGAGCTGTACCTCGATAAGGCGTGGAGGCAACTGCAGTGGTACTTCTCGGAGAGCCCGCCGATACCGGATGAGCTGCGGGGTCCCGTCGCGGCTCATTCGCTCGCGCGGCCGGGTCTGCTCCTGCTGAGCGGCGACGTTTCGTTCGTCGGAACCGACTACGGCTGGGACCCTTACCTCGGCGTCGTTCCTGCACCGTATGTGCGAATAGCCGCCGACGACTACGCCACCGTCGATGAGAACGATCTATTCGAGCGTGGAGAAGAGTATCGCGCGGGTGACGGCGAGTATTGCCGGAAGTACTTCGTCCACCTGCGCGATACGACCCGCCGGTGGTCGGATGAGGGGTTCGGAGCGCTCTACTACATCGGCTGAGCCTCGGGTGCTCTTCTGAACCATGCGAACACCGGGACAGACCGACCTCCGCCGCGCACGTCACGACAGCTGCATCCTGCAACCGGCATCACGACGCAACAGGGAACTCGACGAGCCGGGACCGCAGCAGGTGCTCGGCCATGCTGAGGATCCTGCCGGGCGGAGAGCGATCATCGTCGAGGCGCTCCCCGGCCGGACCTGCAGGTGACGGACCTGCTCGTGACGGGTCCGCACGGGCTCCCGTTACCGCGGACTGCAAGGGAGCGACGACATCGGCGTGGGTGATCATCACCGGCGGAGTGTCGACCGTGTACTCGTGCCCGGTCGGGGTGCGCACTGCGAGCACATCCGGTGTCGCGTCGTGGGTCCAGCCGGGGTTCTCCTTCGCGTAGTTGCATGCCGCGCAAAGCCCGGAGGCGTTCGTGAAGTCCGTGACCCCGCCGTCCCGGTGCGGCTGCGCGTGATCGACGTGTCGGATCGGCGCATCGCAGAAGGGGCTGCGGCACACGTCGTCCCGGAGCATCACCATCCGCCGCAGCAGCCCGGTGAACTCCCGTCGCCGCGAATCCATTCCCACCAGGCGGCCACTGTCCGGCGTGGTGAAGAGCCGCCGGAGGAACACCCCGGCCTCGCTGTCTCGCAGCATGCGGCGGGCGGTCCCCGCAGGGACCGGCCCGTGGCCCGGGATCCACGCCGGCTCCTCCCCTTCTCCGACAAGCGCGGCGTCGGTCATGACGAGATGCACCTCGACCGGCACGGCCTCAGCTGTCGTCTGCCCGGTGACGTGCTCGACGAGGAGATCGGCCGCCCGCTGCGCCACTGTTCGTCCCCCGGCCTCTCCGGTGCCGACGAGAGCGGCCGCGGACTTCTGCAAGGTGGCGTACACCGCGACCGCCTGCGGCATCGGCAAGAGCGCAGTGAGGTACGCCATCCCACCGGGGGTCGGCCGCACACTCACCCGACGCTCCTTCACCGTGCGCTCGAGGTGCTCCACCGCGGCATCCTGGTCGAGACGCTGGGCGTGGGCGCGGGCTTCTGCCCCGAGCCGGCGCACTCCGGTCTGCTCGAACCGGTCGGACATGAGCTCATCGACCTGGCGACGCTTCTCCCCGCGCAGCCATGACGTCTCGCGGTGGAGCACGTGGGCCTTCTCTTCCGACACGGCTCCAGCGGTCAGTGCCGCGAACGTCCGTGGCAGGTCCCGATCGAGGGATCGGGCGAGGCCGAGGAAGCGGGCGCCTCGGGCCGGGGACTCCCTCCGAGCGAGTCCGATCTCCGCGTCCAGGCCGCGGCACCGGGCGGTCGATTCCGCCCCGCGGGCGGCCTCGGACTCGTTCCGCAGTCGGTCGAGAGCGATCACGGCGCGAGCCTGCGCGGCGGTCGCCGCGGCCTTGAGCTCCTCGAGCACGCGGACCCGGTCGATCGCCTCGGACTCGGACTCCACCGCCTCCAGTACCGCGAGCGCATCGCGCACCGCGGCGACATCGCCGGTGGTGCGGACTCCCTGCTCCTGGTTCATGCCATCCACGCTAGCGCGACCCACAGACACGGGTCCTCACCAGGAGGAACGCCGGTACCAGCGAACACGGACCGCGGCCTCGTACCCGGCTGGGCGCCTCGGTCCCGGCGATCCCGACGGTCATCTGCCCTCGAGTGCTCCGACTAGGATTGATCCCCGAACGCACCGCACATGCACGGCACACGCATCCACCGCGAAGGAACGGGGGCTTCATGAGGATCACTGTTGTCGGCGGCTCGAAGGGCACCGGCGCCCAGCTCGCCGAGCTCGCACTCTCCGCCGGGCATGAGGTCACCGTGGTCTCGCGCAGCGGCAGGGCGCCGGCCGGAGCGTCGAAGGCGATCGGGAGTGCGACCGATCCGGGACTCGTCGCAGCGGCCGTCGCCGGTGCGGATGCCGTCGTCGTGACCGTCGGCGGCGCCAAGGGCGTGCACCATCAGCGAGCCGCTGTCACCCGGACCGTCATCGCTGAAGCGCCCTGGGTCTGATGGAGACTCGCGCTATTTGATTCCGACCAGGTGTTCACGGTCGGCTTGGACAGCATAGAACGCGTTCTCGAACTCGGCGGGCGGGACGTCGCCGAGGTAGCCGTGGAGGCGCTGCGTGTTGTGCCAGTGCACCCAACCGAGGGTGGCGAGCTCGAGATTCTCGACCGTCTTCCACGGCCCGGACCGGGCCGGCCCGCGGACGAGTTCGGCCTTGTAGTACCCGTTCACCGTCTCGGCCAGGGCATTGTCATAGCTGTCACCGACGGTCCCGATCGACGGCGTCGCGCCGATCTCCGCGAGGCGTTCGCCGAAGCGAATGGACGTGAATTGAGACCCCGCGTCGCTGTGACACCGCAGGTCCGCGTGGCGGTGACCTCTGGACCAGCGGGCCATCTCGATGGCGTCGCGGTGAACTCCCGCTGCACCAGATCCGGGTGTCGCGCGGACGCCGGATCCGGCCTGGTCGTCTTCACCCGTTTCGAGCGCCTCGCGCCCTCGATCCCTGCCACCTTCATCAACCTCGCGGTCTGGTCGCGGCCGATCGCGATCCCCGCCCGCCGGGCCGCCTTCCAGAGCTTGCGGACCCCGTAGACCCGGTAGTTCGCCTCCCACAGCTCGACGAGCCGCGGGATCAGCTCCTCGTCCCGCTGGGCACGGGCGGACGGGGTGCGGGTCTTGGCGGCGTAGTAGCTGCTCGGAGCCACCTGTCTGCAGATGAGCTCGACTCCGAGCCGGCGACCGTCGACGAGGTCGTCCTTGTTCGCGTCGATGAACGCGACTACTTCCG
>NZ_BAABGL010000011.1:0-83927 GCF_039541555.1 Brevibacterium pityocampae | reverse complement strand
ACAAACTCGCCATCGTCTACCGCGCAGCAGTCGTACTCAACGCGGCTATTGCGTGGCTACACCATTTATCGGACACGCCCTAGGTGTACACCGTCCGGGATCGTCTGCGGTGAACTCGGGCTGGGCGCATCTCCGACCCCCGTCACGATGGAAGCCCGGGCGATGCGCAGCGGTTGATACGCCGCGAAGCCGAACTCGGCGAGCCGATTCCACATCGACCCCTCACGGCCGGGGCTCACCCCGACGATGAGCTCCTTGAGGACCTGAGCCGATTCCTCGCGTCGCGTGGTGATCGCGAACGTCTCCAGGCTCTCGAAAGAGCGAAGGAGCTTCGCCACGCAATCGAGCACGAGCGCCGGCATCTCGGAGCGCGGGTTCCCCGGGAGCACGGCGACGACGATCGCGTACGTCCTTCGGCGAATCGACACCCGGTGCGCATGGACCTGCCACTTGCCGACGGTCCCGGCGATGCCGGATCCACCGTCGCCGACGACCTCACGGTCCGCAAGGGACTTCCGCCCGGTCCGGGGGTCGAGAACCCAGCGGGACACCAGCTGTCCCGGAGCAGCGCCGACGCTTCGCACGATCTCACCGTGCTCATTGATCACGAGTGCCGAACCATTGCAGACCCGCGCTGCGCGACGCACGAGAGATTCAAGCGGGTCCTCTTGCGCCATCGCAATGAGAAGTTGGTCGAGCACCCATTCCCGGGATCGTTCCACCTCAGACTCCCTGCTTTGTGGATTCCCCAAGGATACCCGTCGGATCCTTGAGTTGATCCATTGACGAGGCAACTCCGCACACCCAGGATATGAACCACATCACGAATGAAGGAGTGGATGTGGCAGACCTCAGAGTCGCAGTCGATGTCGGCGGAACGTTCACGGACGTCTGCATCTTCGATGAAGAATCCCAGATCATGAGAGTGACAAAAGTCCCCTCGACCCCGGACAACCCGATGGAGGCAGTCCTCAACGGCGTCGCACGCGCCCGGATCGACCTCTCCGAGGTCGAGCTCTTCTCGCACGGGACCACCGTCGCGACGAACGCGCTCATCACTAGGAAATTCCCCAAGGCCGCCATGGTGACCACGAAGGGCTTCCGCGACGTCCTGGAGATCCGCGACGGCACGAAGGACGACCTGTGGGATGCATACCGAGATGTCAGCGGACCGTACATCCGGCGCCGCGACCGGTTCGAGGTGTCCGAGCGGATCGACTACACCGGCAACGTCGTCGAACCCCTCGACGAGGACGAGGCGCGGCAACTGGCGGCACTGCTCAAGAAGCGGGGAGTCGACACCGTTGCAGTGTGTTTCCTCAACTCCTACGCCAACGCCGAGAACGAGGAGCGGATGCGCGCGATCCTCACCGAGCACCTCCCCGATGCGAACGTCTCGACCTCGGCGGAGATCCTGCCGGAGATATTCGAGCACAACCGCTTCAACACCACCGTCGCCAACGCCGTCCTCGGCCCGCTGGTGTCCGGATACGTCGAGCAGCTCGACGAGAAGCTCACCGCTGGCGGCTACGCCGGAGAACTGCTGCTCCTGCACTCCGGCGGCGGTTCCATGACCTCGACCATGGTCAAGAAGTTCCCCGTCAGGCTGGCGGCATCGGGCATCGCCGCCGGGGCGATCGCCGCGAAGCACATCGCGGAGCAGTGCGGGTATGTCAACGCGGTGGGCCTCGATATGGGCGGCACCTCGACAGACATCTCCCTCATCAGTGAGGGCGAACTGCGCGTGACCAACGAATGGGAGGTCGAGTACGGCCACCCCATCGTCTTCCCCAGCATCGAGGTGCTCACCATCGGTGCCGGCGGCGGCTCCCTCGCGCACATCGACATCGCCGGCTCGCTCCGCAACGGCCCCCAGTCCGCAGGTGCCGCACCCGGTCCTGCCTGCTACGACCGAGGCGGCGAGGAACCGACGAACACCGATGCGAACCTCTGGCTCAACCGTCTCGGCACCGATCTGGCCGACGGCGAGATGACCCTCGACCGTCGGCGTGCAGAGCAGGCTATCCGCAGCACGATCGCCGAGCCGCTCGGACTCGAGGTCGACGAGGCGGCGGACTCGATCCTCAAGGTCGCGAACGCCAACATGGCCGATGCGGTCCGGCTGGTCTCGATCCGCCGCGGGCTCGACCCGCGGGACTTCGCGCTCATCGCGTTCGGCGGCGCCGGCGCGCTCCACGGCGCCGAGGTCGCGCGCGAGCTCAGCATCCCGGTCGTCATCGTGCCACCCAGCCCGGGTGTCACCTCGGCACTGGGCTGCCTCCTCGTGGACATCCAGCACGACCTGTCGCAGATGTTCACCGCCAGTGCATCCGAGGTCGACGCCGAAGACCTCGCCGAGCAGTTCCGGGCCCTCGAGTCCGAGGGCGCGGAACGCCTGCGCCATGAAGGGGTGAGCGACGACCAGGCCGTGCTGGAACGCGGGATCTCCATGCGGTACCAGGGCCAGTGGCGCTCCCTCCAGGTCCCGATCGGTTCCGATCCCGATGCGCTGCAGGCGGCTGTGCAGACTTTCCACGAGGAGCACGAGAAGCAGTACGCGTTCCGTCAGGACGACACCCCGGTCGAGATCTACCAGATCCACCTCAAGGCCCTGGGGAAGACCCCCAAGCCCAGCTTCCGGCCCGAGAACACCGCACCGCAGAGCCCGGGCGAGCCGGTCGAGGTCCGAGACGTGTACTTCGAGGGCCGATGGATCCCAACCCCGGTCCACGAGCGCGCGGGACTGGCCGCCGGGACGGAGTTCACCGGGCCCGCGATCATCAGCCAACTCGACTCGACGACAGTGGTGCCGCCGAATGCCCGTGCAGAGATCGACGAATGGATGAATATCCGCATCGTCCTCACCGACCGGGACACCGCGTCCGAGCCGGAAACCGATCACGATGAAAGCGAGAGTGCGCGATGACCACCATGGACACGGCACAGCGGGCCGACTCCTCGACCGCATCGCACCGGGCATTGGATCCGGTGACCTTCGAAGTCCTCAAGAATGCTTTCGCGACGAGCGTCGATCTCATGAGCGAGCAGATCCTTCGCACGTGCTATTCGTTCGTCATCTACTCCCGCGACTTCTCCTCGGCCCTGTGCGATCGCGAGGGGAACACGGTGATGCAGGGCAGCGCCGACATCGCCGTCCACGTCGGCACCCTCCACTTCCAGTGCAAAGCCGTGATGGAGGAGTTCGGCGACGACATCAATCCCGGGGACGTGTTCGCGATCAACGACCCCTACCGCGGCGGAACGCACTTCAACGACGTGAGCTTCATCCGTCCGATCTTCGCCGAGGACGAGATCATCGGATTCGCCCAGAACAAGGGTCACTGGGCCGATATCGGAGGCAGTGTTCCCGGTTCGTTCGACGTCTCGGCGAGCGAGCACTTCGGTGAAGGGCTGCGCATCACGCCGGTCCGGATCTGGCGCAGCGGGGAGTTCCTCCACGACGTCGCACAGCTCCTGGTCTCCAACACCCGGGCGCCTGACCAAGCGATGGGCGACCTCCACGCCCAGTCGGAGGCGACAGCGGTCTGTGAGCGCGAGGTCCTCCGTCTGGTCGACAAGTACTCGAAGCAGACGGTCCTCGACGCGATGCAGGAGACCCAGGACTACGTCTGCCGCACGGTCCTCGCCAGCCTCAAGAATCTGCCCCGGGGCGAGTGGGAGACCGTCGACTACATCGACGCCGACCCGGCGAAGGGCGAAGGGCTGGTGCCGATCCGGGTCAAACTCACCTTGGACGGCAACGGCATCCACTACGATCTCACCGGTTCTGCTCCAGCGGTCTCGACCTTCCTCAATTCTGGCTACGGGACGACCTTCTCGGCGGTCTACGCCGGCACGAAGACCTTCTTCCCCGAGGTGCCGCTCAACTCCGGGTTCTATCAGGCGGTGACCGCCGACATCGGGGAGGAGGGGACCGTCGTCAACGCCGGATGGCCGCACGCGGTGACCGGGTTCTGCTCGGGACCGTACGAGAAGGTCATGAATGCGGTGTTCGAGCTGTGGAGTCGAATCATGCCGGAACGCGCCATGGCCTGCGCGTTCAATCTGGAGTACCTGCTCGTCGGGGGCCACGACAGCCGGGTCGCCGGCAACCCGTATTTCATGTGGTACGACTGGATGGCCGGCGGGTGGGGCGGACGCTCCACCAAGGACGGGTCCTCCGCGACCGCACCCGTGTTCGGCACCGGACTGGCAGTCCAACCGCTCGAGGGCCAGGAGCGCTTGAGTCCGGTTATCACCACCAAGCACGCCATCAGCACCGACTCCGGAGGGCCGGGACGGTTCCGGGGCGGCTGCGGGATCGAGAAGGGCGGCATTCTCACGGATGCGAGCGGCACGGTCATGAGCTACTGCTGCGACCGTGGACGGTCGGTGACCTGGGGCATCGAAGGCGGATTGCCCTCCGTCCCCCACGGAGTCTGGCTCAACCCCGGCACCGCTGACGCGAAATACCTCGGAGCGACATTCTCCAGTGTGGCGCTCGCCCCAGGGGACGTCTTCGAGCGGCCCTCCGCGGGCGGCGGAGGATTCGGCGATCCTCTCGAACGCCCTGCAGAGGAGGTGCTCGAGGACGTCATCGACGAGTACGTCTCGATCGATCGCGCCGCAATCGACTACGGGGTGGTGATCCGGGAGATCGATGCCGAGCTCGACGAGTTCGAGATCGACCACCACGCGACCACCGATCTGCGTGCGCGGATCCGGAGCGAGCGGGGTGACCGGCTCGATGCGGACCCCGCTGAGGTCGCAGCGCGGTTCAGGTCGGGCGACCTCACTGTGCACGATGTCGTCCGGCAATACGCCGTGATCCTCGACTGGGGCACCGGGGAGCTGCTTGAGAAGTCGACTGCGCAGTTCCGCGACAGTGTGCGCAGCCGGTCGGCCGCGCACTGGAGCTGACCGAGAGGTCGGATCTGAGCCTTCTTCTCGGGCACGGCGGCTAAGATGGCTCCCGGGCACAAGGCTCCTTGTGCCACGAGCGTGCGCCTGACGGCGCACTCGTCAGGGGAGGCACCGGTGTCAGCTGCAAGCGTCGAGTGCTGCGTGGTCGTGCCGGCGCACGACGAGGCGGAGCTCATCGGTCGCACCCTCGCTTCCCTCCGCACCGCCGCCGCGACCGCACGGATCGCGCCGCGCGTCATCGTCGTCGCAGACGCCTGCACCGACTCCACTGCCGTGATCGCCCACCGATCCGGGGCCGAGGTCGTCGAGATCGACGCACGGAACGTCGGTGCGGCCCGCCGAGCCGGGTTCGAGCACCTCCTCGGTCCCGCGAGCGCTGTCGGCGATCCCACGGACTCCGCGGGCAGCGCGCTGTGGCTCGCGACCACCGACGCGGACAGCACCGTCCCGTCCACGTGGTTCTCCCGCCACCTCGCCTATCGCGCTTCCGGCGCCGACCTCGTCGCCGGCACCGTGGTCCTCGAACCCGGCCCGGCGATCGACCCCCTCCACGAGCGGTGGACGAGCGCCTACTCCCTCAAGATCGAGGCCGGCCGGCACCATCACATCCACGGCGCCAACCTCGGCTTCACCGCGCAGGCGTACCGCGCACTCGGTGGCTTCAGCGCCCTCGCACTCCACGAGGACGTCGACCTCGTCCAGCGCGCTGCGGCCTCCGGCCTGTCCGTGGCCTGGGCGCTCGACATCCCGGTCGCGACCTCGCGCCGCACCCACGGCCGCTCCCCCGGCGGCTTCTCCGACGACCTCAAGGCGATGGTTCCATGACCGCTCACCCGACCGATTCGACTGCCCGCGGGGAACTCGCGACCCGGCTCCGCACCCTCACCCTGCCGCTGCCCGGGCGCGGCGGGACGATTCGCCGCTGGGAGCACCTCGCGCGGCTCACCGCAGAGGACATCGTGACCGGCCGTCTCATCGAGGCCCATGCCGACGCGATCGCGATCACCACGGATCTGGGTGCTTCCGGGCTCGTCACCGCGGACTCGCACTGGGGCGTGTGGGCGGCCGAACCGCCCCGGCCGCTCCTCACCGCGTCGGAGAGCTCAGGACAACCCAGCGGCTGGGTCCTCCACGGCACCAAACCGTGGTGCTCGGGCGCCTCGCTGTGCACCCATGCGCTCGTCACCGCCACCACCCGGGAACGCACCCCGGATTCGCCCGCGGAGGTCGCCCTCTTCGCAGTCGATCTCTGGCAGACGGGGGTCCGGGCGGTGCCGGGCACCTGGCCTGCGGTCGGGATGGCCGCGAGCGATTCCGGCTGGGTCGAGTTCGACGACGTGCCCGCCCGGCGCCTCGGCGGCCACGCCGACTACCTCGAGCGGCCGGGGTTCTGGCACGGCGGGGTGGGAGTCGCCGCCTGCTGGTTCGGCGGTGCACGTGCCGTGGCCGCGCCGCTGTTCGAGCGGGCGGCGCGGGCGAACGCATCTCCGCTCGTCCGGGCCCATGCCGGTGCGGTCGCCGCCGAGCTCGCCGCCGGCTGGAGCCTCCTCGAGCACACGGCCGCGTTCGTCGACGCGGACCCGGACGACGAACGCGGCCTGCTCATGGCCCGCGCGCTCACCGTGCGCACGCGGATCGACCGGATGGCAGCCGGCGTCATCGACCGGGTCGGCCGGGCGCTCGGGGCCGGACCACTGTGTTCGGACGGGGAGCACGCCCAGCGGGTGGCAGACCTCGGCGTCTACATCCGGCAGACCCATGCCGAGGCGGACGAGGCGACGATCGCCGCCGAGGTGCGCGCCCACGCCGAGCGGGCAGGCGCCGCCGGTACGAGCACCGGAACCGGGCCTGGGAACGGGCCTGGGACTGCCGACGTGGACGTCGTCGCAGCAGCTCACTGGGACACGCTCATCGGCTTCGATTCGACCCCGCTGCGCGGCACTGATGACTGAGGCGGATCACCCCACCGCGTTCTCCGGCCGGGACGCGCCCACCACCTCGGCGGGTGACCTCGCCGCGTTCGAGGCCGGAGTTCCCCACTGGGCGGGAGAGCGGGATCGGCACGGCCGGTGGGCGCCGGTGGACATGCCCGCGCTCGTCGTCGTGGCCCCGCACCCGGACGACGAGGTCGTCGGCGCTGGCGCGCTGCTCGGCGCGGCGGTGCGTGCGGGCGTTCCGGTGACCGTGGTCGCCGTGACGGATGGAGAGGGTTCCCACCCGGCGGCAGCCATCGACCCCGAGGAGCTCGCGCGGATCCGCACCCGGGAATCCGAGGCGGCACTTGCCGAGTTCGACAGGCTGGCACCCGCAGGTGGAAGCGGCGCCGGGATCCGCCGCATCCGCCTCGGCCTGCCCGATGGTCATGTCGCCGGCGGCGAGGACCAGGCGGTCGACGGTATCGCCGCGGTCCTCGAACAGCAGCCGGCGGGCACATGGCTCGCGGCCCCGCTGTGTGTGGACGGGCACCCCGATCACGATGCGAGCGGCCGGGCCGCCCGCCGTGCCGCCGCCCGGTTCCCGAGCGTCCGTGTCGTGGAGTTCCCGGTGTGGCTGTGGCAGCACTCACTGCCGGGCGCGCACCTCGAGGTGGAGTGGGACGCCGCCCGCGCCATCGATGTCGACGACGAGCTGTTCACCGCGCGCGAGCGGGCGGTGGCAGCGTTCCGATCGCAGATCAGCCTCGAGCACGGGGTGCCGGTCGATCGGACCGGCGACGATCCGGAGACCGCGGTCGTGCTGCCGCCGCAGGTGCGGGAGCGGATGCTGCGCCGCCGCCAGATCGTATTCCCGCATCCGGGCGGCGGATTCGCGGCCCTCTATGCGCACGGCGAGGACCCGTGGAACCTCGCCGACCGGTGGTACGAGGAGCGCAAGTACGCCCTCACCCTCGCGATCCTGCCCCGGCGCACGTTCCGCCGCACCTATGAGCCCGGATGCTCGATCGGCGTCCTCACCGCGCAGCTGGCGCAGAGGTGCGAGCAGCTCATCGGCACCGACATCATCCCGCAGGCCATCGAGTCGGCGCGCCGTCGGGTGCCCGCCGACCACGTCGACCTCCGGGTCGCGGGAATCGACGACTGGCCGGAGGGCCGGTTCGACCTCATCGTGCTCAGCGAGCTCGCCTACTACCTCGCCGACGCGGAGTTCGAGCATGCGCTCGCGCGCGCTGCGGAATCGCTCGAGGAGGGCGGGGTGCTGGTCGCCGTGCACTGGCGTCATCCGATCCCCGGCGCCTACCGGGACGCCGAGGCGATCCACACCGCACTCGCCGCACAGCCGGGCTGGGTGCGACACGCCTCGTACCGGGACGCCGACGTCCTCATCGAGACCTTCGGACCGCCCGGCCCGAGTGTGGCGAGTGCGGAGTTCCTCGACGCGGAGGGGTGAGACCGGGGGCCGCGGCTGGTGCGGGACGCGATGATCACCGGCGTCGGCGTGCTCCTGTGCTCGGCGACGTTCCTCCTCATCGAGCAGTACATCGTGCTCGCGGTCATCGGGTTCACCCTGTTCGGCATCGGCCTGGGCTTCTACGCCACCCCGTCGACGGATGCCGCGCTGTCGAACGTGCCCGAGGCACAGGTCGGCTTGGCGGCCGGCATCTACACGATGGCCTCCTCGCTCGGCAGCGCGATCGGTGTCGCGGTGTTCGCCGCGCTCTGCGTCGCCGGCCAGGCGGTGAGTCCGGAGTTCGTTCAGTCGTGGGGCCTGTTCATCGGCCGGCAGGACACCATCGCGCTCCGGTTCGGCGGAGCGATCGGCCTGCTGTTCAACGTGTTCATGGTGGTGATTGCCCTCGCGTCGATCATCCTCACCGTGCCCTCGCAGAAGAAGCTCGAGGCGCAGAGGGCGGCCGCTGAGAAGGGTGACACGGACGCCGAGGCACCGGTCATCCACACCGGGGAGGCGCTTCGCGACGTCGCTCCCCCGCCCATCGGCAACTGATCATGACGCCTGGCGGGCGCCTCGGCCGAGGTGCCCGCCGGGTCCCGGCAGCGGCGCGTCTGCCGATCCGCCGGCTCCGGCCCCGTCCTCTGCTGCACCTCTGCTGCGGACGGGGCCGGAGCTGCATCACGGAGCTGGTGCTGTGCACGGTGGCCTGGGATTGTGTCGAATCCCGGGCATACACGCATCCCCGTGTCAGCGATGCGTGGAACGATGGGCCGCATGAGCATCCCCGACTACATGATCGAGTTCCACCGCAACGCCGCCCGGCAGGCGCCGGGCAGCGACGACAGCACGCGGCGAGCGCTCTCCCTGGTACCGGGGGTCGACATGGTCCGGCGGGTGCTCGATCTGGGGTGCGGGACGGGTGCGCAGTCACTCGTCCTGGCGCAGGAGACCGGGGCGACGATCACGGCCGTGGACATCCTGCCGGAGTTCCTCGAGGAGCTCGAGGCGCGCGCCCGGGCGGCCGGGGTCGCGGACCGGATCGCCACGCTCGAGGCGTCGATGATCGACCTCGACCTGCCGCCGGAGCACTATGATCTGCTGTGGTCGGAGGGCAGCGCGTACACCGTGGGGTTCGAGGCGGGCCTGCGCTACTGGAAGCGGTTCCTCGCTCCCGGGGGTGCGCTCGTGGTGTCGGAGCTGTGCTGGCTCACGGATGACCGGCCGCCGGAGATCGAGGAGTACTGGGCCGAGGGCTATCCGGGCATCGGGACGGTGGAGGAGAAGCTCGCGGAAGCCGCCCGGGCTGGGTACACGTGCATCGAACACTTCGTCCTGCCGCCCGAGGCGTGGACGGATGGTTACTACACGCCCATCCGGGAGCGGTCCGAGGCATTCAGCGAAGCGCACGGCCGCGATCCGGAGATCGACGCGTTCCTCGACTCCGGTCTCGACGAGGCCGCGATGTACGACCGGTTCGGCGAGTACTACTCGTACGTGTTCTTCGTGCTGCGGGCGGGGTGAGGCTCCTCATCGTCGAGCAGCTCGACGATTCGGCGAGCAACCCTGATCACCTCACCGGGTGCAATGACTGCACGCAACTCGGCGACCACAGTGTCGGCCATGACATCGATCAAGCGATCAGCGATAGACACTGCAGCGGTCTGTTTGGGAGATGCCGGAGATTCGTATGCCGACGTATCCGACAAATGACGCAGCGGGGCGGAATCCAAGGGCGGTGATCCCTTCGCACCGACGACGACGCCATGGGCCAGTGGCAGCAGTTCATCGACCTCATCCGAGTTGGAATTTTCCTGGTCGAACCTGTCATCAACATCGAACGGCGGCGGGGCGGAAACCACCTCTAACGACGGGAGCACCGGTCGCAACAGCGCCGGAACGTTCTCACCTGCAAGGATCATGTCCAGCCGGGCTGTCGATCGCGTCAGTGCGATGTACAGGAGCCGGGCTCCGGAATCCAGGTGGTAGATGCCCTTCGGATCCGCGATCACCACGGCGTCGAACTCGAGTCCCTTTGCGGTCTCGGGCCGGATGAGATTGATGTTCTTGCCCAGCGTTCCGGTGTCGGCCATCGAGTACCGCACACCTTCGCTGTCCATTCGAGCGGCGATCTCCGCGAGCATGGGAGCAGCCGCGATGACCCCGACCATGAGCCCGTCCGCTGAGTGCTCACGCGCGCATTCGAGCACGACTCGGGATACATCGCCGCTCCAGGCACTCAATACTCGTGGCTCGGAACCGGACGATCGAACTGATTCTGCCGCATCCAGGTCTGGAGCGATCTCGCTCTGCAATGCAACGGCGATCCGGAAGATCTCGTTCGGCACGCGGTAGACGTGTTTGAGCGTCCGCCGACTCGCTGGCACACCCTTCTTCTCCAAAGCGTCGATGATCTCATTCCAGGAGTTCCTGGCGAATGGTCCGGTGGACTGCGCGATATCACCGACAAGCGTCATCGCTCCGGTCCGCGATCGACGGGCGAGCGCCTGCAGCTGCATGCCGCTGAGATCCTGCGCCTCGTCCACGACGATGTGATCGAATCTCAGCTGATTGCCCGGGTCCATCAGGGCTTCGACCTCATGCAGGAGGAATGCGTCCTCGATCGACCACGGCTCATCGGAGATGTACCGCTGAGGGCGTCGATACAGCAGGTTCAGTTCTTCAGATGTCAGCTCATGGCCCCCAGCTGCACTGGTGCGATTGCGAGATCCGAACAGCTCCCGGAGGAACTGGAGCGGTGACAGGCTGGGCCATACTCGATCGACCTGCTGGTTGAAGGAGCTGGTGTCGAACTCTCGCTCGAAGCTCACGTCAGCTCGAGTTCCGAGCGACCGCAGGCATTCCCCGCGCAGAGCTTCGATGAACCGGTGTCGGCCTTCCCCGTATGGCAGATAGGACAGCGGCCTGATCAGATTGCGCACAGTCATGCTGGAGATCTGAATCGAACCCGCGGTGTTCGAACGCTTGACCTTGAGAGATTCGCCGCCAGTTCGCACTCGCAAGCGAAGCCCCTCCGCAAGCACGTGCTGCATTCGAGCATCACCCTTGAGCGCAGCCCTCGCCGGCTGCTCCGTGTGCCTTGGGACGACCAAGTCGCGCACAAGATCTTCGAGCGCTGCATGCCGGACCCCATCGTCACCCAAGGACGGCACAACGTCCTGGATGTACTTGACGAGTGTGGTGCTGGGCCCCACAACCAGCACGTCCTCCGGTCGGAGGCCTTGCTGATTGAAGAGAAGCCAGGACACTCGGTGCAGCGCCACTGCAGTCTTACCGGTGCCCGGACCGCCCTGAATGATGAGCAGTGATTTCGGTGTATGAGCGATGACGTCGTACTGAGCAGCCTGAATGGTGCGAACGATGTCGCCCATTGAATCGGTGCGGCCGGCTTCCAGGCTTTCGAGAAGCTCATCATCGAGCCGAACTTCTCCGCGCTCAAGGGCAGCGATCTCGTTCTCCAGCTGCGCGAAGACCAGATCGGAGAAGTCCTTGACTGTGTTTCGGTCCGTCCGGAATGTGCGCTTTCGGTTCACCCCGCCCGGGTTCTCCGGTGTTGCGGAGTAGAACCAGTTCCCCGCCTTGGATTTCCAGCTCGCTACGAGCAGGTCGCGGTTCTCGTCGAGGATTGCCGATTTCCCGACATATATCTTCCGCTCATCCTGCGTATCGACTCGTCCGATCGCCACCGGGTCATTCGGTCCGAGTGTGTCCCCAGATTTGAGAGCCCTGCTCAGGGCCCTGATGTCCGCAGCACTGCCTCCGGCACCGGCCTGAGACTTCTTGATCTGGTGCTGCGCGTCGACGTGCCTGCGCATCGCACGATCGAAATATTTCTGCTCCGCCGCGAGCTCAACAGTCTTGTCGATGGGTTCTGCCGACACGTATACCTACCTCAGAGAACGATGACAGTACGTATTGCGTACCACTCGTCACAGTATGCAATGGACCTCAGACACGGGTCGTGCTGTTCGGTCAGATCAACTCGATTTCTCTCCCAGTTGAGCCCGATACCGAGCGGAATCACATTTCTCAAGCGCCCATCAGACATCCATCGTCATCGCAGTCGCGTTCGATTGAACTACGCGGAGAATGCGAACCTGCCGCAGTGACCGAGTGCTCGCGTCGAGCGGGGTGAGGGCAGTCGGTCACCCATCACCGTCACCCGATGGACTTCGCACACGCATCTCGTCACTGCTCGGGCACGGAACCCATGCCTGAGTGTGCTGCCGATCGCGGATCACGGCCTCGACGAGAGATTCGCAGCTCTTCCATCCCGCACCGCCGACGGTCTGCGCCACCTCGGACGCGCATACGGGACCTCCGTCGCGAACCCGCAGAAGAGCGTTTATGACAGCTTCTGCCCGACGCCGCCGACCCTCATCGGTCGGCTCCCACCACGGTTCGCCGCGCTCACCCAGGGCGATCTTCGCTTCGTGCACCCGGGGACGCGCGGAATCACCGGCAGTCTTGATCTGCCGCCGGGCCCGCATCAGTTCGCCGACGAGTTCGCTCTTGATGTCCGGTGGAATCTCCGGATCCGTGGCCCGCCACCGGCGGCCGTTGACGACGATGTATCGGCCGTCATCGGTGTACCGGTGCTCTGCGTTCATGCGACCCGAGTCTACGGGCACGGTCTGTGCAGGTGGGCGATCCATCACCGCCTACTGGTGAGAAGCGGAGCATCGTCCCTGCAGCTCGGATCACTCTTTCGGCGTCTCAGCAAGTATCACGCGCACGCAATACACTCGTACAGACCGTCAGAGTCGACGACCACGAGGAGAACCCGCACATGACCGCTGCAGCACCCGCCCCCATCCAGGCCTGGCACGATCTCGTCCGCTCGCCCGAGCCGGAGAAGCTCCGCGCGCTCCTCTCCCCCGAGGTGACTTTCCGCTCCCCTGCCGTCCACACCCCGCAGGAGGGTGCGGAGAAGACCTTCGCCTACCTGTGGGCGGCGACCCAGGTGCTCCGGCCCACGCTCACCTACGACCACGAGTGGTACGACGCGAACTCCGCGGTGCTCCAGTTCAGCGCCACCGTCGACGGCCTCGACGTCAGCGGCGTCGACATCATCGAATGGGACGTCGAGGGGAAGATCACCGACTTCACCGTCATGGTCCGCCCGCTCAAGGGGCTCCAGGCCGTCATCGGGGCGATGGGAGCCGAACTGCAGAAGGGTTCGCCCGGGCAGACCGGCTGAGGCCTCGCACGAGGTCGGTCGGCAGGGGTTCTGAGGAGAGAACCCTCACCCCTGCACGGGCGCGAAGCGGGGCAACGCCGCCTCGCCCTCGGTCGAGTGGAACACCACCTCGACCGGCAGGCCGATCGCGAGCGCGCTCTCGTCGACGTCGACGATGTTCGTCATCATCCGCACGCCCTCGGCGAGCTCGACGTAGGCGAGCACGTAGGGCTCCGCGCCCCGGTAGTCGCCCAGGCCGCCACGGCGCACGACGCTCCAGCTGTAGACCTCGCCCTTGCCGGAGACCCGGGCCCATTCGACTTCGAGCCCTCCGCAGTGCGGGCAGAAGCCGCGCGGGTACCAGGTGTACTCCTCACACGTCCGGCAGCGGGTCACCTGGAGCTCGCCTCGAGTCGTCGCCTCCCAGAACGCACGCGTCTCTGCAGAGATCGGTGGAGTGGGGGCCGGCAGATCGCTGCCGATTTGCGCCTCAGCGCCGTGGGTGTCCGCTGTCTCGCTCATCATGCCTCCCGTCCGAGGATGAGCGTCGCGCTGCCCATCCGGGTCCCCAGCGATCCTCCGGTGCCGTGGGCGAGCGCGATCTCGCAGTCGGGCACCTGCACGGCCGGGTGCGCCTCGCCGCGCAGCTGGCGCACGGCCTCGAGGATCTTCGTCATTCCGCCGCGGTTGGCGGGGTGGTTGTTGCACAGTCCGCCGCCGTCGGTGTTGAACGGCAGCCCGCCGTCCGGTGCTCGCAGCGCGCCCGAGGCGACGAAGGCGCCGCCCTGCCCCTTGGGGCAGAAGCCGAGGTCCTCGATGGTCTCCACCACGGTGATCGTGAAGGAGTCGTAGATCGAGGCGTAATCGATTTCGGCGTGCGTCACCCCGGCCTCGGCGAAGGCGCGCGGCCCCGACCACACCGCACCGGTGTGCGTGAGGTCGATGCGTCCGCGGTTCGCGGTCTTGGGCGCCTCGCCGTGGCCGAGTACCGCCACCGAATGGCGATCGAGGCGCTTGGCGACCTCGGGGCTGACGACGACGACGGCCCCGCCGCCATCGGTGACGACGCAGCAGTCGAGGCGATGGAGCGGATCCGCGATGAGCGGGGAGTTGACGACGTCCTCGACGGTGACGACCTTCTGCAGGAGCGCATTCGGGTTGTGCTGGGCATGGAGCGAGGCGGCGACCTTGACCTCGGCGAGCTGCTCGCTCGTCGTCCCGAACTCGTGCATGTGGCGGCGAGCGGCCAGCGCGTACATCGACGGGGTGGACGTGCCGAACACGTTCTCGAACGCGTACTCCGGAGCGCTCGGGGTCACGGCGCCCGGGCTCGGGGCGGACACGGGCAGGCCCGCCATCGTCACGAGCGCGATCTCGCACTTGCCGGCGGCGATCGCGGCCGCGGCGTGCCCGACGTGCGCCAGATAGGACGAGCCGCCGGTCTCGGTCGAATCGAGGTAGCTCAGGCTCAGTCCCATGTAGTCCGCCATCGACAGCGCACCGAAGCCCGGCGCGTCACCGGCGCAGAAGTACCCGTCGACGTCATCGAAGGTCAGGCCGGCATCGGCGAGCGCGCCGACCGCGACCTCGGCGTGGACCTGCGCCACGGACCTGTCGGGGATCTTGCGCAGCGGATGCTCAAAGGCACCCGCGATGAGCGCCGCACCACGGATCGTCATCATTGACTCCTAGTGATCGTTCGTTCAACTTAGGAAATATTACCACGGAGGCATACGCGACCCGGCTGCACGGACATCGAGCGCGACGGAGCGACCCGCCCCTCCCCTACCGGCCTCGGGCGCATCACCGCCCCGCCTACACCGTCGCGCTCAGTCCGCCGTCGACGATGAGCGAGCCGCCGGTCATATAGGACGAGGCCGGGCTCGCGAGGAAGAGGAGCGCGGAGTCGAGCTCCTCCTGTTCGCCGAACCGCCCGAGGATCGCATTGTCGGCGACCATCTCCTGGAGCAGGTCGCCGCCCTCGGCCTCGGTCATCTCGCTCGCGAAGTACCCCGGGCACAGCGCATTGACCCGGATACCCTTGCGCCCCGACCACTGCTGCGCGAGATCGCGGGTGAGCCCGAGGACGCCGGCTTTGCTCGCCGCGTAGTGCGCCTGGGGATAGCGCGAGGAGGCGTGCCCGTGGACGCTCGACAGGTTGACGATCGCGGACCCCCGCGGCATGTGCGGCGCACACGCCCGGGCCATCCAGTAGGTTCCGTTGAGATTGACGTCGACGACGTTCCGGAAGACCTCGGGGTCCTCATGGAGGGCGACACCGGCCGGACCCATCCCCGCATTGTTGATGAGCACGTCGATCCGGCCGAACTCCTCGACGGCCGCGGCGGCCAGCGCCTCGCACTCGGACTGCACCGACACGTCCGTGCGCCGGGTGAGCACGGACGTTTCCGCAGCACGCAGCTCTTCGGCGAGGGCCTCGAGGCGGTCCTCGCGACGCGCGGCGAGGACGAGCGTCGCACCGACGGCAGCCGTGGCACGGGCGAAGCCGACGCCGAGGCCGGAGCTGGCTCCGGTGATGACGACGACCCTGTCGTCGAGCCGGAAGCGATCGAGCGGGTTGGAGGGCATGGCAGGTGTCCTGTTCGTCACGGGCAGACCTGGGCCGACGGGACGGCAGGGCACCGTCGGTCGCACTGCTCTCAAGTCTGCCGATCAAGCGTTCGGTTCGCGTGAATTGTCGCACACGGGCCTGCCGCGTGCTACGGCGCTCCGCGCGGCACTCGGCCCTGGGGGCGGATCAAGCCGCGGGGCCTCCGGCCGGCCGAGATGCACTGCGGCGCTCCCTTGCCCCGGAGACCTCCCCCTGTCAACGTCCCAAACAATCGTTCGAAACATTTTCAGCACCGGCGCATCGGGTCCAGCACCCGCGCCGCGTGCGCCGGACCCCGACAGCAGCCGCACCGAGGAGAACCCGCACCCATGAAAGCTCTGACCTTCCACGGCCCGCGCGACATCCGGTACTCCGAGGTGCCCGACCCGCAGCTCATCGACGAACGGGCGGCCGTCGTCCGGGTTACGCGTGCGAGCATCTGCGGCAGCGACCTGCACATCTACCACGGCGAGGGCTTCAGCGACGACCTCGGTTTCTGCGTCGGTCACGAGGCCGTCGGGGTCATCACCGAGGTCGGCGCCGCTGTCGACCGCCGTTCGGTGGGCGACCGCGTCCTCATTCCCGCGTCCGTGGGATGTACGCGCTGCCAGGCGTGCGATGAGGGCCGGACCAGCCAGTGCACCTCGCGCAGCGGTGCGACCGAGAAGTGCTACGGCCTGAGCACTGCCCTCCAGGGGTCGCAGGCGGAGCTCGTCGCCGTCCCCGACGCCGACCGCAACACCGTGATCATCCCCGAGGGGATCTCCGACGACGCCGCAGTCGTCATGACCGATGCCACCGCCACCGCCTGGTACCGAGCGCGACGCGCCCGCATCGCCCCCGGCGAATCGGTGGCGGTCATCGGCCTCGGCCCGATCGGCCAGACGGCCGTCCAGCACGCGCGCCTCATGGGTGCGGCGGAGGTGTTCGGCATCGACCCCGTTCCCGAGCGCCGCCGGATGGCCGCCGTCCAGGGGGCTCGGGTCGTCGACGCCGAGGACCCGGTCGCCCAGGTCCGGGAGTGGACCGGCGGGCAGGGTGCCCACGCCGCGATCGAGGCGGTCGGCGCCGACGCGACGATCGAAATGGCCCAGCGCCTCGTGCGGCGCACGGGTCGGGTGAGCGTCGTCGGCGTCAATCAGAACAAGCGGTACTCCTTCCACATGGAGCGGGCCCAGGTGAAGGAGCTCGAGTTCGCCATCGGCCTGTGCTCGGTCCAGTTCGAGCTGCCCACGCTCCTCGAGCTCACCCGGGCGGGCCGCCTCGATCCCGAGGTCGTCATCACGCACCGGCTCCCGCTGTCCGAGGGTCCGGCCGCCTATACCTGCTTGGACACAAAGTCGTGGGGTCCCAGCCTGGTTGATTCCAGCAGCTTTGCCGTAAGACTGCTTCCTTCTTCGCAGGCCGAAACCGAATGATCGCTCAGGGCCGGCCACCTGGGCGTCAGGGATTGCGCATTGGCTGGAGGGGAAAAGAAGGAGCGAGCGACTCTCCCTGCTCCTTCGAGTGAGCAACGCCATCGTGGAGCGGAAAATCGGGCCGGGCAACCCAGCGCGCGAACTCGATGGTCCCGCCCTCCTCGATGGCGCCCAGGTGCCCGCCGACGATGGTGGCGTCGAAGATGAAGCGCTGCGCCCGGAAAGGGCGCCCGGTGCGCCGGCTGAATGGCGCGGTGAAGTGATGCATCGCCAACAGAGAGCCGAGCTCGACGAGGTACCCCGTCTCCTCGTGGGCCTCGCGCACGGCAGCACTTTCGATGTCCTCGTCGAACTCCACACCGACCCCGGGCAGCGACCAGCCCGGATGGAATCCCGCCGCTCCTCCGTTGAACCAGGTCAGCAGGATCTCATTGGCGTCGTTAACCACCACCGCGTAGGCGGCCAACCGCGTGTTGTACTTGGTTGAAATGCACCCGAAGATTCTATGACTCGAACCCTTCCGGGAATAGCCCTGCCTGGAGGGATGACGATCGGCAGTGAGGTCAGAGCGAAGCCGAGCACCTCGCCGTCAGTCGCGTGCTACTCGATGCAGGCGTGCATGACTCTCTTCCGCCTCAACCACAACGTCGCCTCCGCGCGCGAGTCGACAGTTCTGAAGCGGATCGTTCGACTCTGGAGCGGCTCATTTCATCGCACCGGAGGTGAGGCCCTCGATCAGGTAGCGCTGCAGCAGTACCGCGATGGTGAACACCGGAACAACCGCCAACAGCGACGAGGCGGCGATCCGCCCGAAGTCCTGCACCCGCTCGCTGAGCATTCCTGCCAGCAGGACCGGAACCGTCTGCACGTCCTCGCTCTGGGTGAGGAAGGTGGCGAACAGGAGCTCGTTGTAGTTGAGGATCGCCACGATCACCCCGACGGCGATGAGCGCAGGCACGAGCATCGGCGTGACGATCCGCAGCAGCAGCTGCCATTCCCCCGCGCCGTCGAGCCGCCCGGCCTCCTCGATCTCGACAGGAAGGCGCCGGATGAACCCGTCCAGCAGCCAGATGGCCACCGGCACATTCATCAGCGCATACACCAGAATCAAGCCGGGCAGGCTGTTCGTCAGCCCGAGAACACGCAGCAGGGTGAGCAGCGGGATGATCGCCACGATCGGCGGCAGCAGCCACGGGCTGAGGATGAGCCCGCTCAGCAGCACTCCCCCGGTTCTGAACCGCGCCATCGCCCAGGCCCCGGGGAGAGCGAGCGCCAGCGTCAGCAGCGCTCCCGAGACGCTGGCGAGCAGCGAGTTGAGTACGCCGCGCGGCACTGCGGAATCCAACGCTCTCTTCCAGTTGCCCGCTGCGGGTTCGGTCGGAACGAGGATGCCTGCGGCGATCTGCCCCTGTGTCATGAAAGAGATCGACACGAGGTAGAGCAGCGGGACGAGCACGACGAGGACGCTGAGGATCACCCAACCGCCCCCGACCCATGACTGCCAGCGGGCTGCTCCTGCCGAGCGCCGTCGGCGGCTCCGGCTGAAGAGAACCCCCTTCAGCCCGGCTTCCTGCACAGCCTCAGACATCGCGAAGCCTCCTGACGATCAGGAAGATGGGAAGCGTGACGACGGTGACCACGACTGCCAGCAGCAGCGTGACGGTGGCCGCCATGCCGACGTCGAAGCCGCGCAGCGCGGTTCGCCAGATCAGGTATGCGGGCACCAGAGTGGAGGAGCCCGGACCGCCAGAGGTCATGACGTAGACCAAGTCGAAGACCTTGAAGGCGAGAATGAGGCGGATGAGGAACGCGGCGGCGATCGTGCCCGCGATCGCGGGCAGGGTGATGTGGCGGAACAGGCGCAGGCCGGTGGCGCCGTCTAGTCGTGCCGCCTCGGTCACGTGCGGGTCCTGGCCGAGCAGTGCGGTGAACACCAGCAGCACGACGAGGGGTGTCCACTCCCAGACGTCGGCCAGAGCCACTCCGAAGACCGCCCACGTCGTATCGGACAGAACTGCGAACGTGCCCGACCACGGAGTGAAGTGCTGAACAAGGGTGTGGAGGAGGCCACCGGAAGGGCTGAAGATGAAGCTGAAGAGGATGCCGACCACCACCGGCGGGACGATCATCGGCAGCAGCAGCACGGTCCGCACGAATGCTCCCGCCCACAGCGAGCGCCACAGCGCTATAGCGGTCAATGTCCCGAGCACCGTGCTCGCAACAGCAACCCCGATGGCATAACCCGTGCCAAGGGCGAGCGAGGTGCGAACATCCGCAGAGGCGAGGGCTGCCTCGAAGTTCGCGGTGCCGACGAACTCCTGGAACGGTCGGCCCAGGCTCGACTCGGTGAAGGCCGCCGAGGCGATGAACACCAGGGGATACGCCGCCAGTACCACCAGCACGAGCACGCTGGGGCTGACGAAGATCGCTCGATGCACGCGCGCGGGCACTCGGCGGCAGGGCCTGGACGACCTCTCACCAGCGGGTTCCGATGGGACGCCGGTGACCCGCGGCTCGGTGTGCGGGTGAAGATCAGTCGCCAAGGAGCCTCTCCCACTCTGCCTGGACACCATCAAGGGTCTCCTGGGCCGAGCCTCGCTGACCCGACAGGTGAGCGGCGATCTCATCGGTGAGGATCTGTGCGGCCTCAGTGGCGTTCTCACCTGTGGGCCATGCCAATGCCCCGTCGAGCGTCGACCTGTTGACCTCCTGGAGCTCGGGGAATTCTTCGCCATAGGTCGTGTCCTCCAGAGAGGAGACTCGATTCGGATCGATCCCGGTGGGCGGCAGCGCCGTGAGGAGTTCGGAGTTGACCTCGGAGGATGCCGCCCACTGGATGAACTGCTGGGCGAGGTCGGTCTTCTCGGAATTGCCCGCCACCACCCAGCTGAAGCCCGCCACGAGCGAGGCGCGCGGCTTCTCTCCCTCGGCTCCGCGGGGCAGGTACGTCACACCCCACTTGTCGACCACCTCGGAGCCGGATTCGGGATCCTGCGACCGCACGCCCAGGTCTGTCCAGTTCTCAATGAAGGCGACCTTGCCGGCGAACCACGCCGAGTTGCCGGCACCGAAGTCCGTCTCCGCCGGGGTGGGCAGAGCGTCGTCCCAGGTCTCCTCCAACGCCTCCAGGGCTGACACGGCTTCTGCCGAGTTGATGGCGGGGGCACCGGAATCGTCGAGGAATTCGCCTCCGAAGCCGGCCAGGCGGTTGGCGAAGCTCGCCCCGAGGATGAGCGGCGACTGCTCGCCGAAGACGGCAGCCCCGTAGACTCCCTCGTCCCCCTCGTTCTCCGTGATGGTCTGAACCTGCTCGGCGTACTCGTCCCACGTGGCAGGAGGCGCATCGAAGCCGTTCCGCTCGAGGATCTCCGTGTTGTAGAAGAGCGCGTGGATGTCCCCGTCGAAGGGCACCCCGTAGATCTCCTCGCCGACGTGGGCATACGGCTGCCAGATGGACGGGATGAAGTCGTCGACGTCGAGGTCCGGCGATCCCTCGACGAACTCCGTGAGCGGTTGGATGCTGCCGTCAGCGGCAAGGTCGCCGAGCGAGACGTACCACGGAGCCGACACATCGTAGACGTTCGCTCCGGACTGCTGATCGAGGGTGAGCGTCGAGGCGATCTCGTCGTAGGGGACGGTGGTGACGTTGATCGTCACGCCGGTCTCCTTCTCGAAGCTCTCGGCCAACCAGGCACCCGCGCCCTCGTGGGAGGCATTGAGGAGGAGGTTGAGCTCCTCGCCCTCGTATTCGCCCGCGAAGGCATCACCCTCGGCGGCGCTGGCGCTGCCGCACGCGGAGAGCGTCAGCGCGGCCACGACGCCGGCGGCGAGGAATTTCAGGCGGCCGGGGGCCGATCGTGTGCTGCTCATGGGGCATGTCCTTTCGTCGGGTGCGTCAGAGTCCTCGGCCTGCGAGGAGCTGCTGCTTCGGGGTTTCGGTGGAAGTCGCGCTGAGGTGGCCGAAGGCGCCTCGGTAGGCAGCCGCCGGATGGGAGTCGGGAAGCCGGTCGGCCCCCGTCACACGCGCGCGCAGGCTCGTCGGGCGGCGGGTCTGCTCCTCCTCCGCGGTGCGGGCGAGTCCACGGCTGCGCAGAACGGGCAGGACGTGATCGATGAACTCGTCGTAGCTGCCCGGGATCGTCGAGTTGATGACATTGATCCCATCGATCCCCGCGTCCTGCCAGGCTTCGAGCTCATCGGCGATCTGATCGGGCGTGCCGACGATCCTGGTCGCATGGGCACGGAAGTGGGCGAGGTCGCGCAGGGTGACGCGCCCGTTGGGTGCCATCGCTCTGAGCTCCGAGAGGTGTCCCTGGGCACCCTCGGTGTGCTCGAGATCATCCAGCGGGGCGTCGATCGGCAGGTGACCCACGTCGACCCCCAGGCTGCCCGCGGTGTGCGCGATGAGGGCGTGGATGTCGAGCGAGTTGTCGAGGTCCTCCGCCCGAGCCCTCGCCTCGGCTTCCGTCGAACCGACCACGAAGGAGAGTCCCTGGATGAACTTGACGTCCTCGGGCCGGCGCCCGGCCCGTGCGGCACGCTCCCTGACGTCCTTCGCATGTGCAGCCGCGATGTCGCGCCGCGGCGCCATGGAGAAGGTGGCCTCGGCATGTCGGGCAGCGACGTCCCGACCGCGGGACGAGGACCCAGCCTGGAACAGGAACGGCGTGCGCTGCGGCGAGGGCGCCGAGAGATGAGGGCCCTCGACCCGGTAGCGGGCGCCAGTGTGCTCGATCTTGGCCACCTTGTCCGGATCCCCGTGCAGGCCGCGTCCTCGGTCGTGCTCCAGGTGCTTGTCCTGCACCAGCGCACCGTCCTCCCACGAGCCCTCCCAGAGCTTGTAGCAGACCTCGAGGTACTCCTCCGCCCAGTCGTAGCGGTCGTCGTGCTCGGCCAGTCCGTCGCTCCCGAAGTTCCGGTGGGCGTTCTCCGAGGCGCTCGTCACCACATTCCAGCCCACGCGCCCTCCGGAGAGGTGGTCGAGGGTGGAGAGCTGGCGGGCGAAGGCGAAGGGGTGCGCCTGGATGACTGACGAAGTGAGCGCCAGTCCGATCCGATCGGTCACCGCCGCGAGCGCGGAGATGAGCACGAGAGGGTCGTTCGCCGGGATCTGCAGCCCCCGGCGAACATGAGACGCCCATCCGCCCTCGTGGTCGCCGTAGAGCCCGACGACATCAGCGAAGAAGGCGATATCGAATCCGGAGCTCTCGAGCCGCTGCACGAGCGACACCCAGTGCTGCAGCTCGTTGAACCGATGCTGCTGCGCCTCGGGACGGCGCCACGCGCCGCCGATGATGTGGCTCGTGGTGTTCATGAGAAAGGCGGAGAGAATGAGGGGGGAGCGGGACACGTCGGACCTCCAGGGGGTCAGGAATGCGGTCGGCGGGCCGGCGGCCTGCCGTAGCGTAGTGGGGATCACAGGTCCGAGGAGACCGACCAGATGTTGATGCCGGCCTCGCCCCGGGTGATCTCGTCGATCTCGGCGAGCTCCTCGCTGCTGAAGGACGTCGAGGACAGCGCTCCGAGGTTCTCGTCGAGCTGCGCAGTGGATGAGGCCCCCAGCAGTACGGAGGTCACTCCACCGTCGCGGAGCAGCCAGGCGATCGCGAGCTGGGCCAGAGTCTGCCCACGCCGCCGAGCGACCTCAGCGAGTCTGCGCAGGCGGTCGAGATTGTCCTCGCTGAGGTGGTGAGCGGGCAGCGAGGTGCGCCCCCCGGCAGGCTCGGCATGGGGGTCCTTCAGGTACTTGTCCGTGAGCAGCCCCTGCGCCAGAGGGGTGAAGGCGATCGACCCGAGTCCCGTCTCTTCGAGGACGTCGAGCAACCCGTCCTCGACCCAGCGGTTGAGCATCGAGTAGGCCGGCTGGTGGATGGTCAGCGGTGTTCCGAGCTCGGCTGCGATAGCCGCGGCTTGGGCAGTTCGCTCCGCCGAGTACGAGGAGATCCCGACATAGCGCGCCTTTCCGGAGCGCACAGCGGCGTCGAGAGCGCCGATCGTCTCCTCCAGCGGAGTCTCCGGGTCCACCCGGTGGGAGTAGAAGATGTCCACGTGATCGAGTCCGAGGCGGTGCAGCGACTCGTCCAGGCTGGACAGCAGGTAGCCGCGCGAGCCGAAATTCCCGTAGGGCCCGCGCCACTGGTCCCAGCCGGCCTTCGAGGAGATGCTGAGCTCGTCTCGGTAGGGTCTAAGATCCTTCGCCAGGACGCGTCCGAAGTTCTCCTCCGCCGCGCCGGCGGGCGGCCCGTAGTTGTTGGCGAGATCGAAGTGCGTGATCCCGGAGTCGAAGGCGTGCCGGATGATGTCGCGCTGCGTCTGGAACGGGGTCGTGTCACCGAAGTTCCACCACAGGCCCAGAGAGATGGGCGGCAGGAGCAGCCCGCTGCGTCCGACCCGACGGTACCCGAAGCGGGAGTACCGATCGTCGGCGGCTGCATACGGGGTGTGGGTCTCGGTGCCCCAGGCGGAAACGTCGACTGTCTGCGTCATATGTGCTCCTTCGTGGTCAGGTGTAGAGCGAGAGTGGCTGGAACTCGCCGTTGAGGTAGTGAGCGCCCACCTCGAGCTTCTTGTAGTCGACCGGGTCGTGCAGCGAGTGCGTGCGGATGTTGCGCCAGAAGAGATCGAACCCGATCGACGAGGCGGTGCTCGAGGTGCCGGTGGCCTCGAATATCCGGTTCGTCAGGTCCGTGGCGACATCGGAGGAGACGACCTTGAGTTCAGCGATCTCGATCGCCAGTTCACCACGCTGCTCGGAGGTCACCTCCCGGCCCAGGCCGATGACCTCGTCGAATCGTCGATTGACCCTGTCCGCCAGGGCGGAGACCGCGGCTGTGCGCGACTTGAGCTCTCCGTAGAGCCGCTGGACGAAAGGGTCGTGCCGGTACTGCTCCGCCGAGGACAGGAACCACGCGTTGGGCCGCTTGTTGGTGAGACTGCGCCCGGTTTCCAGCGCTCCCTCCGCGATGCCCAGATAAAGGTTGCCGAAAGCCAGCTGGATGCCCGGGGTGACGAGCGTGGAGAACGGCTCCTCCCCGAGGAAGCCGAGGAAGTCGGATTCCTCAACCCGCACATCGTGGTAGATGACGGTGTTCGACGACGAGAGCCGCTGGCCGAGGAAGTCCCAGTCGTCCACGTACTCCACACCGTCCCGGTCGTGATCCAGGACAAGGGCCCCGACCTCCCCGGCTCTCGGCCCTTCGGAGACGGTGGCGTTGACGAGGAGAACATCGCCGACCGCCGAACCCGTCGAATACCTCTTCTTCCCTGTCAGGCGATATCCGTTCGCCTCCGGGACCAGGACGAGATCGGGATCGGTCGGGTTGACCGAATCGCCCCAGATCCACCTGCCCTCGATCGTCGCCCGGTGCCACCGCTCACGGTCGGCGGGGTTCGCGATGTTGAAGACGACGTTGGCTGCGTTGATGTAGTGGTAGGCCAGGACCTGGGCGATCGAGGCGTCGGCGCGCGCGAGAACCCGCACGACGAGGAACGCCGTCTCCCAGTGGGCACCTCCCCCGCCGAACTCCTTGGGCTCCAGCAGGGTCACCAGCCCGGACTCCTTGAGCAGGTGAACCTCCGAATGCGGGGTCCGGTTGGCACGGTCGCGGGCGACAGCGTCAGCAGCGAGGGTGTGCGCCACGTCCTCGGCGACAGCGGTCCACGCGGCGATCTCCTCCGCAGAGGCCGCTCCGCTCCAGTGCGAGCGCTGGGCGATAGTGTGCTCTGTCATTTCGATGCTCCTTCAGGTACGCCCACACTCCAGAGGCGGACAGGATCCGTGCCGCTGACGCGATGGTCACCGGCTATGCGTGCTTTGTAGACCCAGGGGTTGTGGCTGGTCACAGTGCGCGCGTTGCGCCAGTGACGATCCAGCGCCTTCGCACCGTCGACGCCGGATGCGCCGAGCGCGTCGAAAATCCGCGTCACAGCTTCCAACACCGGCCTGTGCAGGGCCACCTGTGCCCGCGCCGTCGCCAGTTCGGCGGCGTTCGCCGCTGCGATCTGCGCTGCTTCATCAGCACCGCGTGCAGCGAAGGCGGCGTCGAGCGCGCGTGCGGTCTCCAGCACCTGTGCCCGCGCCAGAGCTGCGGTTGCGTCCACCTCACCGACCGCCTGCAGGAGCTGCGGGTCGGAGGCGGGTGAGGTCGAGTTGGCATGTGTGTAGATCCGCCTCCTGGTCAGCAGCGATTCGGCGACATCTCGCGCGGCTGCCTCGGCGATGCCGGCGAGCACGATGAGGAGGACATGCTGGTACAGCGCAGTCTGGTAGGGGAAGCGGTCCGCGAGCAGGCGCACCTCGTACTCGGCGACCTCCGCGTCGGTGAGGGTGGCGGTGCCGGACCCGGTGGTCCGCTGACCGAAGCCCGTCCAGTCATCCTCGATGTGGACTCCAGGCTGATTCCTTCGCACCAGCACTGCGAGCTCGTTGCCGTTCTCGTCCCTCGCGGTGACGTCGAGCCAATCGGCGAAGATCGACCCGGTCGTGTAGTACTTCACGCCATTGACCACCGGCCCCTCCGGCCCCTGGGATACGATCGTGCCGGAGCGGTTGTAGCCGCCTGAACCCGGTTCCGTCCAGGCATTTCCGGCGATCTCTCCCGTCCGGAAGCGCTCCAGCCAGCTCGCGGCAGCCTCGCCATCGACGCCCCGCCAGAGAACTTCTTCCTGGACCGCCAGATGTCCGCGCAGCGCCTGCGGAATGTTGCTGTCCTGGGCAGCGAGCTCCAGCAGCACTTCGGTGGTGTGGACCCAATCGAGTCCGAACCCTCCGAAGGCCGCAGGGATTCGCAGACGTCCGATCCCCTCGTCCGCGAGCGAGCGGATCACGTCGACGGGCAGGGCGCGCTCGACCTCTCGTCCACGGGCGCTCTCACCGGCGCGCCTGATGGCGCCGGCGAGCGACTCGGGCACAGGCAGGGATGCAGCCACTCGTCCTCCTCGCTGGGGATGAGCACCTCGAGCAGGCGGAAGTGCTCACGGTGCCGCGACGTCGTAGAGCCAGATCTCTCGGTCGCTCGGGCAGGTTTCGGGTTCACTATGGGGCTGCTTCTCCATGGTCGTTATGAGAATCGTCACGCCGCGTCACGCCGCGTCATGCAGGCACATGAAATTTGGAATCGCCCGGCACGCGCCGCTTAAGTTGAGTGTCGGCCGCGACGTTCTATCTCATCCGACCTGCGGTGATACTCGGAATCTCGGCTTCGACTCGACTCATGGGAAAGGGGATGTGGTGGGCTCTGTTCTCTTCGACGATGTGACCCTGCGCTATTCCGCGGACAGGCAGCCGGCCCTCGATGGTTTCACCCTCGACATCGAGGAGGGTGAATTCCTCGTACTGGTCGGGCCGTCCGGATCCGGGAAATCAACGGCGCTTCGCATCCTCGCTGGACTCGAGCGCCCCACCTCGGGCACCGTCCTGGTCGACGGAGAGGATGTCACCAGGGTTGAGCCCGCACATCGCGACCTGGCGATGGTGTTCCAGAATTACGCGCTCTATCCCCACAAGTCCGTTGAGGACAACATGAGCTTCTCCCTGCAACTGGCGAAGGTGCCCAGGGACGAGATCCGCCGCCGCGTCAGCGAAGCGGCCGAACTGCTCGAGCTGAGCGATCTCCTCCGCCGACGGCCCCGGGAGCTCTCCGGCGGCCAGCGTCAACGGGTGGCGATGGGGCGGGCGATCGTGCGAGAGCCCACGGCATTCCTCATGGACGAGCCGCTGTCGAACCTGGATGCCACTCTGCGCGTGCAGACGAGATCCCAGATCGCGGCTCTGCAGAAGCGCCTGGGGGCGACGACCGTGTACGTGACCCATGACCAGGCCGAAGCGATGACGCTCGGCCACCGAGTCGCGGTGCTGCGCGATGGGAGGCTGCATCAGGTGGCCCCGCCCCGGGAGCTGTACGAACGCCCGGTGAATGCCTTCGTCGCCGGCTTCATCGGCTCTCCCGCGATGAATCTGCTCGACCTGTCGCCGGAGGACCTCGGTCGGCTGCTCGGCGGGAGCGCAGTGCCGGCGCCGGCGTCGGCGGGCACTGCGAACGTGATCATCGGCGTCCGCCCCGAGCACTTGGCTGTGGAGGTTGATGGAGGTGGACTGCCGCTGCGGATCGAGCTGATCGAGGAACTCGGCGCCGACGCCTTCATCCACGGCCAGAGCGAGAACTCACGTCACGGACAGCGGATCGTCGCGCGGCTGCTGTCGGATGCACGGCCGGCAATGGGTGATGTCGTCCGTGTCAGCACCGACCCGTCACGCCTCCACTTCTTCGACCGGGAGACCGAGTTGCGAATCGACGTATGACATTCCGGGTGACCGGATCCGTTCTTTGCGGCCGTATTGGACTTCCTCCGGACGGAGCTGATTGCCTGGTGAAGGGCTCTGGATACAGTTGCGCGCCGCGCGCCGCATCGCATCGCACGAATATGCGCGACGGGGTATGCGCTCATGGACAGTCGAGCCGAGGGCGTGTGCAAGATCGTGCTCGACCCGACGCAGTGAGCGGTCACACTGACCCGACTCGCTGAGCGGCCGGGTTCTCGAGCGGCCAGGATGGCCGGATGGTGAGCGATCGGGGCGAGTGTCGGCGACTGGTGTCGGTGCCAGGTGCCCGGCTCCTCTGCCGAGGTGCCCGAAACACGGCGCACGCGACCGGTCAGCAGTCGTCCAATGCGCTCTCGCGCCGCTGCTCGGCCACGCACCGGATCGAGGCCTCGACACCATCGACGAGTTGGTCGATGGTGAGCCCCGAGTCCTTCACCGCTGCGCCCGCGTCGGTCTCCGCACCCACCCCGGCCCGTCCCCGGTTCCGCACGGCGGGCAGGTGGATAAAGGTCCCTGGGACCTCGGTATCCCGCAGCAGCGTGCGGAAAGCGGCGTTGCAGAGGAACGCCCCGGCGGTCTCGGAGACCTGAGCCGGGACGCCGACGGCCCGGATCGCCTCGGCCAGCGGAGCGGGATGGATGCGCGTCTCGAGCCATTCGGGACCCGCGTCGAGCGGGGAGGCGGGGCGGACGACACCCGCATTGTCGGGGATGCGGCCGGCTCCCCGGTTGTGCGCACGGTGCTCCGGTGTGACTGCGGTGCGGCTACCCGCCTCGCCGAGGGAGAGGATCACCTCGGGTCGGTGGGCGGCGATCGCGTCGAGGAGCGCGGGACCCGCTCCGGCCCAGGTGCACGGCAGGATCGCCGTCGCGAGCTCGACGCCCGGGCACAGTGCGCGCTCCCGCAGGCGCTTCACCACCTGCTCGCTGGCGTTCTCCTGGTCACCGCCGAAGGGTTCGAAACCGGTCACGAGGATCCTCATGCGGCAACCGTAGTCGAGGAGCGGTCGGCGATTCACGCCCGAGCCCACCGCCTCGGTCTGCTCCCGAGCGGGATTCGCCGCCACCGGTTGACCTTCTCCCCGACTGACGTAAAGTGATACCTAACGATCACTCGGTCAGTACCGGGTCGAGATCAAGACACCGCGCCGTGCATCGAAGGAGATGTGGACGATGAAGCGAACCATGAAGAACCGTGCCCTCGTACTCGCCCCGAGCGCGGCGGCCCTGTCGCTCGTCCTCGGAGCCTGCGCCGGCTCGGCGGGGAACGGCGGCGGGAGCGGATCCGAGGCAGAAGGCTACGCCTTCGGCGCCTCGCAGGAGGACGTCGACACCGCGATCGCCGACCTCGACCCCGTCGAGCTCGTGTTCCAGGCGTCGTCCGCATCGCCGGAGTCGATCGTCGCGAAGTCGAACATCGCCTTCGCCGAGGCGGTCGAGGAGCGCTCGGGCGGCAAGATCACCCTCGATGTCGTCTGGGGGCAGGCGATCGCCGGCTACTCCGAGGTCGACGATGCATTGGCCGACGGCCGCGTCGACATCTCCTACACCCAGCCGATGTACGAACCCACGGAGTACTCCGGCAACGACCGGCTCATCGCCGCCTCGGGCGCGCTCCCGCAGTCGCCGATGGTCGGCGAGCTGATCTCCAACGCCGTCCTCGCCGACCTCGCGTGGCAGAGCGATCAGATCACCGAGGACTTCGAGTCCAAGGGCCTCACCCCGCTGCTCCCGACGACGCCCAACAACGGCTACTACTCGCTGTGCACCGAACCGGGCACCGACCTCCAGGACTACAACGGCCGGCAGGTGCGGATCGGGGCCGCCCCGCACGCCACCCTTGCCGAGAAGCTCGGGGCGTCCCCCGTCTCCCTCGAGTACGTCGAGGCGTACGAGGCGCTCCAGCGCAACACCATCGACTGCAGCTTCACCCCGTTCAACGCCGCCGTCCAGGCGGGCTTCCACGAGGTGGCGCCGCACGTCGGCTACGCCACCGACGAGGGGATGCCGAAGGGCTGGGGCTCCTACGCCGCCGGCATGAACTACCAGTCGCTGCCGCTGCCGTACCAGCAGATCATCTTCGACTCCCTCCAGCAGGTCGTGCAGGAGGGCCTCGCGCTCGCGGTCGACACGAACTACCTCGGCGTCAAGGGCGCCAAGGAGAACGGCGGCGAGGTCGCCGAGTACGGGCCCGAGGCGACCGAGGTCATCGTCGAGACGAACGACGAGCTCATGGCCGATGTCGTCGAGGGCGGGGTGCTCGGCGATGACTTCGAGGGTCGCATGGGCGAGTCCCTCGACAAGTGGACCGGAGTGGTCGAGGAGCTCGGCTACGAGGACGGAGGCACGACCGCCGACATGGACACCTGGTACACCGAAGGCGATGTCGACTTCGCCCCGATCGCCGAGCGGCTGTTCGAGGACGTCGTCGCCCCGCACCGCCCGGAGTGAACTCACAGTCGGACACCGCTGACCCCGAGTGCTGGGCCGAAGTCCCGTGAATCCCACACCGCCCTCTGACCGGCCCACGGTCTGGCCGCTGTACGTCGTGACGTTCCTCGCGACGTACACGATCGCCGTCGCCTCGATCTCGGCTCCGGGCATCCAGCACTCGCTCGAGATCCCGGAGACCCGCACCTCCCTGGTCATCGGGGCGTACTCGGCGACCTTCGCCGCCGGGCTCATCATGAGCGGGCGATTGGGCGACCGCTACGGACGCCGCCGGATGTTCCAGCTCGGCACTGCGGGCCTCGCGATCACCGCGTTCCTCACCGCCGCCGCGCCGAACCTCGAACTCCTCCTCATCGCCCGCCTCCTCCAGGGCTGCGCGGCCGCGGCCACCACCCCGCAGGTGCTGTCGAGCATCCAGGCGATCCTCACCGGCGAGCGGCGTCTGCGCGCCGTCGGCCTCTACAGCGTCTTCGCCGGCAGCGGCACCGTGGGCGGGCAGGTGATCGGCGGCGTCGTCAACAGCGGCTTCGGCCCGGAGTTCGGGTGGCGAGCAGCGTTCGGCAGCGTCGGTGTGCTCGCGATCTTCGCGTGGGTCGGCGCCCGCTATCTCACCGAGACCCGCTCCCCGAACCCCATGGGACTCGACCTCCGCGGCTCGATCATCCTCGGCATCTCGCTCTTCCTGCTCATCGCCGGGCTCACGAACAGCGCGGGGATCGACCTCGGTTCCCCGCTCTCACCACCCGGCCCCCTCGTCAGCTCGGCCGTCCTGCTCGCGGCGGCCGCCCTCGGCCTCGGCCTGCTCGTTCCCCATTCGCGCGGCCGGGAGCGCGCCGGGAAGCCCTCGATCCTCCCTGCCCGGGTCATGCGCGAACCCGGCGTGCGCCTGGGCGTCACGCTGTCCTGCCTGCTGTTCCTCATGATCGGTGGGTTCATGTACAACTTCGCGATCCTGTCGCAGATCGGGCTCGGCTACACACCGCTGGAATCGGGCCTCGCGACCCTCACCCTCGCACTCGCCTTCGTCACGAGCTCGGCGATCGCCCCTCGCCTCGTGTCCCGCGCGGGAGGCCCGGCCCGCGGCGGACCTCGCGTCCTCCTCTTCGCCTCGGTGCTCCAGGCCTGCGGGCTCGCGAGCGTCGGCCTCATTGCGCTCCTCGGGCTCAGCCCGTTCGCCGCCTGGTTCATGGTCGCCGCCGTGCTCATCGGCGGAGGTCAGGGGCTCATGCTCGGTCCGCTCGTCTCCGTCGTCATGACCGCCGTCCCCGACGAGGTGGCCGGTCTCACCGGCGGACTCATCGCCACGGCGCAGCAGACGGGGATCGGGCTCGGCATCGCGATCCTGTCGACGGTGTTCGCCGGACTCGCCCAGATCCTGCCGATGCCCACCGCCTACGGCATCACGACCCTCGGCACCGTCGTGCTCTCGCTCGTCTTCGCATTCGCGACCGTGCGCCTGAGAGCCCACGGCCGAGGGGTCTGACGGCGTTCTCCCGTCGAGTGGTCAGTTAATCCCGTCGAGTGGTCATGTTCGGTCGAATACTCGCGAGTATTCGACCGAACATGACCACTCGAAGGGGTGCGGGCCGGGAGTCGTCCCCGCCCCGTGGAGCTAGTCCCCGCTCGTGAGAAGGTAGGTCTTCTTCCCCTGGCGGTAGCTGCCCGAACCGGAGGAATCCCGGTCCGAGGCGCTCGAGCCACCTGAGCCTGAGCCACCGGAACCCGAGCCCGTCCCGCCCGAGCCGTAACCTCCCGAGCCCGGTGAGCCACCATCCGTGCCGTCGGACTCCCCGCGGATCGCGGCCTCGGCCGCGCCCTTCGGACCGTCGAACCTCCCGAGCTTCGAGGGCCACCAGACCTTCTTGCCGATGTCGTAGGTGAGCGCAGGCACGAGGAGAGTGCGGACGACGAAGGTGTCGAGGAGCACGCCGAACGCGACGATGAACGCGAGCTGGACGAGGAACAGGATCGGGATGACTGCGAGGGCTGCGAAGGTCGCGGCGAGCACCACTCCCGCCGAGGTGATGACGCCGCCGGTGACCGCCAATCCGCGCAGCACACCGGCGTGTGTGCCGTGGACGAGCGACTCCTCCCGCACCCGGGTCATGAGGAAGATGTTGTAGTCGATGCCGAGCGCCACGAGGAACACGAATCCGTAGAGCGGGACGGCGGGGTCTGCGCCCGGGAAGTCGAAGATCCCGTTGAACACGAGCGCGGACACGCCCATCGCCGTGCCGAAGGACAGCACCGTGGTGATGATGAGCAGCACCGGAGCGAGGATCGAGCGCAGCAGCAGCATGAGGATGAACATGATGACGACGAGCACGATCGGGATGATGAGGTTCCGGTCGTGGATCGCGGCGTCGTTCGTATCGATCGACGTCGCGGTCACGCCTCCGACGAGCACCTCGCCCGGCAGCTCGTGGAGCTCGTCGCGCAGCTCGCGCACGGTGTCGGAGGCCGCCGCGGAGTCCGCCGCCTGCGTCAGCGTCGCCTGGAGGAGCACCTGGCCCTCGAGCACGGTCGGCTCGAAGTCCGCCGGGTCCACAGCCGAGGCGCCGGCCCCGCCCGGTGCACCCGCACCTTCGGGAGCGCCCTCCGGAGCACCCGCACCTTCCGGCGCTCCGCCCTGGCCATCGCCAGCACCTTCCGGAGCCCCGGCACCTTCGGGAGCTCCCTCCGGCGCACCGCCCTGGCCGCCGCCGGCACCTTCCGAAGCACCCGCACCGCCGGGAGCACCCGACCCTTCCGGAGCCGCAGCGCCGTCGGCGACACCCGGAGGGGGCCCGGCACCCTGGGGCAGCTCGATCTCTCCGTCCGCATTGAGGGGCACGGTGCCTGCCGGGGAATCGGCGGCGGTCACGCTGACCCCGTCGATGTCCTCGTTGTCGCTGAGGATGCGTGCCGCGTCGGGCATCTCGTCCTCGGGGACGATGACGTAGACCGGCGAACCGGAGCCGCCCGGGAAGTGCTCGCCGAGCGCGTTCTGCCCGTTGCGCGCCTCCGACTCCCCGAGGACGAGGTCGGACTGCGGCACGCCGTCGGCCTTGAGCTGCGGGACGAAGGCCGCGCCGATCGCGAGCACGATCGTCGTCGCGATCCAGATGGCGCGCGGCCGCTTGGCCACGGTGCGGGCAGCGTGCGCCCAGATTCCCTTCCGCGGCATCCCGTGCTCGGCCTCGACCGCGGAGGGGTCGTAGTGGGGCCGCTTGGGCCAGAACGCCGCGCGACCGCAGGCGTAGAGCATCGCGGGCAGGAAGGTCAGCGCGGACAGCATCGCGAACACGATGCCGATCGCGGCGACCGGGCCGAGTGTGCTGTTGGATTTGAGATCGCTCAGCAGCAGGCACAGGAGGCCGGCGATGACGGTGCTCCCCGAGGCGAGGATCGGCTCGATCGACCCGCGGATCGCCGTCCACGTCGCCGCCCACGTGCTCCGCTCCGCGCGCAGCGCCTCGCGGAATCGCGCGACGTAGAGCAGCGAGTAGTCCGTGGCCGCGCCGATGACGAGGATGAAGAGGATGCCCTGCGTCTGTCCGCTGAGCAGGATGACGTCGTAGTACGCGAGCCACCACACGGTGAGGAGCGCGACGCAGAGCGCGAACATCGACGTCGAGAGCACGATGATCGGCAGCAGGAGCGACCGGTAGACGATGACGAGGATGACGAACACCGCGATGAGCGCCACCGCGAGCAGCAGGCCGTCGATCCCGGCGAAGCCGGCGGAGAGATCTGCGGTGAATCCGGCCGGCCCGGTGACGTAGACGGTGATGCCGTCGCCCACCTCGGCGCGGAGTTCATCCCCGAGCTCGGGGATCACCTCGCCGACGTCCGCGCTCTCGTCGATCGGCACGAAGGCCTGGGCGGCGAGCCCGTCGTCGGAGGGGATCGCCGGAGACACATCGTCGGCCACCCCGGTGACGGAGGTCGCACCGTCGACGGCGTCCTGGATCGACTCGAGCTGGGAGTCGGAGAGCTCGGAGTCCCCGACGAACACGACGACCGCGGGGATCGCGTCGCTGCCGGTGAACTCGCTCAGCCGCTCCTGCACCTGGGTGGCGTCCGAGGATTCGGGGAGGAAGGTCGTCTGGTCGTTCGACGACACCTCCTCGACCTTGCCGAAGTACGGCCCGCCGAGGCCAGCACCGGCCACCCACAGGACGATGAGGACGGCAGGGAGCATGATGCGCAGCCAACGAGGCACGCGAGTCGCCATGTGGGGAGACCTTCCGGATAATTTACCTAGCCTGGCAAACAATAAACCTAGCATGAGATCAACGGGGATATCATGACGGGATGACCGCGCCGGATCGCCCCGCTGCCGCCTCGCTCGCCGAGGCCGGATCAGCGCGTCCGGAGACGCGTTCGGCGCACGTCTACGACATCGCCTCGAACGACCCGGACAGCCGGCTCGTCGACCGCAGTCGCGTGTCCGAGGACGACCTCGCCCAGATCAGCGCGGTGATGCAGGCCATGGGGAACCTGCGTGATGCGGAGAACCGGCTCATGGAGGCCTCGCTCGACTACATGAAGCTTGGCCGCAACGACATGCGCGCCCTCCACTTCCTCATCGTGTGCGAGAACCGCGACACCGTCGCCACCCCGGGAGCCATCGCCGCGCACCTCCACGTGTCGAGCGCCTCGACGACGAAGCTCCTCGACCGCCTCGAACGGGCCGGGCACATCACCCGCTCCCCGCATCCGAGCGACCGCCGTGCGCTCGCCATCCGCATCGCCCCGGAGACCCGGCACACCGCGGTGGAGACCGTGGGCCGGCAGCAGGCCCGCCGGTTCGACGCCGCCGCCCGCCTCACCCCCGAGCAGCGCGCGGTCGTCATCGAGTTCCTCACCTCCATGGCCGCCGAGCTCGAGGGCGGCGACGACGCGTGGTGAGCGGCTCTGCCCGTGCCGGGCGATTCCCGGTCGGTCACGCGCAGCCCCCGGTCGGCGCTGCCCGGACCCGGACCCGCACGCGCATGCTCCCGCTCGGCATTCTCACCCTCGCGCTCGTCACCGCGGCCGTCCTCCGTCCCACCCCGCTCGTGGTCGGGCTCGCGGTGCTCCTCGCCGCGATCGGTGCCGGATGCAGCCTCGCCCGCAGCGAGCCGTGGGGCCGGGCCGACGACATCACCACCGTCCGCCTCGGCCTCCTCCTCGTCTTCACCGCCCTGATCGTGGGCGGCACCGGATTCGGGTGGGCGGCGGTCACGATCGCCGCGCTCGGGCTCGTCCTCGATGCGGTCGACGGGAAGGTGGCCCGGAACGCCCGCTCGAGCGATCCCGGCTGCACCGACGCCGGTGCCGCCTACGACGAGTCCGTCGACGCCCTCGTCGTCCTCGTCCTGGCACTCGGCCTCGTCCCGCTGTGGGGCTGGTGGTGCGCGCTCCCCGGTCTCCTGTTCTACGGGTTCCGCGGGGTCACCCTGCTCCGCCCGGCGTGGCGGCGACCGCTCCCACCGTCTCGCGCCCGCAAGGTCGTCGCCGCGTCCCAGGGTGTCCTCCTGCTCGCGGCCGGCTCCCCACCCGCGCTCGCGTTCCCGATCCTCGGCGTGCTGTGCGCGGGGGCGGCGCTGACGGCTCTCGGCTGGTCGTTCGGCCGGGACATCATGTGGCTCGAGCGGCACGGCGCAGAAAGCCCAGGCACCTTGTCGGCACCCGAGCCGCGAGACCCCCGTAGACTGTGATCATGTCCTCACTGCCCCTGCCCGACGACGGGCCGAACGCGAGCCCGAGCGCGACGCGGAACGACCTGCCCGCGCTCGTCCTCGAAGCGGAGACATCCCTGCCCACCGCCCACGGTGTGTTCACCACCCGCGCCTACACGAGTGAGGGCGTCACGCACGTGGCGATGTACCGCGGCGACCCGGGTACCGTCGAGGCGCCGCTCGTCCGCCTCCACAGCGAGTGCCTGACCGGCGACGCGCTCGGCTCGCACCGCTGCGACTGCGGCGACCAGCTCGAGGCCGCTCTCCAGGCGATCGCCGCCGCCGGCACCGGGATCCTCCTCTACCTGCGCGGCCACGAGGGCCGCGGCATCGGGCTCGCCGCGAAACTCCGCGCCTATGCGCTCCAGGACGACGGGCTCGACACCGTCGACGCCAACCGCGCGCTCGGCCTGCCCGATGACGCCCGCGACTACCGGGCGGCGGCTGCGATCCTCCACGAGCTCGGATGCCCGCGGATCCGGCTCCTGTCCTCGAACCCGACCAAGGCCGAGGCGCTCGCCCGGCTCGGCGTCGAGGTGCCGGAGCGCCTGGCTCTCCAGGTGCCCGACCGGCCGGAGAACGTCCGCTATCTGCAGACCAAGCGCAGCCGCATGCGCCACGACTCCCTGTCCGGGCAGCCGGTGGGCGACGACGCGGAGAACCTGCCGGTCTACGCCACGCTCGCCGCGCACAGCGAGGTCGTCGCGCAGCTCGCGCAGAGCGCCGACGGGTTCATCGCCGCACGCGGCGGGGACGCGGAGTTCGTGTCCGGCGAGGCCGACCGCGCCCACCTCCACCGGCTGCGGGCGGCCGTCGACGCCGTCGTCGTCGGGGCCGGCACCGTCGTCGCCGACGACCCGCAGCTCACCGTCCGCGCTGTCGCCGGGACGAACCCGCTGCGGGTGCTCCTCGACCCGCACGCGCGCATCCCCGCCGGGAGCGCCGTGCTCCGCTCCCCCGACGCCCCGACCCTGTGGCTCGTCGGCCCCGACGTCGAGGTGCCCGCCGGGATCGGAGATCACGTCGAGGTCGCGCGCCTCCCGCACTCCGCGGACGGCGAGCCCGTCGACCCGGCGGCGGTGATCGCGCTCGTCCGGAAGCGGGTGGCCGGTTCGATCCTCGTCGAAGGCGGGGGCCGCACCGTCTCGGACTTCCTCGCCGCCGGGGTCCTCGACCGGATCTTCCTCACCTCCGCCCCGGTGCTGATCGGCGACGGGGTGCCCGGGATCCGGTTCCACGGTTCGCCCGTCATGGCCCAGGCGATGCGCACCCCGTTCCGCCGCTACACCTTCGGCGAGGACGTGTGCACCGAGTTCGTCCTCAGCGATGCGGCGCAGGCACACTCGGCCGAACGGCCGGCGCGCCCGTCCGACGGCGCCTGAGGGCTGCGGGCAGGAGGGCCACCGCGCCCGGGAGGGTGGAGGTCGTCGCGAGCAGCCCGAAGGCGGTCGCCGCGGTGACCGCCCACTCAGCCGTCACCGCGAGCTCGCCGGCGAGGACGCCGACGCTGATCTCCCGCACTCCCCAACCGCCGACTCCCAGCGGCACGCTCATCGAGGCGAGCCCCACCGCTGCCGCGCTCGGCGCCACCGGTCCGCCGAGCACCGCCATCCCGATGAGATAGAGGCCCAGCAGCGCGCCGACGCCCACCGCGGCCGCACCCCACACGAGCACCGCGGTGCGTGCGGCCATCCCGCGCATGCAGGCGAGCGCGGCGGCCAGCGCGAGGACCGCGACCGCTCCGGCGATCACCGCCAACCGAGCTGAGATGCCGGCGAGGATCACGGCGGAGAGGGAGAGGAGCAGGGTCGTCGAGGTCAGCCGCTCCGCTCCGAGCGCGGCCGCCGGCGACCACCAGCGCCGGTCGCCGGCACCGCGGTAGACCGCCACCCGCGCCGCGTCACCGGCGATGCCGCCGGGCAGCACCATGTTCCCCAGGCTCGAGGACCAGCAGTCCGCCACGGCCCGCGCATACCGCATGGGGATGCCCTTCTCCCGGGCGAGCAGCGTCCAGCGCAGTGCCTGTGCGAGCGTGACGAGGAGCCCGCAGCCGAGCGCCGCGGCGATGGTCGTCGGGGTGAGGACGTCCCAGCCGGCGAGGAGCGCCTCGGTGCCGACGAGCCGCGCGGTGAGCACGAGGAGAACTGCGGTGACGGCGAGCATGAGCACCCGCCGCAGCCAGGAAGTCCTGCTGGGCACACGGGATCCGTTGAGCGCCTCGGGTTCACTGCGCACCCCGGGTCCGGCGGGAACCTCGGACCCGCTGGGCACCTCGGGGTCGCTGCGCACACCGGCTTCTCAGCCGCGGGCGTCGACGAGGACGTCGAGGTGCTCGACGGCGACGCGGAGATCCGTCCCGGCCTGCTCGAGCCTGTCGGCGAGCCAGGCCGCGGCGATCGGGCGCAGCTCCGGATCCTCTTCGATGACCGCGTCGATGCGTTCGGAGAGGAAACGGGTGAGGAACTCGCGATCGCGCGGTCCCTGCAGGTCCCAGGGGCTGTCGCCCGTCATCACGCGGGCTCCGGCGCGGCGCGCGGCGGCTGCGAGCACGGCCCCGCCGGCATCGCCGAGCCGGCCCTCGCGCGCCTGGTGCTCGGAGAAGGCGTGCTCGATGAGCGCGTCGCGCCGGTCCGGCGGATCGAGGGGCCAGTGCTCGGTGATGCTCAGCAGGAACAGCCCGAGGCCGGAGAACCGGGTGAGCGTGTCGACGACCGCCTCGACATCGGCCGGGGCGAGGACGTCGAGCACCGCGCTGCAGGTGATGAGCAGGCGGGCGGGGGCCGGCGGACCCGGCGCGTGCTCAGCGGCGGCGCCGTCGGACTCATGGGCGGCGGTGGCCCCGGGCAGGTGCTCGGCGGCGATGGCGGGCAGTTCGGTGATCGGGGCGGTCGCCGTGGTCGCGTCGGGCATCGAGCGGGAGGCGACCCGGAGCGATGCGGCGTCCGCGTCGAGGAGGATCCAGCGCAGCTCCCGCCCGGGCAGCCGGGGGCGCAGGGCGCGGTCGAACCAGCGGGCGGAGTTCCCGGTGCCGGCGCCGATGTCGATGACGGTGAGCGGCTCCGCCTCCGCGGTGCCGGCGAGCGCCTCGACGGCCTGGTCGAGGAGGGCGAGCGAGTGCTCGCGGGCGGCGTCGTCGAAGGGGGCTCGCAGGTCGAGCCAGTCGTGGTCGGCGGCGGTCATCGGCGTCCTTCGCTCGGGGTCATGGTGGTGGGTGAGGGCGACGTGCTCATCGCAGGCCCTGCACCAGGTCGAGGAGCTCAGCGGCGGCATCGTCCCAGGTCGGCAGGCCTGCGCGGCGCTGCAGCGCCTCCTGGCGGAGGGCCGCACGGTGGGCGGGGTCGGTGAGCCAGTCGCGCAGCGCGTCGGCCCAGGCGGCCGGTTCGGGAGGGAGCGCGCGGCCGGCGGCGAGTGCCTCCTCGGAGCCAGTGCCGGCGGTGACGAACGCGGGGATCCCGGCAGCGGCCGCCTCGCTCACGACCATCCCGAAGGCCTCGCGGCGCGAGGGCAGGAGGAGCAGGTCGGACGCATGGTAGAGGTCCGCGAGGGCGGGCTCGTCGAGCTCGCCGGGCAGCTCGACGCTGCCGGCAGGCAGTGCGGCGAGGGCGGCGCGCAGTCGGGCGCCGTAGGCGGGGTCGGTGATAGGCCCGGCGAAGGTCGCGTGCCAGGCGGTGGTGCCGGACGCGGCGAGGGCGGCAAGTGCCTCGGCGAGGAGGAGCTGGTTCTTGTTCTCCTCGATCGAGGCGACGCAGATGAGATCTCCGCCGTCGCCTCCGGCGGAGACCGGCCGAGGTGCGGCGCCCGGCGGGATCGCGTGCGCCCGCACCCCGTAGAGCTCGGCCAGCTCACGGGCGGCGAAGCGGCTCGTCGTGACCACGGCCGCGGCGGATTCGAGCGCGGCGCGCTCGCGGTCGCGTGCCGTGGGGACGTGGCTGGGGTCGCCACTGGGGTCGGTGCCGGGGCCGGCGGCGGTGGAGTCGGCCGTGGGGCCGGCGGTGGGGGCGATGCCGGGGCCAGCGGTGGAGTCGGACGTGGGACCCGCGGTGGGGGCGGCCCTGCCGAGCGGGGCGTGGACGAGCTGCACGATCGGGCCGGAGAGCGGCGTCGGCAGGCTGCAGCCGATGAGGCCGTCGAGGATCACCGGCCCGTCGAGCCCGCGGACGATCCCGGCGAGCACGGCGGTGTCCCCCGGGGTGGGCTCGGGCCAGGCGCCGGGCACGGTGTGCCGGAGGATCTGCGGCGCGGCCGCCTCGGCGATGGCCGCGTTGTAGCGCAGGCCGCCGCTCACGCGGCCGAGCGCAGGTTCGAGGAGGTGAACGGTCACGTGCGGCCGGGCACGGTGTAGGACACGCTCGCCCGGGGGTTCTCGACGATGCTCACGGTGATGCCGATGTCGGGCTGCTCGGCCAGCCCCGCGGCCAGCCGGTCGCCGATGTAGCGGGCGACGACCTCGGTGGTGGAGAGGCGGCCGGCGAAGTCGGGATGGGTGTCGAGGTTCGCGTAGCGCAGCGGGGCGAGCGCCTCGTCGAGGAGCTGTGAGGCATACCCGATGTCGAGGACGACGGAGTGGGCGTCGAGCTCGGCGCGGGTGAAAGTCGCGTCCACGGTGAGGGTCGCCCCGTGGACGCCCTGGGCGGGGCCGAAGAACTCGTCGGGCAGGCTGTGGGCGATCATCACGTGGTCGTTCACGGTGAGGCTGAACATCCGGTGTCCTCTCTGCGGGGTTCAGTGGGTGCGGGGGTCAGTGGGTCCGGATCAGTGGCGGTCGCGGGCTCCCGGGTCGGTGCCGGGCTGCGGGGCAGTGTCGGCCTCCGGGGGGGGTGCCGGGGTGCGGGGCGGTGCCGGACTCCGTCGGCGCCTCCGGCTCCGGGGCGGTGTGGTCGATGACGTGACAGAGGGTCGCGGCGGCGAGCGCGGTGTCCCCGCTGATCTCCTCCATCACCTGCGGCAGCGCGTGCCACGGCGAGGTGCCGGTGAGGAGTGCGTCGAACCGCTCGTCGGCCAGGGCGGCGAGCGCGGCGCGCATCCGCTCCACCCGGGTGCGGCGCAGCCGGCGGCCGGCGGCGACCTGCCCGACCTGGCTCGCGACGATCGACAGCCGGCGGGCATGGAAGTCCGCGCCGAGCGGCACGGCCGGGCTGCGGGTGCCGTACCACGAGGCCTCGACCACCGTGCCGTCGTCGCCGGTGAGCGCGAGCGCCCGGGCGAGTCCCGCCTCGGAGCCGGAGGTGTGGATGACGATGTCGCAGTCGCCGCTCGCCTCGTCGGAGTGGACGGCGGTGAGGCCGAGCCCGGTGAGCAGGCGGCGACGCTCGGGGTTGGTCTCGACGACCTCGAGCCGGGCGAGCGGCATCTGCGCGGCGAGCAGCGCGGTGGCGGCGCCGATCATCCCGGCGCCGACGACCGCGACCCGGTCCGCGAGGCGCGGCGGCTCCTGCCACAGGATGTTGATGCCGGTCTCCGCCGCTCCGGCGAGCAGCGCACGCCGGTCGCTCACGCCGTCGGGGATCCGGTGGACGTCCTCGGCGGTGACGAGATGGTGGCTGTGGTGGGGCAGCAGTCCGAACACGCGCGCGCCGAGCCACTCCGCGGGACCCTCGTCGACGACTCCGACGGCGAGGTAGCCGTAGGACACGGGGAACGGGAAGTCGCCGAGCTGGTGCGGAGCACGCATGAGCGCGGCGACTGCGTCCGGAACGGAGCCGGTGTGGACGAGGGTCTCCGTGCCCTTCGAGATCGCCGAGGCGGTGGTCCGCACCCGCAGCCAGGCGGCGGAAGCATCGGTGGAGGCGGGGTCGGCGGCAGCAGTGCCGGCGGGGTCGGGCACGTGGGGTTCGGGCACCTCGCGCCATGCGCCGCGATGCGCGGCCTCCGTCCAATACTGCCGAGCCATGCCCCCACTCTACGCGGCAGGGCGTCTTGCACCCTGCCGGGCGGCAACGCGCACGCGGATCGCGGATACGAGTGTTTCTGCAGGACACGATCGAATCCCACCTCCAGTGCCCACGCACGAGCGATGTTCAGTTGTCATCTCGAGAAACACTTGCATCTGGGGCAGGGCGGTGGAGACGGCCGCCGTCGGGCGGCAGGGACGGCCCCGGAGTGGGCGGGGGGTCAGTCGCCGAGACGGGCGGCCCGGAGTGGGCGGGGGGTCAGTCGCCGAGGCGGGTGGAGTCGTCCTCGGCCGTGCCGGTGTGCAGCCGCCGGGTGAGCTGGGTGCGCCACTTCTCCGGGAGCTCGCGCGAGGCGAGGAGACCTTCGATGCCCTTCCGGTCGGTCCGGTCGACGTTCATCACACGGTTGACCTCGGCGACGGACACCGAATCCGGCAGCCGCTCCTCCAGCACCATCGCATCCCCGGGACCCACCGCACCGGGTTCGAGGACCCGCAGGTAGTAGCCGCAGCGGCCGGTGGACTGCATGAGGCGCGGCAGCTCGCGATCGCCCCAGCGTGCGGACACCGTGGTGCAGGGCCGGCGCGGCTGGGTGACCTGGACGCGCGCGGTGCCGAGGGCGAAGACATCGCCGAGGTGCACCGCATCCTCCGGCAGACCGGACACCGTGAGGTTCTCGAAGAAGCCGTCCTCCCCGATCGCGATCCCATCGGCGGCCCAGCGCGGGTAGTGCTCCGCGGGGTAGCAGCACACGGCTTTGTCGGGACCGCCGTGGACCTTCGTGTTGCCCTGCGCGTCGCCTCTCAGGCCGAGCGCTCCGAGCACCACGGGACCCGGGTGCGGGGTCTTGCGGGCACCGGTGGAGATCTCGCGGCCCGACCAGTGCTGGACGGTGACGGCCCCGGTGCGCACCCGCTCCACGGTGCCGGTCAGCTGCGGGCTGACGCCGGGTTGAGGGCCGCCGGCCGGCTGTGGGTCACCGGTCAGTGGCGGCACGGCACCGCTCCTCCCATCCCTGCCGGGAGCGGATTCGCGCGGCGGCTCTCGGTGCTCAGCAGCAGCACGGTGGCATCGGCGGGCAGCGGATGCTCGGCAGCCCAGGCGCGCACCCCGGCCAGGGTCGAGGCGCCGCAGGGCCCGGAGTCGACGCCGTGCGCCTCGAGGTCGCGGACGGCCTGAGCAGCCTGGGCGTCGTCGACGGTGACCGCGGCGTCGACCCCGGCGCGGAGCACCGGCCAGGCCGCGGCGGACGGGGTGCCGCAGTTGAGGCCGGCCATGATCGTCGCCCCGGTCGGCACGGCGGTGAGCTCACCGGCCGCGAGCGAGGCGATGAGGCCCGGCGCGGCGGTCGGCTCCACGCTGAGCACGCTCGGCACAGGCGCCTCCTCCGCTCGAGTGGTCACTTCGCTGCGGTTCTCCGCGGGATTCCGAAGGGAACTGACCTCTCGACGGGTGTCGGCAGCGGTCCCGCCTGAGAGCAGCCCACCGTCGGCGGTCCGGCAGCGGCGGACGACGGCCTCGGCGAAGGAGCCCACGCCCACCGGCATCGCCACGAGGTCGACCCGTTCGATCCCCTGTTCGGCGAGCTGCTGCTCGGCCTCGACCAGGAGCGTCGAATAGCCGTCGACGATCCACTGGGGGATCTCCTCGTAGCCCTCCCACGAGGTGTCCTGGATGAGCAGCCGCTCCTCACCGGCGGCCTCCCCGGCGTCGGTGTACTCGGCCGCGGCGGCGACGATCGCGTCATAGGGGGCGCTGAGCTCGTCGACGTCCGCACCCTCCTCTCGGATCCCGGCCTTCGCCTCGGCGGTGATGTCGGCCGGGAGGAAGATATGCGCGGGCAGCCCGAGCAGCCGGGCGGTGTGGGCGACGGCGCGGCCGTGGTTGCCGTCGGTGGCGGCGACGAGCTCGATGGGCGCCCGCTCGGCGAGCCGGGTGCGGAGCTCGTCCATCGGCAGAGCGGCCTCGGGTGAGCCGAGGTGGGCGGACAGCGCACGGCAGGCGGCGTAGGAGGCGCCGAGGATCTTGAACGCGGGCAGTCCGAAGCGGGCGGACTCCTCCTTGACGAGCACGCGCGCGATGCCGAGCTCGGTGGCGAGCGCGGGCACCTCGATCAGCCGGGTGGGGGCGTAGCCGGGGATCGAGCGGTGGAAGTCGATGACCTCCGGCGCGTGCTCGGTGCGCCAGGATCGGGCCTCCGGGTTCGCGTGGATCGTGGGTGCCGCGGCGGCGGATGCGGCGGGGGCGTTGGGGGGGTCTGTCACCGGGAGCTCCTCCTCGTCAGGGTCCCGCCACCCTATCGAAGACGAGGCGCGGGCTCAGGTCGGTCTCAGGGCCGCGGCGGCCGAGTTCTCACCGCACGGCCCGCCGGCTTTTCAGCGCCGCCCGCCGGCCTCAGCGCAGCTTGGCGAACTGAGCGCAGCCCGTCGGCTTCAGCGCAGCTTGGCGGCCTCAGCGCAACTTGGCAGTGAGCCGGCCGGCTGCGTGGACGACGTGCGGGGCGATGTCGCCGGCGATGTCGATCTCCGCGACCGAGGCGCCCCGGCCGTCGGTGCGCGCGCCACCGGACCCGGCCGGGCCGTCCGCTCCCCCGGTGCGCCGCGGTTCTCCGGTGTCTCCCGCTCCTCCGGTATCCCCCGGCCTTCCGGGTTCCTCCGCGCGCACCGACAGACCGACGGCGGCGATCGGCCGGTCGAGGACGTCGAACACCGGGGCGGCGACGGTGGTGATCTCCGTGCTGATCTCGCCGCGCTCCACCGCGTATCCGAGCTCCCGGGTGCGGCGCAGGAGCTCGTTGAGCTGCCGCAGCGAGGTGGGCCCGCGCCCGGTGCGGTTGACGAACGCGTCCTCGCCGCTGAGGAGGGCGAGGACCTCGCGTCCGGACAGCGCGGACATGATCGCCCGGCCGGTGGCGGTGAGGTAGGCGGGCATGCGCACCCCGGTCGCGGTGATGACCGCCGCGGAGCGCACCGCCTGCTCCTTGACGAGGTACACCGTCTCCCAGCCCCGGAGCACCGCGAGCTGGGCTGTCGCGCCGGTCTGCTCCGCGAGCTCGCGGACGATCGGCTGCGCCATCCGCTGCAGCGGGTTGGTCCGCATGTAGGCGCTGCCGAGCTCGGACACTCCGGCGCCGAGCAGGTAGCCGGTGGAGGACTTCGTGACGAGGCCGAGCTCCTCGAGCACGGCGAGCAGCTCGTAGACGCTCGAGCGCGGCAGTTCGAGGGCGCGCACGAGCGCCCCGGCGCTCACCGGCCGGTTGGACCCGGCCAGGTGGCGGAGGATCGCGACGGATCGTCGCAGGGCCGGCACCTCGGGCATGGGGCTCCTCGTCTCGTCGTCGGTGCGGCCCGCCGATCATCCCACCGGCAGGCCGGACCGGTCACCGGCCCCCGTCGGCCGGGCGGCTCGGTTCAGTCCGTCGGGACGGTCCGGCCGTCGAGCACCGTCCCGTCGATGTCCACCAGCGTATGCGTGAGCGAGGTCGCGGTCTCCGCGGCCGCGACGGCGCGCCCGTCGGCCACCCGCTCGATCGCCTCGGCGAGCTCCGGGGACAGGAAGCGGTCCGGTCCGGGGCCGGGCACCTCGTGGCGCAGCTCGGCGAGGAGGGCGCCGGTGACCGGGCCGGGCGCCTCGGCGCGGAGGTCGATCGCGCGGGCGGCGGTGTAGTACTCGATGCCGAGCACTCGGGCGAGGTTGACCACCGAGGTGCGGAGCTTGCGGGCGGCCGTCCACCCCATCGACACGTGGTCCTCCTGCATCGCCGAGGACGGGATCGAGTCGACGGAGGCCGGGGTCGCCTGCCGCTTCATCTCGCTGACGATCGCCGCCTGCGTGTAGTGGGCGATCATCAGCCCGGAGTCCACCCCGGCGTCCCCGGCGAGGAACGGCGGCAGGCCCTGGTTGCGGGCGACGTCCATGAACCGGTCGGTGCGGCGCTCGGCGATCGATGCGACGTCGGCGGCGACGATCGCGAGGAAGTCGAGCGCGTGGGCGAGCGGAGCGCCGTGGAAGTTGCCGTTGGAGGACACGGCGCCGTCGGGCAGCACCACGGGGTTGTCGATCGCGGCGCGGAGCTCGCGGGCGGCGGTCTGCGCGGCGAAGGCTGCGGTGTCGCGGGCGGCCCCGGTGACCTGCGGGGAGCAGCGCAGCGAGTACGCGTCCTGCACGAGGTGGGTGGAGTCCTTGTGGCCGGCGACGATCCCGGAGTCCGCGAGCGCGGTGAGCATGTTCGCCGCGCTCGCCGCCTGCCCCTCGTGCGGGCGCAGCGGGGTGTGGAGGTCGGGCATGAACACCCGGTCGGTGCCGTACTGGGCCTCGACGCTCATCGCGGCGGTGAGGTCGGCGGCGGTGAGGAGGTTCTCGAGGTCGAACAGCGCGAGGATGAGCATCCCGAGCATGCCGTCGGTGCCGTTGACGAGGGCGAGGCCCTCCTTCTCCGCGAGCACGACGGGGGTGATGCCGGCGGCGGCGAGCGCCTCGGCGGCGGTGGTCCGGCGCTCCGTGCCGTCGGCGTCCCGCACCGTCACCGGGCCCTCGCCCATCGCGGCGAGTGCACACGCCGACAGCGGCGCGAGGTCGCCCGAGCAGCCGAGCGAGCCGTACTCGTGGACGACGGGGGTGATGCCGGCGTTGAGGATCGCGACGTAGGTGTCGAGCACCTCGGTGCGCACCCCGGTGCGCCCGGTGGCGAGCGTGCGGGCGCGCAGGAGCATGAGCGCTCGGACGACCTCGCGCTCCACCGGGTCGCCCACGCCTGCCGCGTGGGAGCGGATGAGGGATTTCTGGAGCTGGGTGCGCAGGGCGGCGGGGATGTGGCGCTGGGCGAGCGCGCCGAATCCGGTGGACACCCCGTAGACGGGGCGCGGGGCGTCGGCGAGCGCCTCGATCGCGCGGCGGGACTCCGCGACGGCCGCGCGCACCTGCTCGGGCACGCGGACCGGCGCGTCATGGCGGGCGACGGCGACGACCTGCGCGAAGGTCAGGCCGTCCGGGTCGAGGTCGACGGGATTCTGCGTCATCGGGTGGCCCTTTCAACTGAGTTCTTCACCGGGGAGCCGGCGATCCGCTCACCGGCGCGGTGCACCTCGGCGATGAGCTGCACGCCGGGCCGGTAGGCGAGGTGGCGGTAGGACGGGGCGTCGAGGATGCTCAGGTCGGCCCGGGACCCGGGGGTGAGGCGGCCGACGTCGGTGCGTTCGAGGGCGGCCGCACCTCCGGCGGTGGCGGCCCAGACGGCCTGCTCGACGGTGAAGTGCATGTCGCGCACGGCGAGTGCGATGCAGAACGGGATGCTGCTCGTGAAGCACGAGCCGGGGTTGCAGTCGCTCGCGATCGCGAGCGTGACCCCGGCGGCGAGGTACCGGCGGGCGTCCGGGTAGGGCTGGCGGGTGGAGAACTCGACGCCGGGCAGCAGGGTGACGACGGTGCCCGCGGCGGCCAGCGCCGCGAGGTCCTCGTCCGAGGCGAAGGTCGCGTGGTCGGCCGAGGCGCACCGATGGGCGGCGGCGAGCTGCAGCGCCCCGCCGGCGGTGAGCTGGTTGGCGTGGAGCCGCGGGTGCATCCCGTGGGCGACGCCGGCGTCGAGGATGCGTGCGGTCTGCTCCTCGGTGAAGGCGCCCTCCTCGCAGAACACGTCGATCCACTTCGCGAGGCCGGCCGCGGCGGGGATGATCTCCTCGATCACGAGGTCGACGTAGCCGTCGGGGTCGTCGGCGAACTCGGGCGGGACGACGTGGGCGGCGAGCAGGGTCGCCTCGTCGGTGTGGCGGCGGATGATCTCGAGGCCGCGGATCTCGTCGGCGGTGGTGAGGCCGTAGCCGGTCTTGATCTCGAAGGTCGTGGTGCCGGAGCGCTCGGCCTGCTCCACGAGGTGGACGAGGTTGGCCTCGAGCTCGGCCTCGGAGGCGGCGCGGGTGGCGGCGACGGTGGTGCGGATGCCGCCGGCGGAGTAGGACTCGCCGGCCATCCGGGCGGCGAACTCCGCGGAGCGGTCGCCGGCGAACACGAGGTGGTTGTGGCTGTCGACGAAGCCGGGGATCACGGCGCCGCGGGCCTCCACGGTCTCCTGCGCCCGGGCGCGCACCTCGGCGGGGAGCTCGGATTCGGGGCCGACCCAGGCGACGGTGCCGTCCTCGACGAGCAGGGCCGCGTCTTCGATGACGCCGAGGAGGTCGGGCGCCTCGGGATCGTTCGTCACGAGTTCCGGGATCGCGGTGATGAGCAGGGTCACGGGCGCCTCCTGTCGGGTCGACGGGTGCGGATCCTCCTCGACCCGCACACCTCAGTGTCGCGCACCCGCGTGCGGACGACAGCGCCCCCGCAGAACGGAATGTCCGAGATCTCGGACTTCGTCCGGCGGAGGCGGGAGGGATCCGGGCGCTGGGTGCCCGGCGCGCGGTTCACAGGGTCCACCGGGCCCGGCGGCCGCAACGGACCGCGCCCGCGCCGACGTGGTGTCGGCGCGGGCGCGGTGTCGGGTCCGCCGGGTTTCCGGCGAGCCGGGTGTCAGCTGCGGCGGCGGGCGCGCAGGATCAGGCCCGCGCCGAGTCCGAGCAGGAGCACCGCGGCGGCGATCGTCGCAGCGACGTCGACTCCGGTGCGCGGCAGCGGACTGTCGTCCCGGTCACCCTGGTCCCGGTCACCCGGGTCCTGGTTCGGCGCGTCGTCGCCGTCGTCACCGGGCTTGGGGCCGGGCTCGTCCGAGGGGCCGTCGCCCGGGTTCGAGTCGTCGGAGCCGTTGTCGTCGTCACCGGGTCCGGTGCCGTTGTCGCCGGGTTCGGTGACCGTGACGGTGACCTCGATGGTCTCGGAGGAGCCGTCCGGGTAGGTCACGACGACCGGGAAGGTGTGTTCGCCGGGCTCCACGTCGGTGCCCGGGGACACGGTCAGCGTGCCGTCCTCGTTCACCGTGACCCAGTCCGGCGTGTCGTCGCCGGGGGCGAACTCGGTGCCCTCGGGCAGCGGTGAGCCGTCCGGGTTGGTCGGGGTCGGGATGGTGATCGTCTCACCCTGCTCGACCTCACCGTTCTCGTAGACCGGATCGTTCGGGTTGTTCACGGTGACAGTGACGTCGACCGTCTCCTCGGAGCCGTCCGGGTAGGTCACCACGACCGGGAAGGTGTGGTCACCCGGGGTCACCGACTCATCCGGGGACACCGTGATCGTGCCGTCCTCGTTCACCGTGACCCAGTCCGGCGTGTCGTCGCCGGGGGCGAACTCGGTGCCCTCGGGCAGCGGTGAGCCGTCCGGGTTCTCCGGGGTCGGGATGGTGATCGTCTCACCCTGGTCGACCTCGCCGTCCTCGTAGATCGGAGTGTTCGGGTTGTTGACGACCACGGTGACCTGGATCGTCTCGGAGGTTCCGTCCGGGTAGGTCACCACGACGGGGAAGGTGTGCCCGCCCGGGGTCACATCGGCGCCCGGGGACACAGTCAGCGTGCCGTCCTCATTCACCGTCACCCAGTCCGGCGTGTCGTCACCCGGGGCGTACTCAGAGCCTCCGGGCAGCGCGGATCCGTCCGGGTTGGTCGGGGTCGGGATGGTGATCGTCTCGCCCTGATCGACGATGCCGGTCTCGTAGGCCGGATCGTTCGGGTTGTTGACGACCACGGTGACCTGGATCGTCTCCTCCGAGCCGTCCGGGTAGGTCACGACGATCGGGAAGGTGTGCCCGCCCGGGGTCACATCGGCACCCGGGGACACGGTCAACGTGCCGTCCTCATTCACCGTCACCCAGTCCGGCGTGTCGTCACCCGGGGCGAACTCGGAGCCCTCGGGCAGCGCGGATCCGTCCGGGTTGGTCGGGGCCGGGATCGTGATCGTCTCGCCCTGATCGACGATGCCGGTCTCGAAAGCCGGATCGTTCGGGTTGTTGACGACCACCGTGACGTCGATCGTCTCGGAGGTTCCGTCCGGGTAGGTCACAACCACCGGGAAGGTGTGCCCGCCCGGGGTCACATTCGCGCCCGGGGACACGGTCAGCGTGCCGTCCTCGTTCACCGTCACCCAGTCCGGCACGTCCTCGCCGGGGGCGAACTCGGTGCCCTCGGGCAGCGCGGAGCCGTCCGGGTTCTCCGGGGTCGGGATGGTGATCGTCTCACCCTGATCGACGATGCCGGTCTCGTAGGCCGGATCGTTCGGGTTGTTGACGACCACCGTGACCTGGATCGTCTCCTCCGAGCCGTCCGGGTAGGTCACAACCACCGGGAAGGTGTGCCCGCCCGGGGTCACCTCCGTGCCCGGGGACACGGTCAGCGTGCCGTCCTCATTCACCGTCACCCAGTCCGGCACGTCGTCACCCGGAGCGAACTCCGAGCCCTCCGGCAGTGACGAGCCGTCCGGGTTCGTCGGCGCGGGGACGGTGACCGTCTCACCCTGATCGACCGTCTCGGTCTCGTAGGCCGGATCGTTCGGGTTCTCCACGGTGACCTTCGCCTCGACGTTCTCGGTCGAGCCGTCGGGGCGGGTGACGACGACGGGCACGGTGTACTCGCCCTCGGGGACGTCGTATCCGGGATTGACAGTGATGGTGCCGTCCTCGTTCACGGTCGCCCAGTCCGGGCCGCCCTCACCGGGGGCGAACTCCGTGCCCTCGGGCAGCGGCTCACCGCTCTGGTCGACGGGTACGGGGACGGTCTTCTCCTCGCCCTGCTGGACGGTGGTGTCCTCGTAGGTCGGCATCGGGAGCACGGTGATGGTGACCTCGACGGTCTTCGTGGTGCCGTCGCCGTAGGTCATCTCGACGGGGAAGGTGTAGTCGCCGGGGGCCGCGTCGCCGGGGACCTCGGCGGTGAGCACTCCGGTCTCGGCGTCGATCGCGATCTCGCCCCAGCCTTCGGGCGGGGTCGCGACGGCGGTGGTCGCATCCGGCTGAGTGCCCTGCGGGATGGCGTCCCCGGTGTTCTCGACGGTCACCGAGTCGCCCGGGCGCACGGTCTGCTTGTCCCACTGGGGCAGCGGCGCCTCGCACTGGAGGGTGGAGAAGTCCGCAGTCGCGGCCGACCACGAGTAGAGCTGGCCGCCCTCGGCGAAGTCATCTGCGAGGACCTCGCCGCGGAAGGTGACGGTGGCCCACGACTCGGCCGGCACCTCGTCGGCTTCGATGACGGCGTAGGTGAGGCCGTCCGCATCGGTCTCGTAGGTGATGGTGAAGTTGCTGGAGGGAGCCTGCGTGTAGCCCGGCGCCCACCAGCCGTTCCAGTTGCCCATGGTGGTGATGCGCGTGTCGACCTTCGCGTGCTTGTCCATCCGGAGGACGAGTCGGAAGTTCTCGATCGGCTCCTTGGTCGCCAGGCGCAGGCGGGAGTGCTGCATGATGTTGTTCGGCGAGGAGACGCCGATCTTGTTGCCCCAGCCGTCCATGGCGAGGGTGAGGTAACCGGCATCGGCGCTGGTGACCTGCACGCGACCGGAGGTGGTGAGGCTGTCCTCCGAATCGGCATCCGTGGCGGGGCGGGTGAGCATGTAGCCGTTGTCGAAGTGCGGACGCTGATCGTAGAAGTTGCGCGTGACCAGCGGAGTCGTCTGCGCGAAATTGCGGTAAACATCGGCGTAGACGCCGTCGGCCCGCATGGGGAAGCCCTGGGACTGGCCCATCATCGTCACGGCGCAGGACTGCTGGTTCGACTGGGTCTGGATGTTGAGGCTCTGGTTGATGTCGTCGGTGGGCCAGATGTCCATGTTCCCGGGGCGCGGGACTCCGGCGTCGGCGCCGGCATAGAGCTTGTCGACCATATCGTTGCCGGCCGCACGGTACTCCGGCACACCGATCTGGGTCTGCCCGTCGGCGCTGACGGCGGCGGACGCGGGGGCCATGAGGATGGTGGGCACGGCGCCGGGGGCCAGCGCGACCGCCAGTGCGAGTGAGATGCCGGCGGCTCCGCGACGGAGCGAGCGGCGAGGACGACGGTTGGACATGGAGGACATCGGAGTCCCTTCCTCTGGTGCGCGAAACGACCCGGGGCGCTCACCGCGCGTGGACGCGGAGGACGGTTGGGGGAAGACTGCTGATTCCCCGGATATACACAAGGAGTGTACATGCACACTACTCATCGGCTCCTACCGATTGCCAGTTCTGATCATTATGGTCTGAACTGTTATGGATCGATGTGATCCCGGTCTCAGCCGCGAATGTTTCTCCTGGTAGCGTGCGAGCATGATCGAACCCGCCGATGCGTCCCGCACCTCTGCACCGCTCGTCACACCGCCTGCGGGCCCCGTCCGCGGCCGCGCCGCATCAGGGTGCTCGCAGTTCCTCGGCATCCCCTACGCGCTTCCGCCGGTCGGGGACCTGCGGTTCGCCGCGCCGCAGTCCGTGCCCCGGTGGGACGGGGTGCTCGACACCTCGGAGTTCGGCCCGCCGCCGCCGCGCTTCAGCACACTGGGGCCCGCCGCGGTCGCACCGCACCGGGACGGTGAGGACTGGCTGACCCTGAACATCTGGACGCCGGAGCTGCCGGGAGCGGAGTCGGCGGCAGAGGCGACCCCGGATGCAGAGGTGGCGGGCGCGGTCGCCTCGGAGGCCAGGGCGGAGGGCACCGCGTCAGGCAGAGCGGGTGCTTCGGCGACGGAAGCCGCGGGTGCCTCGGTGTCGAGAGCGGCGGGCGCCTCGGTGTCGAGAGCGGCGGGTGCCTCGGCGACGGGAGCCGCGGGCGCCAATGCGGGTCCCGGCCTGCCGGTGCTCGTGTGGATCCACGGCGGCGCCTATGTCGACGGCTCCTCCGCCCACCCCGCCTACGAGGGCTCGCGTCTCGCCCGGGCCGGCGCGGTCGTCGTCACCCTCAACTACCGGCTGGGGATCGAGGGGTTCGCGCACTTCCCCGACGCCCCGGCGAACCGCGGCCTGCTCGACCAGGTCGCGGCACTCGAATGGGTGCGGGAGAACATCGCGGCGTTCGGCGGGGATCCGGCGCGCGTCACGGTGTTCGGCGAGTCCGCGGGCGCCGGGTCGATCCACATGCTCCTCACCATGCCCGCCGCGCGCGGCCTGTTCGCCCGCGCGGTGCTCCAGAGCCCGCCGGCCATGGTCCTCGACACCGGCCTCGCCACCGAGGTGACCGCGGAGTTCGCCGGGTTCGCCGGGGTGGAGCCGACGGCTGCCGGATTCGCCGCGCTATCACCGGCGGAGTGCACCGACCTCATGGCTCGGTTCGTGCGGAGGCAGACCCGCCACGCCGCACGCTGGGGGCTCGCGGTGACCTTCGCACCGCCGCTGTGCCCGGTCGTCGACGGTGAGGTGGTGCCCACGGATCCGTGGGAGGCGCTGCGCGCCGGCGCGGCCGCCGGGATCGAGGTTCTCATCGGGCAGACCGCCGAGGAGTTCCGATTCTTCACCGCGGGCTCCGCCCCCGCGTCCGAGGCGCGCGCCGCCCAGCGGGTCGCGCTCGTCGGACCGGCGGGTCGGGGCGAGGAATACACCGCGCTGCTGGGCGGGGCAGGAGCGGAATCCGGCGCAGGTGCGGGTGTCGGTGCGGGTCCGGGGGCGGGTTCAGGTGCGGGTGCGGGTGAGGGTGCGGCTGCCGAACCGCCTGCGGACGCGAGCGCCGAACCGGGCGTGCCTGCGGCGGAGGGCCCGTCCCCGGACACCCTGTTCGAGGCGGTGCAGACCGACCGCATGTTCACCGTGCCGACCCTCGATACCGCCCAGGCCCATACGGACTCCGGCGGTCGGACCTTCGTCTACGTGTTCGCCGCACGGCCCGACGGCGGGATCGGAGCGGCGCACGCCGCGGACATCGCGCCGCTGTTCGGGAACTTCGACGGCAGCTTCGCCGCCGTCACCCATCCGCGTCCGCACGACGGCGACCGGCACCTCGGCGCGGAGATGCGGCAGGCGTGGGTGCGCTTCGCCGCGAGCGGCGACCCGGGCTGGCCGGCCTGGGACGACTCCCACCCGGTGCGGGTCTTCGACTACACCTCGCGCACGGACACGCATCCCTTCATCGACCGCTGGCGCCTGTTCGCCGACGACCCGGCACGCCCCCTCGGGCTCCGCGAGGCCTGAACAGCGGCGCACCGGGTGCCGGTTGACGACTCGGCACCCGGCACCCGGCACCCGGCGCCCGGCACCCCCGGCGCCCGACTGCGCGGTATCCCGAACCGAGCGCGCAATTGTGCGTCGCTCTTCGGATACCGCGCAGTATGCGACCGCACCCGGCAGCCGCAGTGCACCACACACCGGTCACACCTTGCGAATATTCGCGGATCCGCTCTCAGGAACCTTCAGAAATTGCACTTCGGACGGGGACGACTGGCCTCAGCCCTGGATGCGGCTGGCGTGGCCGGCCCAGGCGGCCTCGCGGAGCTCGAACTTCTGGATCTTGCCGGTCGAGGACTTCGCGAGCGCGTCGACGAACTCGACCTCCCGCGGCGTCTTGTACCGTGCGAGCAGAGAGCGCACGTGGTCGAGCAGCTCCTCGGCCCCGAGCTCCTCACCCGCACGCAGCACGACGTATGCCTTGGGCCGCTCGCCCCACTTCTCGTCGGGCACCCCGATGACCGCGGCCTCGAGCACGGACTCGTGCGCGACGATCGCCTGCTCGACCTCGACGGTGGAGATGTTCTCCCCGCCGGACACGATGATGTCCTTCGCCCGGTCGCGCAGCTCGATGTACCCGTCCGGGTGCATGACCCCGAGGTCCCCGGAGTGGAACCAGCCGCCGGCGAACGCCTTCGCGGTCGCCTCCGGGTTGCGGAAGTAGCCCTTCATGACGTTGTTGCCGCGCATGACGATCTCACCGATCGTCCGCCCGTCGGCCGGCACGTCGGTGAGCTCGTCCCCGCCGCCCACGGCGACCACGCGGATCGGGTCGGTGTGGAGCATCCCCACGCCCTGCCGCGACTGCACGCGCGCCCGGGACCGCCGATCGTAGCCGTCCCACTCGTCCTGCCATTCGCACACGGTGTGCGGGCCGTAGGTCTCGGTCAGGCCGTACACGTGGACGATCCGGAAGCCGAGCTCCTCGAGCTGCCAGATGATCGTCGGGCTCGGGGGCGCGCCGGCCACCGTGGCGACGATCGTGCGGTCGAGCGGGTGCGCCTCGGGGGCGTTGACGAGCGTCGTCATCACCGTCGGCGCCCCGTTGAGGTGGGTGACGCCCTCGCGGTCGATGAGCCCCCAGATCACCTCGGCGCGGACCTCGCGCAGGCACACCTGGGTGCCGCCGGCGGCCGCCACCGCCCAGCCCGTGCACCAGCCGTTGCAGTGGAACATCGGCAGCGTCCACAGGTAGACGCTCGCGTGGTCGTGGCGGGAGTGGATGATCTCGCTCATCGCGTTGAGGTAGGCACCGCGGTGGGTGTACATCACACCCTTGGGCTGGCCCGTGGTGCCGGAGGTGTAGTTGATCGACAGCGTCGCGTTCTCGTCGGCTACCGTCCACGGCAGGTCCGCGGTGTGTGCGTCCGCCCCGGCGAGGAACTCGGCCAGGGAGGTGGTCGCCGGGTGGGCGAGCGCCTCGGCCGCGTCATCCGTGCCCGAGGTGCCCGCCGGCCCGGCATCCGTGCCCGAGGTGCGGGCCGCGTCATCCGCCGCCTCGCCTGCCGTGTCCTCCTCGCTCGCATCTGCGGCGGTTCCGGCGGCGAGCAGCGGGTCCTCGGCGACGACGATCCGCTCGACGGTGTCGAGGGCGTCGGCCACCGGGGCGACCGTCGGCCAGAGCTCGGCGTCGACGACGAGGAGTCGCGCCTGGCTGTGGTCGCAGATGTAGCGGACCTCCTCGGCGGCGAGCCGGGTGTTGATCGACACGAGCACGGCACCGGCCAGCGGCACCGCGAACTGCGCGATGAGCATCTCCGGCAGATTCGGCACGAGGTAGGCGACGCGGTCACTGGGTTCGACCCCGGCGGCGCGCAGGGCGTGCGCCCGCTGCTCGACGGCCGCGGCGAACTCCGCGTAGGTCAGCGATTCCGACCCGTAGACGAGTGCGCGCTTGTGCGGGAAGACGTCGGCGGAGCGGCGCAGGAAGGACAGCGGGGTGAGCTCGGTGTTCCACACCTGGCCCGCGGATTCGACCCGGGCGCTCCTCCCGGTCGCGTCCCCCGGTTCGGCCACGGACACGTCCGCGGTTTCCACCGGGTTCACATCCAACTGCTCGGCTGCTGCCACGCGTTCTGCTCCTTCCACACGTTCTGCGCTGTCCCCAGTCTTCGGCGCGGTCTCTCCCATCGTCTTTCCCATCCCGTGGACCCTCGGCTCAGCGGACGATCGTCAGGTCGATGGCCCGGCGCTCGGGCAGGCGGGTGACCGCCCACAGGGCGAGCGCGGCGGCGAACAGGATGAACGCGTTGGCCGCCCACGGCACGCCCTGGGACACGGCGAGCTGGTTGACGTAGGGCGTGGTGCCGCCGAACACCGCGGTGGCGAGCGAGTAGGCCAGGCCGATGCTCGCGGTGCGCGCGTGGGTGGGGAAGGTCTCGGCCATGACGCAGGCGAGCAGGCTGGCACCGGCGGACAGCACGAACAGGCCGATCGAGGTCGCGACGAACAGGGTCCACGGGCGGTCGTCGATGAAGGCCATGAGCGGGAACTGCGTGACGATGACGCCGATCGCGAAGATCAGCAGCACCGGGCGGCGGCCCACCCGGTCGGACACCGCACCCCAGAACGGGAGGGCGGCCAGGCCGACGACGAGTGCGGCGACGAGCGACCAGTAGGCGCCGGACGGGTCCATGCCCTCCTGGCTGATCGCGTAGGTCGAGACGTAGGAGGTCCACGTGTAGTTGCTCGCCGCGACGCCGGAGACGAGGAAGAAGATCAGCACGATCGACAGCGGCCGGCTGAGCGGGGCGAGGGTCTTCTCCGTGAAGGACTCGACGCCGAGGCCGCGGTGGAGCGAGCCGGTCCCGGAGCCGGTGCCGGAGTCGGTCGCGGGAGCGGCCGTCGCCGAGGTGCCCTGGGGCGAGGCGCCCTCGCGCGGGGTGCCCTGGGGCGAGGCGCCCTCGCGCGGGGTGGCGGCGGGCGCCTCGGCGGCGGTGCGGGCGGCGGCCGGGTCCTCGATGACGGGAGTGGCCTCGTCGGCCTGGAACACCTGCGACTCGACCATGCCGACGCGCAGCCACAGGGCGACGACCGCGAGCACTGCGCCGAGCAGGAACGGGATGCGCCAGCCCCAGGACTGGACGTCGGGCTCGGAGAGGGTGCCGGTGATGATGCCGCCGATGACGAACGCGATGATCGCGCCGCCGAAGATCGTCATGAACACCGTCGAGCCCCAGAGCCCGCGGCGGTGGGCCGGGGCGATCTCCGCGATGTAGGAGTTCGCGGTCGCGGACTCGCCTCCGTGGGCGAAGCCCTGGACCACGCGGGCGAGCAGCAGGAGCGCGGAGGCGAGGATGCCGATCGATTCGAAGGTCGGGAGCAGGCCGATCATCACCGAGCCGCCGGCCATCATGAGCATGGTGGTGACGAGGACGAAGCGGCGGCCGCGCTTGTCGGCGATCCTCCCGAACACGACGCCGCCGAGCGGCCGGAACAGGAAGCCGATCGCGAACACGCCGAAGGTCGAGAGCAGTGCGGAGACCTGGTTCTGCGGGTTGAACAGGGCGCCGGCGATGAACGGGGCGAACACCGCGTACGCACTCCACTCGTACCACTCGAGGAGCTGGCCGGTGACGGACGCGAGCATCGAGCGCCGCTGCTTCTTGATGTCGATGGCAGGCGTGGCAGGGGCGCGGCCGGGGCCGCTCGACGCACCGGTGGCGGTGACTCGGGAATCTGCTGTCATGGGCAGACCATCACACGGGCTGACGGCGATGCCGTGGCTCCGGGACGTCCAGCGTCATAAACCGGTCATCCGGCGTCACATTCGGTCGCAGGGCGTCACGGAGCGGAGTCACACGGAGCGGAGCCGGGAATCGAACTGCGCGGTATCCCGAAATCGACGCGCAATGATGCGCTCGGTTCGGGATACCGCGCAGTTCGCGGGCACCGGGCCTCATGACCTCACGGTCTCAGGCCCTCATGACCTCAGTGCCTCAGTGCCTCAGGCCCTCATGACCTCAGCCCCTCAGGGCCTCAGGACCTCAATCCTGGGCGGACTCCTCGTCGCGGCGGTCGAGCTCCTCGACCATGGGGACGCGGATGCCGCGCTCACCGGCGACCTCGGCGGCGCGCTCGTAGCCGGCGTCGACGTGGCGCAGCACGCCCATGCCGGGGTCGTTGGTGAGCAGGCGCGCGAGCTTCTGCGCGGCGAGCTCGGTGCCGTCGGCCACGGACACCTGGCCGGCGTGGATCGAACGGCCCATGCCCACGCCTCCGCCATGGTGGATCGACACCCAGGTCGCACCCGAGGAGGTGTTGACGAGGGCGTTGAGCAGCGGCCAGTCGGCGACCGCGTCGGTGCCGTCGCGCATCCCCTCGGTCTCCCGGTAGGGGCTGGCGACGGAGCCGGAGTCCAGGTGGTCGCGGCCGATGACGATGGGTGCCGACACCTTGCCCTCGGCGACGAGCCGGTTGAAGAGGAGGCCGGCCTGGTGGCGCTCCTTGTAGCCGAGCCAGCAGATGCGTGCCGGCAGGCCCTCGAACTCGACGAATTCGGCAGCCGCGTCGAGCCAGGTGCGGAGCGACTCGTTCTCCGGGAACAGCTCCTTGAGCGCGGCGTCGGTGACCTCGATGTCCTTGGGGTCGCCGGACAGCGCGACCCAGCGGAACGGACCCATGCCCTCGCAGAACAGCGGTCGGATGTAGGCCGGGACGAAGCCGGGGAACTCGAAGGCGCGCTCGTAGCCGGCCTTGCGGGCCTCGTCGCGGATCGAGTTGCCGTAGTCGAACACCTCGACCCCGCGGTCCTGGAAGCCGACCATCGCAGCGACGTGCTTGGCCATCGACTCCTCGGCGCGCAGGGTGAACTTCTCCGCGTCCTCGTCCGCCTCCGTCTGCCAGTCCTCGAGGGCCACGCCCAGAGGCAGGTAGGACAGCGGGTCGTGGGCCGAGGTCTGGTCGGTGACGATGTCGACCTCGGCGGCCTCGGGACGGTCGAGGAGCGCCGGGAGGATCTCCGCGGCGTTGCCGACGAGCCCGACGGACAGCGCCTGCCGGTTCCTCTTCGCCTCGATGACCTGCGCGAGGGCGGTGTCGAGGTCGGTGACGACCTCGTCGAGGTAGCGCTTGGACTTGCGGCGCTCGAGCCGGGTGCGGTCGACGTCGATGATGAGGCAGGCACCGCCGTTGAGGGTGACGGACAGCGGCTGCGCGCCGCCCATGCCGCCGCAGCCGGCGGTCACGGTGAGGGTGCCGGCCAGGGTGCCGTCGAAGCTCTTCCGGGCGATCGCGGCGAAGGTCTCGTAGGTGCCCTGGAGGATGCCCTGGGTGGCGATGTAGATCCACGAGCCGGCGGTCATCTGGCCGTACATCATGAGGCCCTCGGCCTCGAGCTCGCGGAAGTGCTCCCAGTTCGCCCAGTCGCCCACGAGGTTGGAGTTGGCGATGAGCACGCGCGGGGCCCATTCGTGGGTGCGGAGCACGCCGACGGGCTTGCCGGACTGGACGAGGAGGGTCTCGTCGGCCTCGAGGTCGTCGAGGGTGCGGACGATCGCGTCGTAGGCCTCCCAGGAGCGGGCGGCGCGGCCGGTGCCGCCGTAGACCACGAGGTCCTCGGGGCGCTCGGCGACCTCGGGGTCGAGGTTGTTCATGAGCATCCGCTTGGCGGCCTCGGTCTGCCACGACTTCGCGGTGAAGTCGGTGCCGCGGGGGGCGCGGATGGTGCGGCTGGGGTCGTGGCGGGTGAAGCCCGGCTTCTGGTCGGGGCTGCTGGGGGTGATCGTCATGGCGTCTCCTCGGGGCGGGCCGGATCGGGCGGGTGGTCAGGTGGACGCCGGAGTGGCACCACGGGCGGGGCCGGGCCGGCGCGTCCTCGGGACCGGCTGATGCTCCCCATTCTTGGCGCGCGCGAGGCCCGCGACCAGGCCCGAACCTCCCAATCCGTCCGAGATCTCGGACGCACGCCGTCGCCGAGGTGTGCCGCGCACGCGCTCGCTCTCCTAGCCTGGTTGGGACCCCGCAGAACCCCGAGGAGCAGAGCATGAATCGCACGCACACGTGGACCGGCCGCGCGGACGGTCCGGGAGACGAGCATCGCCGCTTCTGGCAGATCGTCGAACCCGCCGAGGCGCCCGCCGCCCCGGGGAACCGGGCCGGCACCGATCCCACCCGGCCCGGTGGGCCCGCCGCCGATGCGCCCGCCGCCGATGCCGTGATTCTCGGGTTCGCGAGCGATGAGGGGGTGCGCCGCAACCATGGCCGCCAGGGTGCCGCCGCCGGGCCCGAGGCGATCCGCGCGGCGCTCGGCTCCCTCGCCGTCCACTCCCCGCTGCGCGTGCTCGATGCCGGGGACGCCGTCGTCGCGGGTGAGGACCTCGAGTCCGGGCAGGCGGACCTCGCGCGGCAGATCGCCGAGCTGCGGCGCTCCCCCGAGCTGTCCGGAGCGCTGACCGGGGTGCTCGGCGGCGGGCACGAGACCGCGTGGGGAAGCTATCTGGGGCTCGCCGAGGAGTGCGCGGACCGGCGCCTGGGCATCCTCAACCTCGATGCCCACTTCGACCTGCGGCAGGCGGAGAGGCCCACCTCGGGCACGCCGTTCCGGCAGATCGCGGCGGACCGCGCCGCGCGCGGGGCGGACTTCGACTACACGGTGATCGGGATCAGCGAGGCGAACAACACCACCACGCTGTTCGACACCGCGCGGGAGCTCGGCGTCACCTGGCTGAGCGACGTCGAATCCCAGGACGTCGCGCGGGCGGTCCGCTGGGTCGAGGAGTTCACAGCCGGGGTCGATGACCTCTATCTCACGATCGATCTCGACGTCCTGCCGGCGGCGGTGGCGCCGGGCGTGAGCGCGCCGGCCGGGTTCGGGGTGCCGACTGCGGTGATCCTCGCGGCGTGCGGTGCCGCGGCGGCGAGCGGGAAGCTGCGGCACTTCGACGTCGTCGAGCTCAACCCGCGCTACGACGTCGACGGCCGCACCGCCCGCACCGCAGCCCGGCTCGTCCACGCGATCCTCACCCGCGCCGCGGCTGAGCGGACGGGCGGCTCGAGGGTCTGAGCGGACGGCCGGCCGGCAGCAGACGTCAGACAGCGAACCACTGACTGCAGGAACACGACACCGGTCACGCCGACAACAGTCTGATCATCCGGCTTCGGTCGCGCCGACTCACCTCCCGGCGGCGTACCCCTGCATGCCGCGCGGGTTCGCAGCCGCCCGGAGCACACCGGTGACCGGATCGCGGATCACGCACGACAGGCGGCCGAGCGCCCAGTCGCCGGCCCGGGTCACGCGGTGGCCGCGCCGCTCGAGCCCGGCGATGACGTCCTCGCCCAGCCGGTCCTCGACCACCGCGCCCGCCGGCTCCCAGGTGCGCGGGTAGAACGAGCCGGGCATCGCGGTGGTGTGGAGCGCCGGGGCGTCGATCGCGGCCTGCGGGTCGAGCTCGCCGACGAGCAGCCGGAGGAGCAGGAGCAGCTGCCACTGGTCCTGCTGGTCACCACCCGGGGTGCCGAGCGCCATCACCGGTTCCCCGTCGCGGAGCACGAGGGTCGGCGAGAGCGTGGTGCGCGGCCGCGTTCCCGGTTCCAGGCGGGACGGCGAGTTCTGGTCGAGCCACATCATCTGCAGCCGCGTGCCGAGGCAGAACCCCAGGCCGGGCACGGCGGGCGAGGACTGGAGCCACCCGCCCGAGGGCGTCGCGCTCACCATGTTCCCCCACCGGTCGACGACGTCGATGTGGCACGTGTCGCCGCGGACAGCTGCGCGCTCCTCGGGCGTGGGGTCCGCGGGCTTCGGCACCGTCGGCTCCCCGATCCCGAGGCCTCCTGCGGCACCGAACTCCGCCTCGGTTCGCAGGGGCGGCGACACGGGGTCGACACCGGGGATGGTGCCGGGCCGGAACTCGTGGGAGGCGTTCTCGCCGATGAGCGCGCGGCGCTCGGCGGCGTACTCCGGGCGCAGCAGCACGGCGAGCGCCTCCGGGGTCAGTGCGGTCGCGGACCCGCTGTCCCCGTAGTAGGTGTCGCGGTCGGCGAGGGCGAGCTTGAGCGCCTCGAGCACGGTGTGCGCACCGAGCTCGGTGCCAGGATCGAGGTGCGCTTCGTCGAAGCCGTCGAGGATCGCGAGCGCCTGGAGGAGCACCGGACCCTGGCCCCACGGCCCGGTCTTGGCGATCGTGTATCCGCGGAAATCCAGGGTGAGCGCGTCCTCGAAGCCGGCGGTCCAGTCGGCCATATCGGCCGCGGTGAGGACCCCGGCGTGCAGGCCGCCGTCGGAATGGCGATGCGGGGTGCGGATGAAATCGGCGATGCTGCGCGCGACCCGACCGGTGCGCCATTCCCGCCGGGCGGCGGCGATCCGCTCCTCTCGGGTGGGTTCTCCGTCCCCGGTCGCGACGAGCTCTCGGAGCACCTGCGCGTACTCCGGGTTGCGGATGAGCGATCCGGGCTCGGGGGCCTGCCCGTTCTCCAGCCACAGGTCCGCGGAGCTCGGCCAGTCGGTCCGGAACAGCGCGCTCGCGCTGTCGATCGTCTCAGCGACGCGGGCGAGCACGGGATGTCCCCGCTCGGCGTAGTCGATCGCGAAGGCGAGGACCTCGGCGAGCTCCCACGTGCCGTGCTCCTGGAGGAGCAGGAGCCAGGCGTCGACCGCACCGGGCACGGCGGCGGCCAGCGCCCCGGCACCGGGCACCGCGTCGAGCCCTTCGGCCCGGAAGTGCTCGATCGTCGCCCCGGCCGGAGCGGGCCCCTGGCCCATGAGGACGACTGGACGGTCCGGCTCCTGAGCAGTGACGAACACCCCGGTCATGTCGCCGCCGGGCCCGTTGAGGTGCGGCTCGACGACGTGGAGGACGAAGGCCCCGACGACGGCCGCGTCGAAGGCATCGCCGCCGAGCTCGAGCACCGCCTGGGCGGAGCCGGTCGCCAGCCAGTGCGTCGACGCGGTCATCCCGAAGGTGCCTTCGAGAGTCGGGCGGGTCGTGGTGGTCTCGCTGCGGAAGGTCATGTCAGCCTCCGGTGACGGTCCAGAGCCGCGAGGTCCGGTCCTCGGTGACGAGAAGGAAGCGGGTGGTCGAGCTCAGGGAGGCGAAGTCGGCGACGTCGAAGGAGTCGTGCGCCTCGCCCGTGGCCGCATCGTAGAAGGTCAGCTCTCCGTCGTCGACGACCGGCACGAAGTCGAGGTCCGGCAGGTAGCCCTGCCCGCCCCACGGGTCGGATCCGCCCTGCGCCTCGGAGGCCCACACGACCTCGCCGCTCGCGGCATCGAACGCGGTGACGGAGCTGTCGACGGTCGGGACGACGACGAGCGGACCCTCGGGCCCGTCGACCGCGGCGTACTGGGATCCCCCGATGTCGGATTCGGGCGTCGCGTACTCGAGGACGCTCTCCGGTGCCTGCTCCTCCGATTGCCAGGCGATCGCCGCGAGGTCGGAGCCCCAGTACGCCACGGTCGAGGAGAACAGCTGCACCATGATGCATGCCCCCTCACCGGTCGGGGTGAAGACCGGCTGTGCCGTGCACACCGGATCGAAGGTGTCCTCGAGATCGAGGGCCGCGTACGCCTCGGCGTGCTCCTCCGGATCGAGTGGAGTGAGCGCACCGGCGTCGCTCATCGGGAGACCCTCCGGCACTGTCAGGAACGCCTGTCTCTGCACGAGCCCGCTGTACGGATCATCCGGATCCTGCGCGCCGTACACGTAGACCGCGGTGCTCGGGTCTCCCGTGGGCACCACCGAGAACCATTCGACGCCGGTGTCGTCGGCCGTGCGGAGCTCGGTGAGGTCGAGCGTCGTGTGCTCCCCGGTCGCGAGGTCGACGCGGGTGAGCATCGAGCTGCCGTCGTCAGCCCATGGAAGCAGCCCGTACGAGCGGTCCGGGGAGATGCTCAAGGTGGACCCGCCGAACGGCAGGCCGCCCGCACCGACGGTGAGGGCCGGCCACGCCTCCTCGCCGGTCGCGGGGTCGAGTGCGATGACGAGCGGATCGCCGTCGGCGCCGGTCGTGCAGCTGTCTTTCTTCATCGCCATGAAGTACTCGAGGAGGATGACGTCGCCTTCCTCCAGCACCGTGCCGGTCGCGGTGGTCGACGGGCCGAAGCCCCAGTCCTCATGGCACCCTGCTCCGGCCTCGGCGGGCGCGAATCGCCACGCCTCCGCACCGTCGGTCCACTGGCGGGCGACGAGCTCACCGGACAGGTCGTCGATGATGACGATGTCGCCGGAGGAGTAGGCGACGGGCGCGGACATCATCTCGTCGTCGAGCTGCACCCGCTCGGCCCACAGCTCGGTGCCCTGATTGTCGATCGCGCGGAGCTGCCCGTTCGACCAGTCGACGAGCAGCGCACGATCGCGCCCATCGTCGGTGAGGACGTGACCGCTGTAGTCGGGATCGATCGGCTCGGACAGCGCGGGCGGCTCCGGCGATGGGGAGGCCGATTCCTCGGGGGCCGGGGCCGTCCCGCTCTCCGCTCCTCCGGAGCATCCGGCGACCAGCACGAGCACGAGAAACGCCCCGGCGGCGGCGGCGAGCCTCGGTCCGACACGGGGGATCTGCACGGTCATGGCGGGCCTTCCGGTGGTCCGATTCTCGGTCTGCTCCCTCGATTATGCCCGAACCGACGGCCGGGTGACCTGCGCGCAGACTCGCTCGGCCCGCCATCGATCGGTCGATCTACACATCTATAGCGTCATCACAATAGATGCCCAGAGAGCCGAACCCCCCGCCCCATCGACTGTGCATCCGGCCGCGCACACGACGAGCGCGCGGGCAACGGGCGTTCGCCGTGGCTGCCCGCACGCTCTCGAAGTCGACTGCAGAGGTGCTGGAGATCAGTGCTGCGTCAGCTCGTGGCGGCCGACCACCATGTGGTGCACCTCGTCCGGGCCGTCGGCGAAGCGCAGGTGCCGCACGTCCGCGTACAGCTCGGGCAGCGGCGTGAACTGCGACATGCCGTAGGCGCCGTGGATCTGGATCGCCTGGTCGATGATCTGGCAGGCCTTCTCCGGGACGTGCGCCTTGGCCATCGAGACCCAGACGCGGGCTTCCTTGTTGCCCAGCACGTCCATGGCCTTCGCCGCCTTGAGCACCAGCAGGCGCATCGATTCGATGTCGATGCGCGCACGGGAGATCTTCTCGATGTTCCCGCCGAGCTTGGACAGCGGCTGGCCGAATGCGGTCCGCGAGTTGCCGCGCTTGACCATGTAGTCCAGCGCGACCTCGGCCTTGCCGATGGTGCGCATGCAGTGGTGGATGCGGCCGGGGCCCAGGCGGAGCTGGGAGATCTCGAAGCCGCGGCCCTCGCCGAGGAGCATGTTGGACTCCGGGACGCGCACGTCGGTGAACCGGATGTGCATGTGTCCGCGGGGGGCGTGGTCCTCTCCGAAGACGTGCATCGGGCCGACGATCTCGACCCCCGGGGTGTCCATCGGCACGAGGATCTGCGAGTGGTTCTGACCGCGCGGGCCGTCGTCGTTGGTCCTGACCATGACGATCATGATCTTGCACCGTGGGTCTCCGGCACCGGAGATGTAGTGCTTCTCGCCGTTGATCACCCACTCGCCGTTCTCCAGCACCGCCCGGGTCGCGACGTTCTTGGCGTCCGAGGTGGCGACGTCCGGCTCCGTCATGGCGTAGGCCGACCGGATCTCGCCGTCGAGCAGTGGCTGCAACCACTGCTCCTTCTGCTCCGGCGTGCCGACCCGCTCGAGGACCTCCATGTTGCCGGTGTCCGGTGCGGAGCAATTCATCGTCTCCGAGGCCAGCGGGCTCTTGCCGAGCTCGATCGCGATGTAGGCGTAGTCGAGGTTCGACAGGCCGTCACCGGTCTCCGCGTCGGGCAGGAAGAAGTTCCACAAGCCCTCCTCCTTCGCCTTGTCCTTGGCCTTCTGCAGCACCTCGAGCTGTCCGGGAGCGAAGCTCCAGCGGTCGGCGTGGCCCTCGCCGAGCGTGACGAACTCCTCGTACATCGGGTCGACGGTGTCCTTGATGAACCGCTTGACGTGGTTGAGCAGGGGCAGCGCCTCCTCGGACATGCGCAGGTCATTCAGCGCGTCCTGGGGATCGGTGGTGCCGACCTCGACGTGGTCCTTCGTGCCTTCTTCTGCGAACTGCATCTCTCGCCCTCCTTGGCGTCATGGGTTCCAGGCGGCGGGTGGAGAGGCGGCGAGCGCACAGCCCGGCGCCACGTCGACCCATCCGACTCTGGATGGTCGCTCCTGTCAGCTTCTCATACGACGAGCATCGATCGCGGCTTCTATGCGTTTATATAGTGCTATGACAATAGGTTCGTATCGGTGCGAATCTTCCGGGCATGAAGATCAAGTTCAACCACATGTCCCGGTGGGCCGCCGCGCCCGCCTCGCTCCTCGCACTCACCGTCGTCGCCGGCTGCGGCGCTCCCGGCCAGGCCGGCGGTCCGGCCGGTGATGAGAGCTCCGCGGGCGCCTCGGCGGAGCCCTCCTCCCGGGAGACGACCGAGGCCGCAGGCGCCGCGCCTCGCCTCGCCGTGACCTATGACGGCGGGGTCATGGTGCTCGACGGCGAGTCCCTCGAGGTCCTCGACACCTTCCCCGCCGAGGGCTTCACCCGCCTCAACCCGGCCGGCGACAACCGGCACCTGTTCCTCACCGAGGCGACTCCTTCCGGCTCCTCGACCTCGGCACATGGTCCGAGCCGCACGGCGACCACGCCCACGCCTACACCACCGACCCGCTCCTCACCGAGCAGCGCATCACCGGCAGCCACCCGGGCCACCTCGTGAACCACGACGGGCGGAGCCTCGCGTTCTTCGACGGCACGGGGGAGATGCACCTGTTCGACCCCGCGAACCTCTCCGCCGACTCCCTGATCGACACCACGGTCACCACCACGGACGAGGCGCACCACGGTGTCGCCGTGCCCCGCGCCGACGACTCCACCGTCGTCACGATCGGGAACGAGGAGTCCCGTTCGGGTGTGAAGATCGTCGACGAGGCGGGCGAGACGGTCGCGGAGAGCACCGGCTGCCCGGGCGTCCACGGGGAGGCGGTCGCAGAGGGCGGGGTCATCACCGTCGGGTGCGAGGACGGCCTCCTCATCATCGACGGCGAGAAGATCCGCAAAGTCGATTCCCCCGACGACTACGGCCGGATCGGCAACCAGTTCGGCAGCGAGCGCTCCCCCGTGGTGCTCGGCGACTACAAGGTCGACGAGGACGCCGAGCTCGAGCGACCCACCCGCGTCACCCTCACCGACACCGGATCCGGCGAGCTGCGCCTCGTCGATCTCCCCGCCTCGTACTCCTTCCGCTCGCTGGCCCGCGGACCGGAGGGCGAGGCGCTCGTCCTCGGCACCGACGGCACGCTCCGGGTCATCGACCCCGCATCCGCCGAGGTGACCCGGGAGATCGAGGTGACCGAGCCGTGGGAGGAGCCGGTCGAGTGGCAGGAGCCGCGCCCCACCGTCCACGTCGCCGGTGACGAGGTGCTCGTCACCGAACCCGGCACGCAGACGCTCCATGTCGTCGACATCGGCGCCGGCGAGGTGACGCGGAGCAGTGAGCTGCCCGAGGTGCCCAATGAGGTGGGCAGCGCCTCCGGGAAGGCCCCCGCTGCCGACCACGCTCATGACCACGGCGATCACGAGGGGCACGATCATGGCGAGGAGGGGCACGGACACGAAGGTCATGACCACGGCCACGAGCACAGCGAGGACGACCATGACCACGGTGACCACGAGGGGCACGACCACTGACGACCGCTTCGGTCCATGACAGAGCGCGCGACGTCCCGGCTCCGGCTCGACTGCACTGCCCGGAACCGAGCTCAGGACAATATCGACGAATCTAGCCTCCACCCGATAGTCCGGTAGCGAGGGATAGCCGAGGGCCCGGGGAAGGAGATCCTTCCCCGGGCCCTCGCACATCACCGGCACCTCACCGCGGAACCGGCCGGTGCTCACGACGGAGCCGGCCGGCTCCTCGGCATGCGGCTCACCGCGCGGAGGTCCTCACAGCTCGGAGATGCGTCCGCCCTCGGCGACGACCTTCTCGAGCAGCGGCGAGGGGGTGAAGTCGGAACCGTACTTCTCCTCGTAGAAGCGCAGCCGCTCGAGCACGTGCTCGGCACCGAGCTGGTCGGCGTAGAACATCGGGCCGCCCCGGTAGACCGGCCAGCCGTAGCCGTTGACGTAGATGACGTCGATGTCGGAGGCGCGCACCGCCTTGCCCTCCTCGAGGATGTGCAGGCCCTCGTTGATCATCGGCAGGGTGCAGCGCTCGAAGATCTCCTCCTCGGAGATCTCGCGCGGCGCCACACCCTCCTTGGCCCGGAAGTCCTCGATGATCTTCGCCGCCACCGGGGACGGTGTGGCCTTCCGGTTCTCGTCGTAGTCGTAGTACCCGGCACCGGTCTTCTGCCCGCGCCGGTCCATCTCGCAGAGCACCTCGCGGACGGTGCGCCCGGCGGATTCTTCCTTGCGCCAGCCGATATCCAGGCCGGCGAGGTCGCTCATCTGGTAGGGCCCCATCGGCAGTCCGAAGTTCGTGACCGCGGTGTCGATGTCCCAGGGCATCGCGCCCTCCATGAGCAGGCGCTCGGACTCGCGGCGGCGCGCGTAGAGGATCCGGTTGCCGACGAACCCGGGGCACACGCCGACGAGTGCCGGGATCTTGCCGATCTTCTTCGCCAGCGCCATCACCGTGGCGATGACCTCCTTCGAGGTGTGGTCGGCGCGGACGACCTCGAGGAGCTTCATGACGTTGGCCGGGGAGAAGAAGTGCATGCCGATGACGGCCTCGGGGCGCTCGGTCACCGCGGCGATCTCGTCGATGTCGAGGCCGGAGGTGTTCGTCGCCAGGATCGCGCCGGGCTTGCAGATCTCGTCGAGCTCGGTGAAGATGCTCTTCTTCACGTCCATGAGCTCGAACACCGCCTCGATGACGAGGTCGACGGAGGCGAGGTCGTCCTTGGTGAGCGACCCGGTGATGAGTCCCATCCGCTCCTCGACCTGGGCTGAGGTGATGCGGCCCTTCGAGGCGGTGCGCTCGTAGTTCTTGCGGATCACACCGAGCCCGCGCTCGAGCGCCTCGGGCTGCTGCTCGACGATGGTCACCGGGATGCCGGCGTTGGCGAAGTTCATCGCGATGCCGCCGCCCATCGTGCCCGCACCGATGATGCCGACGGACTCGACGGGGATGCGCGGGGTGTCGCGCGGGACGTCGGGCACCTTGGCCGCGGCGCGCTCGGCGAAGAAGTAGTAGCGCTGGGCGGCGGACTCCGGGCTGCTGACGAGTTCGGCGAACAGCCTCTTCTCGACCTCGCGGCCTTCGTCGTAGGGGAGGTTCACCGCCGCCTCGACGCACTGCACGATCGCCTCGGGCGCCTTGAAGCCGCGGAACTTCCGGGCGTGCTTCTTCCGGAAGTCGGCGAACAGCTCCGGCTTGTCGCGGTCGGCGGCGACCTTGTCGTCGCGGTCGCGCACGCGGCGCAGCTCGCCGCCCTCGGCCACCACCCGGCGGGCGAACGCGATCGCGTCCTCGCGCAGGGACTCGTCCGGGACGACCTCGTCGACGACCCCGTACTCCGCGGCCTCGGCCACGGGCACGTGACGCCCGGTGATCATCCAGTCGAGAGCCACCTCGGCGCCGGTGAGGCGCGGCAGGCGCTGGGTGCCGCCGGCTCCGGGCAGCAGGCCGAGGTGCACCTCGGGCAGGCCGACCTTCGCGGACTGCGCGGCGACCCGGTAGTGGGCGCAGAGCGCGGTCTCGAGGCCGCCGCCGAGTGCGGTGCCGTGGATCGCGGCGACGATCGGCTTGGGCGAGTTGTCCATGATCTCGCGCTCGTCGGGACCGGTCTGCTCGGTCTTGTCGCCGCCGAACTCGGAGATGTCGGCGCCGGCGATGAATGTCCGGCCGGCGCAGATGAGGACGATCGCCTGCACGGCGTCGTCGTCGATGGCCGCGGTGAATCCCTGCTGCAGTCCGGCGCGCACGGCGGCGGACAGGGCGTTGACCGGGGGCGAATCCAGGGTGAGGACGGCGATCCCGTCCTCGATGCTCAGCGTGACGACTTCATTGATCTGTTTCACGGGGTTCCTCCTCGTCGAGTGCATTCGTCCCCATCGTATGCAGTGATGCGGGTCACGCGGAAAGCCGGGCACATCGTGGGACGCGGGCGCTCCCGAGGTGCCCGCCGGGTCGACGGGGCTTGCCCGGAAGGGGCCGGTGACCGAGCCGGCCGGGCACCGCGCGAGCCGGCCGATCCCGAGGCGCCCACCGGGTCACCCAGCCGGGTCACGCGGCCGGGTCAGGCCACCGGGTCGGGGGTCTCCGGCCGGGTCCCGTCGCCGAGGTCGGGGCCCGGCAACCGGCCCTCCGGATCGCGGAGCATCACCCGGTGCCCGTCGCCGCGCAGCCGGCGCATCCCCTCGAGGATCATGCGTCGGCCCACATCGTGCACCCGCCCCACCCGTGCCAGGTCGACGACGACGGTGCCGGAGGGCACGGCGCAGTCGACCGCCGCGCGGAGGAAGGCCTCCCCGCCGTTGAAATCGAGGGGTCCCTGGAGGGCGATGGTCGTCGCGGCATCGGTGACCTCGACCTCGCGCACGGCGGTGTCGCCCGTCGGCTCCGCGCCCATGAGGTGCATCCCCATGTCCTCGGACAGGCGCTGGAAGATCTTCACCCCGCGCACGCTGTTGCCCTGCGGGTCGAGCGGCGGGGAGAAGGTCGCCAGGCCCAGCCGGCCGGGCAGGGTGCCGAGCAGGCCGCCGGCGACACCGGATTTGGCAGGGATCCCGACGGTCGTCATCCAGCGGCCCGCGGCGTTGTACATCCCCGCCGAGGCCATCACCGCCTGCACCTGCCGGCACACCGCCTGTGAGAACACCCGCTGTCCGGTGATCGGCTGGATGCCGCCGTTGGCCAGGGTCGCGGCCATGACGGCCAGATCACGGACGGTGACGAGCACCGCGCACTGGCGGATGTAGCTCGTCACCGCGTGCTCGGCGGTGTCGGTCACCACGCCGGTGTCGCGGAGCATGTAGGCCATCGCCATGCTGTAATCGGAGTGGGCGAGCTCGGACTCCGCGACCCGCTCGTCGATGCTCAGCTGCCGCCCGGCGAGCGCGGAGAACCGGTCGAGGAGCAGGCCCACCCGCGAGTCGACGCTCGCGGACCGTCCACCGATGAGCTGGGTGACGGCGATCGCGCCGACGTTGATCATCGGGTTGTCCGGCCGGCCGGTCTCCTCGTCGAGCGAGATGTCGTTGAACGCCTCGCCCGAGGGCTCCATCCCCACCCGGGCGTCGACGACCTCGGGCCCGCGCTCCTCGAGGGCGACGGCGTAGGCGAAGGGCTTGGAGATCGACTGGATCGAGAACGCGTGCTCGTCATCGCCCACGCTGTAGAGGTCGCCGGACGCCGTGCAGAGTGCTGCGCCGAGCAGCTCCCGGTCGACCTCGGAGAGCACGGGGATGTAGTCGGCGACCTCCCCGCCGGTCGCGGAGCGGGCATCGGTGATGATCTCGGTGAGGTAGTCGGAGATCGGGCTCTTCATCGTCTCGCCTTCCGTCGCGGTCGCCGTCCTCGCCGGTGAGCGGCGAGGACCGGCACGTGCGGTTCTCATTATAGGGGACGGGGCGGCTCGGCCCGGCTCCGCGGCGGGTTGACCCCGGGCCGATGGCGAGGTGGGCGCGGGCCGATGGCGGGTTGACCCGGGGCCGGCCGCGAGGTGGGCGCGGCCCGGGCACCTTCTCACCGGAGTATCCGCGCATCTAGCGACATCACGATATTCACCTATCGGGTCGTAGCGGGCCGGAGGGTTACGGTGGATCCGACAGCCCGGCGACCCCGGGCCGGCCCTCGGTCGGCCCGCCCGGATCCGCCGCTTCCCACGCTCACCAGGAGGACCCATGTCCCGCAACATCGTCGTCACCGGAGCCGCCTCGGGCATCGGCAAGGCCACCGCCGAACTCCTCGCCTCCCGCGGTGACACCGTCATCACCGTCGACCTCCGGGATGCGGACATCACCGCCGATCTCACCGACGACGCCGCGATCGCGCAGGTCGTCGAGCAGATCACCGAGCGCACCGGCGGCACCCTCGACGGGCTCGTCGCCAACGCCGGGGTGTCGGCGAACAACGAGCTCTCGCTGCTCGTCAACTACTTCGGCACCGTTGCGCTCATCGAGGGCCTGCGCCCGCTGCTCGCGAAGTCCGAGGCCCCGCGGATCTCCGTGACGAGCTCGGCGGCGACCCTGCAGGGCAACGACCCCGAGCTCGTCGACCTCCTGCTCGCCGGCGACCGTGATGCGGCGGTGGAGCGCGGGAAGGCGCTCGCCGCGCAGAGCCAGGCGGGCTATGCGAACTACTCGAGCTCGAAGCGCGCGATCTCCCGCTGGGTGCGCCGCGTCGCCCCGACGGCGGACTACGCCGGCGCCGGGATCGGGATCAACGCCGTGGGCCCCGGCCAGGTCCGCACCGCGATGACCGCGGAGCTGCTCTCCACCGAGGAGGGTCGGAAGATGGTCGAGGCCGCGATGCCCAGCCCCTACGGCGGTCCGGCCGAGGCCGTGGACATCGCCGAGGTGCACGCGTTCCTCGTCTCCCCCGGCAACGCCCGCATGACCGGCCAGGTCGTGTTCGTCGACAGCGGCTTCGACGCGGTGAGCCGCGGCGACGACATCTGGAGCTGAGATGAGCACGGACGGCCCCGCGTCCGAACCACCGACCGCCGAGCTGCGCGACCCGATCGAGAAGCTCGACGCGCAGCGCCGGACCCGCCGGCAGAACATCCTCGTCACCCTCGCGTGGATGCTCCACTGGGTGCTGCGCATGGGGCTCGCCGCGATGCTCCTGGTCTACGGCTGGTCGAAGGTCGTGCTCATGCAGATGGGGCTCCCCGACCACGGGGACGCGCTGACCCAGTTCGGCGAGATGAGCCCGATGGGCCTGCTGTGGCGGTTCATGGCGTACTCGCCGGTGGTCCAGTGCCTGGCCGGGGTCGCCGAGGTGCTCGCCGCCGCCCTCCTCCTGTTCCGGCGGACCGTGTGGCTGGGGGCGCTGCTCGCGGTCGCGGACATGGCCGTCGTGTTCCTCCTCAACATGGCCTACGACGTCCCGGTCAAGCAGCTCGCCGGGGTCTTGGGCGTGGTCGGGATCATCATCCTGCTGCCGTTCCTGCCCCGGCTGCTGCGCTTCGTCGCTGGGCGCGCGACCGGGCCGGCGCTGCTCCCCACGCCCATCCCGTGGCCGCGCCTCGCCCGTTTCACCCGCTGGCTCGGCGCGATCGTCGCCGTCGTCGCGGTCGCTGGGTCCGGTGCGGTGCTCGTGTGGTCGGCGCAGGGGATCTCCCGGGTCGACGGCCCGCTGCCCGGGGTGTATCGGGTGGTCGAGGACGCACGGGAACCGGCCGCGCAGCTCGCCGAGGACGACCGCTGGCAGCAGGTGGCGTTCGGCCAGTGGGACTACCACGACGGCCGCGGCCGGGTGGGCATCCGCTATGCGAACGGCGACTTCCAGGGCGGGACGTATCGCCTCGACGGCGACACAGTGACGCTCTCGCTCGACCGGATCCGCGAGGGCAGCCAGCCACTGGGCCGCAACGACTACGTCGCGGGTTTCGACCTCACGTGGGAGGAGCGGCCCGACGGCCGGATCGCGCTCACCGGCGACCGGGTGGACATCGTCATCGAATCCGACACCGAGGCGCGCTACCTGTTCGACCGCGACTTCAGCTGGGCACCGCGCCCGCCGATCAATCGGTAGGGTTCGGCCGGGCGCGTTGCGGTTGATAGCGGCGGCAGCCAGGTCGATTGCGTTCGTCGCGCTTATCCGTAGTGATATCGACAGGCTGCGATGCGGATCTCATCGCGAGCGAGTTTGTAGACGAGTCGATGCTCATCGGTGATGCGCCGGGACCAGTATCCTGCGAAATCGTGTTTGAGGGGTTCCGGTTTACCGATCCCCTCGTTGCCGTTGCGCTCGATCTCCTTGATCAGGCGATTGATGCGTTTGAGTACCTTTCGGTCCTGTGCCTGCCACCACAGGTAGTCCTCCCATGCACCTTCATCCCACACCAGAAGCATGCTTCAGTCGGTCTCGATGAGTTCGTGCGCCTGCCCGCGATCGGCTTCAAGTCGTTCCATTGCATCCAGCAGTCGACGGGCGTTGGCCGGCGATCGCATGAGATAGGCGGTTTCGCGAAGCGATTCGTAATCCGCCAAGGAAACAATGACGACCGGCTCATGGCCGGCGCGCGTGATGACGACCGCCTCCCGATCATTGGTGACATCGTCGAGCACTTTCGCATAATTGGCCCGTGAATCTGTGTAGCTCATCGTCTTCATCGCAACCCCCTGTACAGATAATTGTACGTCTGATCGAGTTCACCGACAACAGTCACGTCACTCCGCGAACCGAGTACCCGCCTCCCGGAACTCGTCCTCGAGGCGGAGCGGAGTAGTGAGCACCGGCCATTCCCGGTCGAGCCTCGTCACCTGATGCTCGCCTCGGGCGAGTGCTCGCCGAGGAGTGATGCGGAGCAGCGCTTCTCCCTCGGTACCGAGCACCTCGGCGCACCCGCCGAGGTCCGACACCTCCTCGCACACCGTCTGGAGTCCGTCGGCGGGGATCCGGCATGCGCGGAGCAGCTCGACATCGAACCGGGGCCGGACCCTGCCGCTCCCGGCCGAGTTCAGGTCATCCGCCTGACGCACCCGCGGGTCCGCGGCGAACACCGCGGGCACCGCGTCGAGCTCGACGTGGACATCACCCGCGGCCAGCAGCCCTGCCACCACGGGCACGACGACACCGGGGTCGGTCTCCCCCGCCCAGCGCACCCGGATGTCGGGCACCGCGTTGACGACCCCGGGCGGGCGCATGATCGGGTGAGTGATCCGGGAGGCGAGTGCCATGCTCTCCCGGTTCTTCTCCGCGATGGCCGCCGCTCGGTCCTCGCCGCGGCCACCCCAGTCCGCGCCGAGGTGCACCGCCTGCGCCGCCGGTTCGTGCCTCAGGTCGATCCCGGCCAGCCACGCCTGCCAGCCGAATTCCCAGTCCTCGCCGCCGTAGCCCACGAGCGAGCCGTCGAAGCCGCCCACCTGCTCGAACACCGCGCGGGTGCACGACAGCACGGCGGAGATGACGAACCGGAACCCGGTGTCGTCGACCGCCCGCAGGTCATCGGTGTACCCCCACGCGTCCCGCAGCCACGCGGGCTCCCCGAGGTCGCGCACCGCACCGTCCTCCCCGGTGACGAGGTGCCGGCGGCTGCCGACGACGAGCACCCTGGGTTCGGCCCGGAGCCGTGCGACGACGGCGTCGAGGTAGCCGGGTTCGGGGATGGTGTCGCCGTCGAGGAAGGCGAGCACCACTCCCGAGGCCTCGGCCGCCCCGAGGTTCCGCGCCGCCGCCGCTCGGAATCCGCGGTCTTCCTGACGGACCACGCGGACGTGGGCGGGCACCTCGGGCGGGGTCTGAGATCCGTCGTCGGCGACGATGACCTCGATCTCCCCGGAATAGGTCTGGGCGGCGATGCCGTCGAGCACCTGGGCGAGCCCACTCGGGTTCTCGTAGTAGGGGATGACCACCGAGACCAGGGGCTGGTCCTTGCTCACAGCGGAGCCTCGCTCACAGCAGATCCTCGTTCATGTCAGCTCGCTCCATAGCCGCGTGTACGCGGCGGCGAGTTCGGGCCACCCCCAGGCCGGCGGTGGCTCGGCGCACCAAGCGCTTGCGGGATCGGCGAGCATGGACTCGATCGCCGTGGCAAGGTCCGGAACATCCCCACCCGAGGCGCCCCCCGGGGCGTCATGGACAACCGCAGCACCCTGCCCGGGGCCACGCTCTCCCGCGAGCACCACGCGCTCCGACCAGCGCTCGGCGACCTCGCGCATGTAGGGGCCGTCGGCGACGACGACCCGCCGGTTGTGGGCGATCCACGTGTTGAGCGAACCCGAGGCGGACACGTGCCGGTGTGGGCACACGGGCACCGTGACCGCATCGAGCTCTGCCGCGAGGGCGCTGTCCGGGACATATCCGGTGACCTCGAAGTCGACCCCGCGCTCAGCAGCGAGCGCGCTCAGCTGCGCGGCGTAGTCGTCGTGCCCGGTGGCGACCGCGCCGAGTGCCCGCACGAGGACGCCCGCGGGCGCCGCCTCGATGACGCGCTCGTACCCCTTACCCGGGTAGACGAAGCCGAGGAGCCCGACCATCGGAACCGCCGCGTCTCCCGCCGAATCTCCCGCCCCATCGACCTGCCTGGTGCCGTCCTCGCGGCCTGCCGTGGCCGGCGGCTGCGGGCGCGGATCCTCGATCGGCAGGGGGATGACGGAGGCGTCGCTGTCGAAGAACGCGGCCTCGTGCGCGGAGTTCACCACGACCGCATCGGCCTGCTCGGCGAGCGCGGCGTACCCGCGTGCCCGGCGGGCGTACCGCTCCTCGCCCTCGGCGGGCTGGGGCACGTCGTGGACTGAGACCGTGAGCCGCGGCCGGTCCCCCGCCTCACCGATCCGCCCCTCGGTCTCGCCGGCCCGGCGGCTCTCCTCACCCGTCCCGCTCACAGCCTGCGCGGCCTCACCTGCCGGGGCGCCGCCGTCGGCCGGATCGTAGAGCAGCCCTGCGACAGGGCCCGGACGCCGCGCCTCGGCGACGAGTCTGGCGACGGCTCGCGCCGCGGCCTCGGGGTCGGACCCGAACAGGTGGTCGGTGAAGGTCACGTGGATGATGTCCGCCTCGACCGACGAAGGCGGCGTCAGGTCCTCCCGGTCGCCGAGGTGCACGAGCCGGTGGGTGAAACCGCCGGGCGAGGATGTGCAGGCGTCGACGAGCGCGAGCCCGTACCGCGTGACCCCGTGGTGGGGCGGGCCGACGATCACATGGCACACGATGGGCCGCGCGGAGACTGCCGCGCCCCCGGTGGATCCGCTCGCGCCTCTACCCGGGCCCTCGCCCGAACCCGTGCTCACAGCCGGAACCCGAGGAGCTCGAGCCGGTCGCGGTGGCGGACGAGCGCGTTGTCCACGAGGCCGGGCCGGGAGGCGTAGAACTCGAGGTGGGCGCGGGCCACCTCGGCCTCGGTGAGCGTGGTCGGCGGGGTGCCGGACAGCCGCCACTCACCGGCGGAGGCATCCGGGCGCAGGACCGCGTCGAGCACCCGCGCGTGCTCCGGGTCGACCGGCGCCTCGACCGCGCCGAGCAGCTCACGGCCCGGATCCCCCACCGGGGAATCGATCCCCAGCCGCTCGCACACCCGGGCGGCGAGCGCGGTGAGGGTGGCGTTGTCGGGGTGGTTGATCGTGTGCCAGTGCGGGTGGGCGGCGAGCACGTCCGACATCCGGATGGTGTCGTGGTGGTCCTCGCGGTGGCGCAGCTGGTCGAGCGACTCCTCCTCGGAGTCGCGCAGCGCCTGCTCGGTGAGGGCATGGTCGACGGGCACCTCGAGCCCCTGTGCGGCGGCGACGATGGTGCGGAGGTCGTGGTAGGGCACGAGGGGCGGGTCGAGCGAGGGGTCGACCGGGTCGCGGGCGATGACCTGGTACGGGTGCAGGCCGGCATAGCGCAGGGCGGGCACCCGCACGCTCACCGCGGAGCGAGCGAGCTGCGCCTCGAGCTGTCGGGTGCCGGCGGGCAGACCGCGGTAGTCGTCGCGGATGGGCTGGACGACGAGCACGTCGAGGCGCGGCAGGAGTTCCGTGACGTGTCGGATATCGTCCGCGGTCCACTCGAAGGCCGGGGGAACGCGTATGGTGTCAATAGCAAGGGTGCTTGTCAGGAGCACGCGGATCGACTCCGCCTGGCAGTTGCCCACCACGATGCCGAACGGTCGATCATCGCTCCTGGTCAGAGCGGCGTTGAGGCTGTAGAAGTCGGCGTAGTGGCGGGTGCGTCCGGAAATGCTCACGCCTGCATCCTATCCGCGCCGCTTCGTCGTCCCGAGTTCGCCGGGCGGCCGAGGTGCGACAATCGACCTTGAAACGAGGGAGTGGGCGCATCATCGAGCGACCTTGAACCACCGATTCACCGGAAGGAGAGGACCATGCGCACGTCACCCGCTGCACCCGCCCTGCAGGCCGGCGCGGCTCGCGTCACCGTCGCGGCGATCCCCGCCGATCACCCGTACGTCGCCGCGGTCCTCCCCGCCTCCCGCTGGTCCGACGTCGCGGCCTTCGCCCCGGAACCTCCTCCCGGCACCCGCGCCGGGGCCTGGTTCCCGCACCCCGCGCTCGAACCCGGGTGGTTGCGGGCGCATGCGGAGGCGGTCGACCTCGTCCACATCCACTTCGGCTTCGAGCACTGCTCGCCGGAGCGGATCCGCGAGTTCGTCGACGAGTGCGCGGCCACCGCGACCCGGCTCGTCGTCACCGTCCACGACCTCGACAATCCGCACCTCACCGAGCAGGCCGACCACCACGCGCGGCTCACCGACCTCATCCGCGCCGCGGAATCGGTCATCACGCTCACTCCTGCTGCCGCCGCCCGCATCGCCGCCCGGCTGGGTGTCGCCGCCGAGGTGATCCCCCACCCGTTCATCGTCGACCCGGGCACCGCCCGCCGGGTCGTCGCGGCCGCCGCAGCGCGCCGGACCGGGAACCGGGTGGGCCTGTTCCTCAAGAGCATGCGCCACAACACCGCCACGGATCCGGAGTACCACCGCGCGCTGGCCGGCGGCCTCGCGGCGGGCGGGGCCGAGCTCCACGTCCACGTCCACGAGGACGCCGCGCAGCACCCGCTCGTCACCGCGCTCGCGACGACGTGGGGCGAAGGCCTGCACGTCCACCCACGCATGGACGACGCCGCGCTCTTCGCCGCGGTCGCGGAGTACGACGCCGTCGTCCTGCCCTACATCCGCGGCTCCCACTCCGGCTGGCTCGAGATGTGCCGCGACCTCGCCGTCACCGTCGTCGCCCCCGACTGCGGCTACTACGCGGACCAGGCCGACCGGCCGGGCGGGGTCGTGTCCTATGCCACCGGGGCGGGCGCCTCGGCGGCGGCGGCGGCTCTCACCACGCTCGCCGGCGGCCTGCTGCCCTACGGCGGGGACCGCGAGCGCGAGTACGTGGAGATCGTCCGCGCGCACCACCGGATCTACACCGGCCGTCCCGCCGCCGAGGTGCCCGCCGGCGCAGCACCCTCGGAACCTGCCGACAGCGCAGCGACGCCCGCGCCCGTGCCGACCGCCGGCCCGGGATCCCCGGCGCCCGGCACTGCAGCGACCGCGGCAGCGCGCGTGCCCGCTCCCCGGACGGCGACGCCGTGAGGGTCGCGGTCGTGGGGCCGTCGCGCCTGCCGATCGCCCCGCCGTTCGGGGGTGGTCTCGAGGTGTTCGTCGACCGGCTCGTCGTAGGCCTGGCGGCCGCCGGGGTCGAGGTCGATCTGTTCGCCGCACGCGGCTCGAACGGGCACAGCACTGCCCTCGAGTTCCCCGGCGTCGATTGGACCGGGTTCGAGCAGCACGCGCGCGACGACGAGTACCCGCCGGGCGCCCGGGAGTCCGAGGCGCATGCGTTCGCCCAGCTGAGAGCTCACCTGGAGACCGCGGACTACGACGTCATCCACAACAACAGCACGCACCCGGCGCTGCTCTTCGCCGACCCCGGCCGGCGCGCGCCGATGCTCACCACCCTCCACGTGCCCCCGCAGCGGTCCATCCAGTCCGCGATCGACCGGGTGGGCCCGGATGCCGGGGCGTTCAGCGCGGTGAGCGCGTTCACCGCCGGCCAGTGGCGGCTTCCCGCCCCGGCCCCGGTGATCCACAACGGCGTCGACACCGGCCGGTGGCCGCTCGGCCCCGGTGGGCGCGGCGCGGTCTGGTTCGGGCGGCTGACCCGGGAGAAGGGCCCGCACCACGCGATCGACACGTGCCGGCGCCTGGGCCTGCCGCTCACCCTCATCGGCCGCGCCGCCCAGCCGTCCTATGTCGAGGAGGAGATCCGGCCGCGCCTCGGCGACGACATCCGCTGGCTCGGCACCCTGTCGCCGGACGAGCTCGCCCGCGAGGTGGGCCAGGCGGACGTCGCGCTCGTCACCCCGGAGTGGGACGAGCCGTTCGGCCTGGTGACGATCGAGGCGCTGGCGTGCGGCACCCCGGTGGCGGCATTCGGCCGCGGCGGAGTGCCCGAGGTGCTCGCCGACACCCCCGACCACATCTCCCGCCCGTCCGACCCGGACGACCTCGCCCGCGCGGTGCGGGCAGCGCTCCGGCAGTCGCGTGCGGAGGCTCGGCAGATCGCCGTCGAGCGGTTCGACCTGCGGATCATGATCGAGCGCTACCTCGAGGTGTTTGCGCGCCTGGCCGACGGCGGGCCGGCGCTTTCCGGACCGCGCCCGGCCGTCGAGTACCCGCGGCTCGCGCACCGCTCCCGCATCGATCGCATCACCGCTCAGCAGCGCTCCGCGCGGAAGTCCGTCCGATGATCGGCTTCTACGCCCACCACCACGGCACCGGGCACCTGACACGGTGCCGGGAGATCGCCGCGGCGCTCGACGACGACACGACGATCCTGTCCTCGGCGCCGGGTGCGGATCTCGTGCTGCCGATGGACGCCCCGGCCCCCGGGGTGAGCGGCGCCGCGCTGAACGCCCATGGGACCTTCCACTGGGCGCCGGCGCATCACGCGGGGCTCGCCGAGCGGATGGCGATGATCGCCGGATGGGTGGCGGATAACCGGCCCCGGGGGTTCCACGTCGACGTCTCCGTCGAGGTCGCGGTGCTCGTGCGCGCCATGGGTGTGCCGGTGACGGTGCAGGCGATGCCCGGCATCCGTGACGACGCCCCGCACGCTGTGGGGTACCGGGCAGCCGATGCGATCATCGCCGCCTGGCCCGACTGGGTGGAGCTGCCCGAGCACCTGGAGCCGGTGACCGAGCGCGTGCACGCCGTGGGCGGCATCAGTCGGTTCGCCGGCCGGGTGCCCGCTCCCGCCGGGGATAGAGAGCGCACCGGCGTCGTCATCGTCCACGGCGGCGGCGGGATGGATCAGCCGGCCGCGTATTGGGATGCCGTGGCGGAATCGCTCCCGGTGCCGGTCACGGTGATCGGGCCGGGTGCGTGGGTCGACGACCCCTTCGCTCTGCTGTCCGCCGCCGAGGTGGTCGTCACCGCCGCCGGTCAGAACTCGATCGCGGACCTCGCCGTGCTCGGCGCGCGCGCCGTGGTCGTGCCCCAGGACCGGCCGTTCGGGGAGCAGGAGGCCACCGCCCGGGTGCTGTGCGAAGCCGGCCTGGCGGTGGTGCCGGAGTCGGTGCCCGCCGTCGAGGAGTGGGCCGGACTCATCGAGCGCGCGCGGGAGCTGGAGCCGCGCTGGGAGCAGTGGGGCAGTACGGGTGCGGCGCAGCGTGCGGCCCGGATCATCGAGGAGGTCGGACGATGAACGCGATCCATGTGGTGACCCTGGCCTCGGCCGGGCGGCGGGGGCACGTGCTGCGCCAGCTCGAGGCGGTGGGACGCTGGATGCCCGGCGCCGCGCACCATACGGTGCTCATCGGCGAAGAGCCGTTCACCGTGCCCGGCTCCCAAGTCATCGATCGCACCGGGCCGGGCCCGGTGAACCTGGCGCGCGCCCGGAACGTCGCCGGCGACGCCGCTGTTGCCGACGGGGCGGAGCTCGTCGTGTTCCTCGACGCGGACTGCATGCCCGGGGCGGAATTATGCTCGGGATACGCGCGGGCGGCGGAGCAGCTGCCGGAGGCCGTGCTCGCCGGGCCGGTGACCTACCTCGCGGCGGACGACCGGCCCTACGACCTCGACCGGCTGGCGAAGTGGACGCGCCCGCACGGCGCGCGGCCCAACCCGCCGGAGGATGAGCTGCAGCGGGCGACGGACGAGGAGTACGAGCTGTTCTGGTCGCTATCCTTCGCCGTCACCGCGAGGACGTGGCGGGCGCTGCGGCAGCGGTTCGGCGGGTTCTGCGAGGACTACGTCGACTACGGCGGCGAGGACACCGACTTCGGGATGAATCTACGGGCCTGCGACGTGCCGCTCGTGTGGGTCGGCGGGGCGCACGCCTACCACCAGTGGCACCCGGTCTCCACCCCGCCGATCGAGCACCTCGACGCGATCCTCGTCAACGCCCACACCTTCTACCGCCGCTGGGCGTTCTGGCCCATGCACGGCTGGCTGCGCACCTTCGAGGACATGGGGCTGGCGCACTTCGACGGGGTCGAATGGGTGAAGGGGCCCCGCCCGAAGGAGTGAGTGCCGACTTCGGTTGGCGGCCCGTCCGGGACCGCGATCAGCTCTCGCCGGGCTCCACGGCAGCGGCAAGGGCTGCGAGGGACTTGCCGAGGTACCGCTCGCTGACGGCGGGCATGCCGCCGATCTTCTCGATCGTCTCCTGCGGGGTCTCGGCCCAGTCGTAGGTGAGGCGCACGCGGGTCCCGTCCGTCGCCGGCTCGAGGTCGTAGCGCCAGAACCAGCCGCCGGCGGCGATCTCGCCGTCGGCCGTGCGCTGGCCGGGCGCCCATGCGATGGCGCGGTCGGGTTCGAGGACGGTGACGCGGTTGTGCATCTCGTAGCGGCCGCCCCGGTGGGTGTTGAACATCTCCATCCCGAACACCTGGCCCACCTCGGTGATCGGTGCGGGCTGCTCCTCCAAGCTGCCGCGCACCCAATCGCGGGGCTCGGTCAGGTGGTGGCGGGCGGGGTCGGCGAGGAGAGCGAAGACCTCCTGCGGGGTGGCGTGGATGGTGCGCTCAGCGTAGATGCTCGAGCTGCCGTGGTGACCGGCGATATCGGGTGTCATGACGGAGTCCTTCCATGGAGGGCGGCGCTGCCCGGGGAAACTCGCCGTTTCGAGAAGGCGGCGGAGTTCACCCGCCTCCTAGAGTCCAGTAGATTCTTCCTGCATTGAACACCCGCCGAGGCGGTACTCTGAAAACATGGCCACACCGATGCATTGGACGCTTGAGGAGATGATTCTGGCGGCAGACGTCGCTAACGATCTGAAGTGGACAGGGGTTCGGGCGAATACGCCAGGCATCCCGGAACTATCCGAGCTACTGCGATCCGCCGACTATTTTCCTCCTGGAGCCTGTGACGCAAGTTTCCGAAGCCCGAACAGCGTGGCCATGAAAATAAACAATCTCCGATCGTCGCACCCGTCGAAATCGGGAATCGGGTTGCGGGCATCTCGCGCCGAGCTCCCAGTTGTACAGAGCTTCGTGGACGATCCATTCACCATGGAGAATGTCGCAGCTCGAATTCGAGATTGCATCCTGCAGAGCCGACCGAGCAAGGGCCTAGCAATGGAACTCATGGCATTCGCGACGAACACCACTTGGAATGAGGCGATGAAACGCTTTCCCTCCAACGGAATCTCTTCCATTAGAAGCTGCTCCAACTGACACGCAGCAAGGTTTTCCGATCCGCCTCGATTGGACGAAAAGAGGAGTTGGATAACGGCGGCAGCACAGCATGACGAGCCTGCCCCACCTGGGCCCAAATCGGACCAACCACGACGGACGCCCTCATGCCTCTTCGCCTCATGGACTCCGTGTCGCAAGTGACAGTTCAGATGCGCGTGGATCTTTAGCGGAATGCTCCGAAGCGAAGTGGTTGTCCGTCGTGGGGTGGGAAAATCCTGCCGCCGTCGCCAACTGCAGCGGCGAATCCGGGAACTCACCAGGGCAGCACCGTTGTGGCTCCTGCGTGTCAACGGAGAGAATTCACCCAGCAGAAATGATACTGAGATTGAGAAGATGGTGTTACGAAGACGTGGAATCTCCCAGATTCCACCTCTTCCTGTGATCAGTCAGGCGCTTCGGTCTATCTGGAGTGGAACGCGGAGCCGAGTAAGTAGTTCTCCATTAGGGTCAAGCCAGGGTGACACTTGATCGCGCAGCAGTCGCTAACGTGCGACCTGGCAGATAGGTTGCTTCGACAGAAAATGAACTTCGGGAGCAGCCCTCCCAGAGGTTTGACACGGGCGTTTTGCGGCGGCGGCGCCAGAGGGACGCGCGTCGCCGCTGTGCCGTCGACTCCCTGCGAGGGTGTTTCATTAGTTGTGTAAGGGTCCGGTCTCGAACCGAGGTGTGACCTGGTGTCCCGCCTCTGAAAAGGACCGATGAC
>NZ_BAABGL010000010.1:0-105786 GCF_039541555.1 Brevibacterium pityocampae | reverse complement strand
CTGAACTTCCGCCGTGATGCACTTGCCATGCTCTTGATCCTCTCCCATCAAGAGGAACTGTCCAAGAACCTTGATACACCCCACTTCGGTCACACCGCCGCTGTCAGCCGCGAGCACTACACCGATCTCGGGCAGGTCGGGCCGATGCTCCTCGAGGCGCAGCGCCGACGCACTGATAGTACGCACTGAGGTACGCAATGAGTCGCGTCTATCGCTATTAACCCAGGTCAACTGATGTCAGCGAGTAGTTGTCGATATAAGCTTTTGAACTGCGGTGTTACCCATGTCAGCTCCCACTAGTCAACATGCGTACCTGCGACGCAGAAGGTCGTAGGTTCGAATCTTGTCGCGGGCACCACATCGCGAAATCCCGCGGTTCCTGAGAACGGAACCGCGGGATTTCGCATTTTCACTGCCGGAGATGCTTCCCCTGAACGGGGCGGGGGCACTGCTTGCCGAGAGCGGTCGGCCAGCGGCAGTGCAGTGCGCCGATCACTCGGTGACGGCGATGGTCTCCGTGGTGATGACGGATTTGCTGCCCTTGGCATAGCGGACTTCGACGGTCAGCGTGTCACCGGGCTCCACGCCCGCGGTGTGCTTGATGTTCTTGAACGTCTTCGCCCATTCCGTCGTGGATCCGGGGAACCGGAAGGTCGTGGGCTTGCGGTCATCGTTCGAGGGGTGGACGGAGACCATGATGTGCTCTCCGGTGGAGTTCGTACCCGAGATCACGAAACCCTTCTTCAGGTCCTTCCGCGTGACTTCCGCCGGCGCATCGACTCGGACCCCGTGACCGGGTTCGGCGGGTTCTTCGGGTGCGTCGTCGACGGTGAGGGTGATGAATGTGTTGCTGCTCTTGCCTGCCGCGCTGACCATGATCGAGAGGGTGTCGCCGGTGACGACTTCGTCGAGGCTGTCGTCGGTGTTGGAGAGCTGTCGGTGGACCTCGTCGCGGTATTGGGCGCCGAAGGTGGTCGACAGCGGCAGTTCGAGGGTCCATGCGCCGGTGTCGTCGGTGGTGACCTCGGGGACGTCGGATTTGACGTAGTAGGTGTTGCCGGAGGTGGTCATGATCGCCAGTTGGCGGATGTCGACGGGGGTGTTGGGTGTGGCGGTGCCGGTGATGCTGATGGTGGCGTCGTCGTCGCCTTCGGTGTAGGTGATGTCCGAGGTGGTGATTTTCGGGAAGACGACCTCGGCCGCCGCTGCGGCAACGGACGCCGGAATGGAGGCGGCCGCGATCGCCGGCGCGCCGAGACCGGTGAGAGCGAGTGCGATCGCAGGTGCCAGGACCAGAGACTTCTTCATGATTCCCCTTACGGTGAGCGAGTGATCCACCGCCATTACATGCTCTGGATGTGCTGGCCCGATGAATGAACCTTGAACGAGCGGCGAACGGGCACGCGATGAACGGCGCAGAGCCTGGGCCGCGCGATGGTCCGGACGTGCCGTCCGCCCGCCGCCTCGGCCACGAGTCGGCGCCTCCGCCGGCCATCGATGCCTCCCGCGCGGCAGCTCGGTTCTCAGCGGCGCCGGCCGCCGGGGCGGGCCCGTTCGACCGCGATCGCGACACCCACCCGGGTGTCCGCGGCGAGCTTGAGCATGACGCGTCCCAGGTGCACCTTGACCGTCGCCTCGGACAGGAACAGCCGGTCGGCGATGAGCCGGTTCGTCAGGCCCTCGGCCACGAGCTCGGCGACCTCCCGCTCGCGCTCGGTGAGGGTGCCGAGCAGGCGCTGGGCATCGTGCTGCACCGTGAACCGCCCACCGACCCCGAACCTTCGGATGAGGTGGAGAGTGGCGCGCGGGGAGAGGAACGCGTCACCGGCCATCACGGTGCGGATCGCACCCACGAGGTCCGCCGGAGGGGTGTCCTTGAGGAGGAAGCCGACCGCTCCGGCCTCGAGCGCCCGGAACACCGCGTCCTCGCTGTCGAAGCTCGTGAGCGCCACGACGAGCGGAGGGCGCACGGCGTTGACGAGCGCGGCGGTCGCGGTGATGCCGTCCATCCCCGGCATCCGGATGTCCATGATGACGACGTCGGGGAAGTGCGCGGCGGCACGGTCGATCGCCTCGGCACCGTCCGCCGCCTCGCCGACGACCTCGAGATCCGGCGCCTGCTGCAGGATCGCCCGGATGCCCGCTCGCGAATACGGGTCGTCGTCGACGACGAGGACCCGGATCGGGGCGGTCCGCGGGGGCGGTTCGGGGTCGGCGGTCACCTCTCGAATATAGGTCACACCCCGCGCCAGGCCTGCGCGGCCTCGATGGGCCACGGGAGCGTCGCGTCGACGACGAAGCAGCCCTCATGGACGCCGATCCACGACGCGCCCGACAGCAGGCGCACCCGCTCGCGGATGCCTGCGATCCCGGAGCCCGCGCCCGAGCCCTGCAGCACCGGGTCCACGGGTCTGCCGATCGGATTCGACACCCGGATCCTGATATCCGATCCCGGCGCACCCTCGACGTACAGCGAGACGGGGGCGCCCGGCGCGTGCTTGAGCGCGTTGGTCAGGGATTCCTGCGCGATCCGGTAGATGCTGCGATCGAGGGCGGCCGGGGCCGATTCCGTGCCGTCGAGCAGCACGACGGCGTCCACCGCCGTCCCGGCCTCGCGCAGCGAGCGGACGAGGCGGGGGAGTGCGCGCATGGAGGCGGTGGCCGGTGCCTCGGTCGGACCGGTGGAGGAGGCCGGGCCGCCGGTCCGCAGATCCCCGAGCAGACCGCGCAGATCCTCGAGCGAGGCGTGCGCCTGTCCCCGGAGCACGCGCGCGGCGTGAGCGAGTGCCGGGTCGGAAGTGTGCGTCGCCGTCTCCAGCGCCCCCGACTGCAGGGAGATCACCGACAACCGGTGGGCGAGCGCATCATGGATCTCCGTGGCGAGCCGGTCCCGTTCGGACGTGCGGGCGAGCTCCGAGCTGAGATCGGCGTTGCGGGCGTCGACGGCCTCGACGCGGGTGCGTGCGGTGGCGGTCTCGCGCCGACTGCGGACGAGGAGTGCCAGCCCGCCGGTGGTGCCGAGCGACATCGCCGCGACGATGAGGACGACGATCGCGGCGACCGCCCCGCTGCCGGGCGTGTCCGGCGTGCCCGTGACCCCGAAGAGCGAGCCGGTCATCGTCGACTGCGGATCGCGGACGATGTCACGCACCGTGGCGAACACGACGAGCACCCCCGCGCCGGCCGCTGCGGCGATCGCGGGCCATCCGCGCAGCCGTGCGAGAGCGTGGAAGGCGCCGATGAGGACGAGCCAGTAGTCCATGCCGACGAGTGTGAGGAGGGCACCTGCGACGAGCGGCACGACGGGGAAGCGTCGCCGCAGGAACACGGTGAGCCAGAGCAGGCAGGCGAGGAGCAGGACGACGATCCCGAGGTCGGTCGGGAGCCCCGGTCCGGAGGTGGCGCCCGGCACGCCCTCGATGCTGAGGAACGTGAGGAGGACACCCAGCAGGTACAGCACGATGTCCCACAGGGTGAGCAGGGAGAGGCGCACGATCCGCCCGGCAAGGGTATTCACGATCCCCACCGTAGTGCGGGGTCCGGACACGGCCATCAGCCGATCGGTCGGTGCGGTCGAGCCGATCGGCTGATGTGGGGGAAGCGACGGGCGACCGACGATGGGTCTCGTCCGCACCATCGCACGGTCGGCCCACCGGCCCGCACCCGAACCCCGAGGAGATCCCATGTCCCAGAACCCGACCCCGCAGCCCGGACACCCGGGCGGGCACCACCCGCACGCCGGTGGACCTCACGATCCGCAGGGTCCGCCCCGCCCCCCGTACGGGCATCCCGTGCCGCCCGGCCAGCAGCCGTGGGGCGCAGGCCCGCAGCCCGGCCCGAACGGTTACGGCATGCCCCCGGGCGCGCCCCACCCGGCGCCGCCGAAGCGGAAGTCGATCTTCAAGCGCTGGTGGTTCTGGGTGGGCGTCGTCGTGCTCCTCGTCATCGTCGGCAGCTGCGCGGGAGGAGGCGGCGAGCAGCAGACCTCCGACACCGGTCAGGACACCGCCGGAGAGCAGGATGTGGAGCAGCGCGCCCCGGCGGAAGAAGAGGGTGGCGGCGAGGATGCCGCGGAGGACGCGGCCGCGGCCGAGGCGCCGGAGGAGAAGTCCGCGGGCATCGGCGAGCCGGTCGCGAGCGGGGACTTCGAGGTGACCGTCTCCGATGTCGAGTCCGGGGTCTCCTCGGTCGGTGACGACATGTTCGGGGCAGAGGCACAGGGACAGTTCGTCGTCGTGAGCATGGAGGTGACGAACGTCGGGGACTCGCCGGTGATGTTCTTCTCCAGCGATGTGGAGCTCACCGATGCCGAGGGTCGCACGTACGCCGCCGACGAGGGCTCCGCGATGTACCTCGAGGACAGCAACTCCTTCCTCGAGGAGATCAATCCCGGCAACACGGTCGACGGGATCGTGCTGTTCGATGTGCCCGAGGGCGTGGAGCCCGACACCCTCGTGTTCCGCGGCGGCCTGTTCGACGAACCGATCGAGATCGCGATCGGTTGAGCACCACTGCTCTCGGCGCCCAGACCGAGGGGCCCGGCCGGCGGCACTGCACCGCCGGCCGGGTCGGTGCCGCCGACCGGATCCGTGCCCGCCCGCCGGCGCACCCTCCCCACCCGGCTCGCACCCGCGGCCCTGCGGGTAATACCCTGAGACGGTGACTCCTGAAGAACTCAAGTCGGCCATCAGCGCCGTCATCGCCGAACTCAACGCCGCCGGCCTCGCGATCACCGAGCCGGACACGATCGTCGTCGAGCGCCCGAAGAACCGCGACCACGGCGACTGGGCTTCGAACATCGCCCTGCAGACGGCCAAGCGGGCCGGCCTCAAGCCGCGCGACCTCGCCGAGCAGATCGCCGAGCGGCTGCGCGCCCGCTCCGGCATCGACGCCGTCGACGTCGCCGGACCCGGCTTCCTCAACATCACCCTCGCCGCCGATGCCGCCGGACGCCTCGCCGCGGACATCGTCGCCGCCGGAGAGTCCTACGGCACCGGCGACGCGCTCGCCGGACACGTCGTCAACATGGAGTTCGTGTCCGCCAACCCCACCGGTCCGCTCCACCTCGGCCACACCCGCTGGGCCGCGCTCGGCGACGCGATCGCCCGTGTGCTCCGCGCCGCCGGGGCCGAGGTCGCCAGTGAGTACTACATCAACGACGCCGGCTCGCAGATGGACACCTTCGCGAACTCTGTCCTCGCCCGCATGCACGGTCGCGCGGTCCCCGAGGGCGGCTATCCGGGGCAGTACGTCGCCGACATCGCCGAGGCGATCCGCGCCGAGCGGCCCGCACTCGCCGCGGCCCCCGAGGACGAGGCCCGCGCCGAGGTCCGCGACCGCGCCTACGCCCTGCAGATGGCCGACATCCGCAGCACGCTGCAGGATTTCGGCGTGCACTTCGACGTGTGGTTCTCCGAGGCGTCCCTGCACGCCTCCGGAGCGATCGAGAAGGCCGTCGCCCGGCTCCGCGAGCAGGGCCACGTCTACGAGGACGGGGGAGCGGTGTGGCTGCGCACCACGACCTTCGGCGACGACAAGGACCGGGTGCTCATCCGCGCCGACGGCCAGCCCACGTACTTCGCCGCCGACGCCGCCTACTACCTCGACAAGAAGGACCGCGGCTTCACCGAGAAGATCTACCTCCTCGGTGCCGACCACCACGGCTACATCGGCCGGCTCAAGGCGATCGCGGCGGCCGCCGGAGACGATCCGGAGACGAACATCGAGGTCCTCATCGGCCAGCTCATCTCGATCAACGGGGCGAAGCTCTCCAAGCGCGCCGGCAACATCATCGAGCTGCGCGACCTCATCGACTGGCTCGGCGCCGACGCCGTGCGCTACTCGCTCGCCCGCACCCCGGCGGACTCGCCGCTCACCCTCGACCCCGAGGTGCTCCGCTCGGCGAGCAACGACAATCCCGTCTACTACGTCCAGTACGCGCACGCCCGCGCATGCAGCATCGAGCGCAACGCCGTGACCGCCGGGATCACCACCGAGGCGTTCGACCCCGCCGCGCTCACCGACCCGACGGAGACGGTGCTGCTCGCCGCGCTCGCCGACTTCCCGCGCGTCGTCGCCCAGGCCGCGCAGCTGCGCGAGCCGCACCGGATCGCGCGCTACCTCGAGAGCGTCGCCGGACTGTTCCACAAGTGGTACGACGCCTGCCGCGTGACCCCGCGCACCGACGACGAGATCACCCCCGTGCACTCCTCGCGCCTCATGCTCGACCGGGCCACCGCGACCGTCTTGGCCAATGGACTCGGGCTGCTGGGCGTCGGCGCGCCTGAGAGGATGTAGGGGTGCCCGCACACATCGCCGGCAGTCTCCACGCCGTCCCGTCCCCGGTCTGGCTGCCGTTCCCCGACGACGTCAACGCGCTCATGCCGAGCCTGTGGTCGGCGAACGTCACCAAGGGCGACGACGGGGTGCTGCGCATCGCCGGGCACTCGGTCGTCGACCTCGCCGCCGCGCACGGCACCCCGATGTACGTCCTCGACGTCGCCGACTTCCGAGCCCGCGCCGCCGAGTTCGCCACCGTCTTCTCCCGCGCCTTCGAGCGCGTCGGCCCGGGTGCCCGCGGCTACTACGCCGGCAAGGCGTTCCTCTGCACCGCGGCCGCCGGCTGGATCGCCGAGGCCGGACTCGGCCTCGACTGCTGCACGCTGGGCGAGCTCATGGTCGCGCAGCGGGCCGGCTTCGACCCCGCGCTCGTCGGCCTCCACGGCAACAACAAGTCGGACGAGGAGATCGCCTACGCCCTCGACTGGGGGATCGGCCGCATCGTCATCGACTCCTTCGACGAGATCCCGCGGGTCGCCGCCGCCGCTGCCGCCCGCGGCATCACCGCACCCGTCATGCTCCGCATCACCGTCGGCGTCGAGGCGCACACCCACGACTTCATCGCGACCGCCCACGAGGACCAGAAGTTCGGGCTCAGCCTACAGGGCGGGGACGCCGCCGCGGCTGCGGCGCAGATCATCGACGTCCCCGAGCTCGAACTCCTCGGGCTCCACAGCCACATCGGATCGCAGATCTTCGACAAGGCCGGGTTCGAGGTCGCCGCCGGCAGGATCATCGGCCTGCGGGCCCAGCTCGAGCGGGCCCACGGGGTCTCCCTGCCCGAGGTCGACCTCGGCGGCGGGTTCGGCATCCAGTACACCTCGCAGGACACCCCGACCTCGTTCGCCGAGATCGCCGAGCAGCTCGCCGACCTCGTCGCCAAGGCGTGTGCCGAGCACGGCAGCGCGATGCCGCTCGTGTCCTTCGAGCCCGGTCGCGCGATCGCAGGCCCGGCGATGTTCACCCTCTACCGGGCCGGCACGGTCAAACCCGTCGACACCGGCAGCGGAGTGCGCTGCTACGTCAGCGTCGACGGCGGGATGAGCGACAACATCCGCACCGCCCTCTACGACGCCGACTACTCGTGCACGCTCGCCAACCGCGCCTCGGCAGAACCGCCCGTCGTCGTGCGCGTCGTCGGCAAGCACTGCGAGAGCGGGGACATCGTCGTCCGCGACGAGTACCTGCCGGCCGACATCACCGCCGGCGACCTCATCGCGGTGCCCGGCACCGGCGCCTACTGCCGACCGCTCGCCTCGAACTACAACCACGTGCCCCGCCCCGGGGTGCTCGCCGTCGAGGGCGCCGAGGTCCGCTGGGCGATCCGCCCCGAGAGCTATCAGGACATGTTCGCCACCGACCCCGGGTTCGCGCCCGGGACCGATCCCGAAGAGTGAGAGCCCTATGAAATCTCTGCACGTCGCCATGCTCGGCTGCGGTGTCGTCGGCACCGAGGTCGCCCGCCGGATCCTCGAGAACGGGGACGATCTCGCCCAGCGCACCGGAGCGCGCCTCGAGCTCACCGCCGTCGCCGTGCGCGACGCGGACAAGGAGCGCCCCGGCATCCCCGCGGAGCTCCTCACCACCGACGCCCAGGCCGCGATCGCCGGTGCCGACATCGTCATCGAGCTCATGGGCGGCATCGAACCCGCCCGCGAGCTCATCCTCGCGGCGCTGCGCTCGGGGGCCTCGGTGGTGACGGCGAACAAGGCGCTGCTCGCGGAGTCCTACGGCGAGCTCATGCAGGCCGCCGACTCCGCCGAGGTGCGCCTCGAGCACGAGGCCGCGGTCGCCGGGGCGATCCCGATCATCCGCCCCGTCGGCGACTCGCTCGCCGGTGACCGGATCACCCGCGTCATGGGCATCGTCAACGGCACGACGAACTACATCCTCGACCAGATGGACTCCGAGGGGTGGGACTTCGACACCGCGCTGCGCACCGCGCAGGAGCTCGGCTTCGCCGAGGCGGACCCGACGGCGGACATCGGCGGCCACGACGCCGCCGCGAAGGCCGCGATCCTCGCCGCGATCGCCTTCCACACCCCCGTCACCATCGACGACGTCGACGTCGAGGGCATCACCGGCGTCACCGCTGACATGATCGAGACCGCCCGTGCGCAGGGCTTCACCATCAAGCTGCTCGCGATCTGCGAGGAGCTCGCAGACTCGCCCGAGGGCCCGGGAGTCTCCGCCCGCGTGTACCCCGCGCTGCTCCCGCGCGACCACGTGCTGTCCGGCGTCGGCGGCGCGTTCAACGCGGTGTTCGTCGAGGCCGAGGCCGCCGGCGAGCTCATGTTCTACGGCCAGGGCGCCGGTGGGGCGCCGACCGCCTCGGCCGTGCTCGGCGACGTCGTGTCGGTCGGCCGCCGCAAGGTGCTCGGCGGCCGCGGCCAGTACGAGCGCGCGGTCGCGGTGCGCCGTCCGGTGCTGCCGATCTCCGCGATCACCACCCGCTACCAGATCACCCTCGACGTGTTCGACCGGCCCGGGGTGCTCTCCCGGGTGACCGAGGTGTTCGCCTCGGAGCAGGTGTCGATCGAGCTCGTCCAGCAGACCCAGGTCGTCGACGAGCCCGAGGGCACCGAGCAGCGCGCCAAGCTCGTCATCGCCACGCACTCGGGCACCGATGCCGCGCTGCGCCGCACCGTCGACCGGCTCGCCGCGCTCGACGTCGTCAACGCCCTGACCTCGGTGCTGCGCATCGAGGGCCACTGAGCCGCCCGCGCCCCGCCCGCCCGACATGTCCGGAAGGAACCCCATGAACGCACAGCACCGCCACCAGTGGCAGGGAGTCATCGAGGAGTACCGCGGCCTCCTCGACATCGCCGACACCACCGCCGCCGTCACCCTGGGGGAGGGCGGCACGCCGCTCATCCACGCCGCCGGCCTGTCCGAGCGCACCGGTGCCGAGGTGTGGGTCAAGTACGAGGGCATGAACCCGACCGCCTCCTTCAAGGACCGCGGCATGACGATGGCGATCTCGAAGGCGGTGGAGTACGGTGCCAAGGCCGTGATCTGCGCCTCGACCGGGAACACCTCGGCCTCGGCGGCGGCCTACGCGACGAAGGCCGGGCTCACGTGCGCGGTGCTCGTGCCGGCCGGCAAGATCTCGGTGGGCAAGATGAGCCAGGCCGTCGCGCACGGCGCAGAGCTCCTCGAGATCGATGGCAACTTCGACGACTGCCTCACCCTGTGCCGCAAGCTCTCCGAGGCCTACCCGGTGCACCTCGTCAACTCGGTCAACCCCGACCGCATCGAGGGCCAGAAGACCGCGTCGTTCGAGGTCGTCGACCGGCTCGGGCAGGCCCCGGACATCCACGTCCTGCCCGTCGGCAACGCCGGCAACATCACCGCCTACTGGAAGGGCTACCGCGAGTACGCGGAGCTCGGCCTGGCGGACTCCCGCCCGCGGATGTGGGGCTTCCAGGCCGCGGGTGCCGCCCCGCTCGTGCTCGGTCACCCGGTCGACGAGCCGGAGACCGTCGCGACCGCGATCCGGATCGGCAACCCGGCCTCGTGGGAGCAGGCGATCGCCGCCCGCGACGAGTCCGAGGGCCTCATCGACTCCGTCACCGACGACGAGATCCTCGCCGCGCACCGCCTCCTGTCCTCGACCGAGGGGATCTTCGTCGAGCCGGGCTCGGCGGCCTCGATCGCCGGTCTGCTCAAGCGCTCCGACGCCGGAGAGGTGCCGTCCGGAGCGACGATCGTGTGCACGGTCACCGGGCACGGGCTCAAGGACCCGCAGTGGGCGATCCGCACCGCCGACGGCGCGGATCTCGAGCCCACCCGGGTGTCGGTCGACGCCGTGTCGGCAGCCCGTGCGCTCGGACTCGAGGAGGGCTGATGCCGGTGGGCACGCCTGCCGACTCCTCCGTGCGCGGTGACCGGATCCCGGCCGGCCTCGAGGTGCTCGTCGAGGTGCCCGCCACCTCGGCGAACCTTGGCGCCGGCTACGACAGCTTCGGCATGGCGCTCGACATCCGCGATGCGGTGCGCGCCCGGATCACGCCCGCACCCATCGACCCCGAGGCCTGTGTCACCGTTTCCGGCGAGGGCGCGGACGTGCTGCCCCGGAGCACCGCGCACCTCATCCACCGGGTCGCCCGCGAGGTGCTCGCCGCGCGCGGACTCGAGCTCGGCGACCGCCTCGAGCTCGAGGCCCGCAACGTCATCCCCCAGTCGCGCGGCATGGGGTCCTCGGCCTCCGCCGTCGTCGCCGGCATCGCGATCGCCGACGCGATCGGGCAGGCCGCCGGATGCGAGCCGGAGACCGCCGCCGGCCGGCTGGCCTGGGCGACGCACTTCGAGGGTCATCCCGACAATGCCGCGCCGGCGCTGTTCGGGGGAGTGACGATCAGCTTCACCGACATCGGCGGTGCCGCGCAGTCGGTGTCGGTCCCCGTGGCCGACGGCGTGCGCGCGGTGCTCATCGTGCCCGAAACCCGGCTCGACACCGCGATCGCCCGGTCCCTGCTGCCGGAGACGGTCCCGCACGCCGATGCGGCGGCGAACTCCGCGATCGCCGGGCTGTTCGCCTATGCGATCTCCCATGACCCGGGGATGCTCCTCGAGGCGACCGTCGACCGCCTCCACCAGAACTACCGCCGGCCGGCGATGCTCGAGTCCCTCGAGCGCGTCGATGCGCTGCGTGCCGCCGGTCTGGCGGCCGTCGTGTCGGGTGCCGGCCCGACCGTCGCGGTGCTCGGCACCGGTGACGACCTCGCCGAGCGCGTGGCCGCCGTGCTGCGCGGCGATCCGGCCCGGATCCTCGCGACCGCGATCGCGCCGGTGGGGGTCCTCACCACGGTCGTCGACGAGTCCTGAGCACATCGCCCGGGGCTCCACGGAGGGCTCCCAGGCCAGCCGTCCGGCCGGCGGGGAGCAGGGTGGGGGAGCCGAGCGGTGCACGGCGGGTCCGATTCGCGCTGACCGGTGTCGAAGTGTAGGCTGGAGCCGTTCCCTCACGAGAAGTCGTGAGCTGTCAGGTCCGTTCGGATCGACTCCGTCGAGCGTGGCTCTGTTCGGATCGTTACCGTATCGAAGCGGATTCGCCGGGAACATTCTTCGTACCGCATCTGAAATCTTCAGGGTACTCCATTGAGAGCGCGCAGTGTCATGCGCGCCGTCCACCGCTGCGGAATCCATGTACGACTTCCCCGCAGCCGAACGAGGGAGAAGGAACCTTCGTGACTGAGACCACGAACAATGACTCTGCCGCCCGCACGGGAAGCCTGACCGCACTGCGGCTCCCGCAGCTCCAGGAGATGGCAGCAGGTCTGGGTATCAAGGGATACCGGCGTCTGCGCAAGAGCGACCTCATCGACGCCATCAACTCCGCCGGCGGACGGCAGAGCGCCGCCCCGGCCCGCCGTTCGCAGGCCGCCGAGGCGCCCGCCGCTCCCGCTGCCGAGGCGCCCGCCGCTCCCGCTGCCGAGGCGCCCGCCGCTCCCGCTGCCGAGGCGCCCGCCGCCCCGACGACCCCCGCCTCCGCGCCCGAGGCCCCCACCGGGAACATGCAGGGTGCCGAGCAGACCGAGGGCGAGCAGCGCTCGCGCCGCTCGCCGCGCCGTCGCGGCGGCGATGCCGCGCAGGCCGGTGAGACCCGTGGGCAGGGTGCCGAGTCCGGCACCCCCGCCGAGGAGCGCGGCGAGCAGCCCGGCCGCGGCCGACGCCGCGGCGGCGACCGCGACGAGAACCGCGACCAGGGCGACTCCCGCGCCGAGCGCGGGGGAGACCAGGGCGGCGACAAGCGCGACCACGGCAGCGACCGCAGCGATGACCGGAACCGTGATCGTGGGAACGACCGGAACAACGACCACGGCGGCGAGCGGAACAGCGATCGCAACGAGCGGGGCGGCGACCGGAACGGCAACCGCGACCGCAATGACCGCAACAACGATCGCAACAACGAGCGCGGCAACGATCGCAACGATCGCGGCAATGACCGGAACAACGACCGGAACGAGCGCGGCGACAACCGTGATCGCAATGACCGGAACAACGACCGCAATGACCGGAACAATGACCGGAACGACCGCAACGACCGCGGCGGCAGGAACCGGGACCGCGGGAACGACCGCCACGACCGCGACTCCGACCGGCGCGGCCGGAACCGGGGGCGCGACCGCAAGCGGCGCGGTGGGCGCAACGACTTCGACGAGCCGGAGCTCCGGCCCGACGACGTGCTCATCCCCGTCGGCGGCATCCTCGATGTCCACGACAACTACGCCTTCCTGCGCACGACGAACTACCTCCCGGGGCCGAACGACGTCTACGTCTCGGCGAACATGGTCAAGCGCAACGGCCTGCGCAAGGGCGACGTCGTCGTCGGCGCGATCCGCCAGTCCCGCGAGGGCGAGCAGCGCTCCGGCAAGCGCGAGAAGTTCGATGCGCTCGTGCGCCTCGACTCCGTCAACGGCCTGAGCGTCGAGGACGCCAAACGGCGCGTCGAGTTCTCCAAGCTCACCCCGCTCTACCCGCAGGAGCGCCTGCGGATGGAGACCACCTCGAAGCAGATCTCCGGACGCATCATCGACCTCGTCGCCCCGATCGGCAAGGGTCAGCGCGGCCTCATCGTCGCGCCGCCCAAGGCCGGCAAGACGATGATCATGCAGCAGATCGCGAACGCGATCACCGCGAACAACCCCGCGGTGCACCTCATGGTCGTGCTCGTCGACGAGCGCCCCGAAGAGGTCACCGACATGGAGCGCGCGGTCAAGGGCGAGGTCATCGCCTCGACCTTCGACCGCCCGGCGGACGACCACACGACGATCGCCGAGCTCGCCATCGAGCGCGCCAAGCGCCTCGTCGAGATGGGCCAGGACGTCGTCGTGCTCCTCGACAACATCACCCGCCTGGGGCGCGCCTACAACCTCGCCCAGCCGGCGTCCGGACGCATCCTGTCCGGCGGTGTGGACGCCAATGCGCTCTACCCGCCGAAGAAGTTCTTCGGTGCCGCGCGCAACATCGAGGGCGGCGGCTCGCTCACCATCCTCGCCACCGCGCTCGTCGAGACCGGGTCGAAGATGGACGAGGTGATCTTCGAGGAGTTCAAGGGCACCGGCAACATGGAGCTGCGCCTCAGCCGCCACCTCGCGGACAAGCGCATCTACCCGGCCGTGGACGTCAACTCCTCGGGCACCCGTCGTGAGGAGAACCTCATGAGCCCGGAGGAGCGGAAGATCATGTGGAAGCTGCGTCGCGTGCTGTCCGGTCTCGAGCAGCAGCAGTCGCTCGAGCTGCTCCTGTCGAAGCTCAAGGAGACCGGCTCGAACGCGGAGTTCCTCATGCAGGTGCAGAAGACGACTCCGCTGCCGAAGTCCGCCGCCGACGAGTACTGATCGATGAGCGCAGGGCATGCCGGCGCGGACATCGAATCGCTCACCCAGACGGTGCGCTCGCTCCTCGACGAGCACGCGCGCGTCGAGCAGGACCTCGCCGACCCGGAGGTGCACCAGCACCCCGGGTCGGCGAGGCGCCTGACCCGGCGCTACGCCGAGCTCGACCAGGTGGCCGAGTGCTGGCGCGAGCTCACCGCCGTCGACGCCGATCTCGGCGCCGCGGCCGAGCTCTCCGCGGAGGACGCGTCCTTCGCCGCTGAGGTCGAGGAGCTCACCGAGCGTCGCAGCGCGCTGCTCGCCCGCCTGCGCGAGCTGCTCGTGCCGCGCGACCCCGACGACGCCCGCGACGCCCTCATCGAGATCCGGGCGGGGGAGGGCGGCGAGGAATCCGCGCTGTTCGCCTCCGACCTCCTGCGCATGTACCAGCGGTGGGCGGACTCCCGCGGCTGGACGACGGAGATCCTCGACCGGACCGCCTCCGACCTCGGTGGCAGCAAGGACGTCACCCTCGCTGTGAAGTCGAAGGACGGGGGAGTGTACGGCTGGCTGCGGTTCGAGGGCGGCGTGCACCGCGTGCAGCGCGTACCGGTGACCGAATCGCAGGGCCGGATCCACACCTCGGCCGCCGGCGTGCTCGTCTTCCCCGAGGTCGACGAGCCCGAGGAGGTCCAGATCGCGGACTCCGACCTCCGGATCGACGTCTACCGCTCCTCGGGACCCGGAGGCCAGTCCGTCAACACCACCGATTCCGCCGTCCGGATCACCCACCTGCCCACCGGCATCGTGGCGAGCTGCCAGAACGAGAAGTCGCAGCTCCAGAACCGCGAGGCCGCGATGCGCATCCTGCGCGCCCGGATCCTCGCCCGCCAGGCGGAGGAAGCGGCCGCCGCCGCCAACGACCTGCGCCGCACCCAGGTGCGCACGGTCGACCGCTCCGAGCGGATCCGCACGTACAACTTCCCGGAGAACCGGATCGCCGACCACCGCACGGGGTACAAGGCCCACAACCTCGACCAGGTGCTGTCCGGCCAGCTCGACCCGGTCATCGAGTCCTCCCGGGCCGCCGAGCGCGCCCGCCGGCTCGACGCGATCGGCTGAGCCCCGATGCCCGCTCCCACCCCCGACGCCGTGCTCGCCGTCACGGCCGACCGGCTGCGTGAGGCCGCAGTGCCCTCGCCGTCGGCCGACGCGCGGCTGCTCCTCGCCCACGCCTGGGACTGCACCCCGGGTGAGCTCGGGCTGCGCTCCCTGCGCGGCACCGCCGTCCCGGAGCCCGTGCGCGCCCGCCTCGCCGACCTGCTCGAGCGCCGCTGCGCCCGCGAGCCGCTCCAGCACATCACCGGCTCCGCCGCCTTCCGCTACCTCGAGCTCGCTGTCGGCCCGGGGGTCTTCATCCCGCGCCCCGAGACCGAGCTCCTCGTCGATCAGGTGATCGCCGCCGCCCGCGGCATCGAGCGGCCGCGCATCCTCGATCTGTGCACCGGCTCCGGCGCGATCGCCCTCGCCGTCGCGACCGAGGTGCCCGGCAGCACCGTCGTCGCGGTGGAGAAGGAGGAAGCCGCGCTCGCCGCCGCGCATCGCAATGTCGACACCCACCGGCACGCCGTGGCAGCCGCCGGCAGCACGGTCACGCTGCTCGCCGCCGACATCCGCGAACTCCCGGAGATCGGCGCCTTCGACGTCCTCGTCTCCAACCCGCCCTACATCCCCGCCGGACGCACGCCGGACGCCCCCGAGGTCGGGGAGCACGACCCGGCGAGCGCGCTGTTCGGCGGGGGCGCCGACGGCATGGAGCTGCCGGCAGCAGTGGTGCGCGCCGGCGTCCGGGTGCTCCGACCCGGCGGCACGATCGTCGTCGAGCACGACGACACCCAGGGTGCGGCGCTGCGCACCCTGCTCACGGCGAGCGGCTTCACCGGTGCGCGCACCCACCGCGATTACACTGACAGGGACCGCTTCACGACCGCCGCACTACCGGAAGAGAGCTGATGTCACGCACCTTCGACGTCCGCAACGACGATGTCCGTGATCTCGTGTTCGAGGAGTGCGCCCGCGTCGTGCGCGCCCAGGGGCTCATCGTGCTCCCCACCGACACGGTGTACGGCATCGCCGCCGACGCCTTCTCCCCGGAGGGGGTGGCGAAGCTCCTCGCCGCCAAGGGCCGCGGCCGGGACATGCCGCCGCCGGTCCTCGTCGGCCGGCGCGAGGCGCTCATGGGGCTCGCCGAGGTCGCCGACGAACGCATCCTCACGTTGACGAAGCGCTTCTGGCCGGGTCCGCTCACGATCATCTGCACCGCCCAGCCGTTCCTCGACTGGGACCTCGGCGACACCCACGGCACGGTCGCGATCCGGATGCCCGACGAGGACCGGACGCGCGAGCTCCTCGTCCTCACCGGGCCGCTCGCGGTGTCGAGCGCGAACACCACGGGATCCCCGGCCGCCTCGACCGCGGACCAGGCCGAATCGATGCTCGGCGATGCCGTCGACGTCTACCTCGACGGCGGCCCGGTGCTCGGCGGGAGGTCCTCGACGATCGTCGACATGACCGCGCGACCCCCGCGCCTCGTCCGCTCCGGCCCGATCACCCACGGGCAGCTTCTCGAGGTCGTGCCGGACCTCGTGGATGTGGACGGCTGAGTGCGCGCCTATCTGTTCATCGTGGTGATCGCTGCGATCACCACCTACCTCGTGACCCCGATGGTCCGGCGCATCGCGGAGCGGGGGCTGATCTTCTCGCCCCTGCGCGAACGCGACGTCCACTCGGTGCCGACGCCGCGCCTCGGCGGGGTCGCGATCTTCGCCGGGGTCATGGTGGGTCTGCTCTTCGCCTCGCGCACCCCGTTCCTCGAGGAGCTCTTCGAGCAGCCGGCACCGGTCATCGGGATCGCCGGGGCCGCGGCGATGGTCTGCCTGCTCGGCGTCATCGACGACATCTGGGACCTCCACTGGATCACCAAGCTCGCCGGGCAGACGCTCGCCGCCGGGTTCATGGCGCTCAACGGCGTGGCGATGCTCTCGATCCCGTTCAACGAGGTCATCATCGGCTCGCCGCGGATGTCGATCATCGTCACCGTGCTCGTCGTTCTCGTGACGATCAATGCGGTGAACTTCGTCGACGGCCTCGACGGGCTCGCCGCCGGCGTCGTGACGATCGGGGGAGTGGCGTTCTTCGTCTACTCCTACGGACTCGCCGTCGACACCAGCCCGGACAGCTACGCGAACCTCGCCTCGCTCATCATCTCCGTGCTCGTCGGCGCCTGCCTGGGCTTCCTGCCCCACAACTTCAACCCCGCACGGATCTTCATGGGCGACTCCGGCTCGATGCTCATCGGCCTGCTCCTCGCCGCCTCGACGATCCGCGTCACCGGCCAGGTCGACCCGGCGCTGCTCGGCCGCGAGCGCGTCCTCCCCACCTTCCTCCCGATCATCCTCCCGGTCGCGGTGATGTTCCTGCCGCTGCTCGATCTCATGCTCGCGGTGGTGCGCCGCATGCTCGCCGGCCAGTCGCCGTTCTCCGCCGACGCCAAGCACCTCCACCACCGCATGCTCCGGCTCGGCCACTCCCACGCCCGCGCCGTGCTCCTGCTCTACCTGTGGACGGCGATCTTCGCCTTCGGCACGGTCTCCTTCCTCATGCTCCCGCCGGGCACCGTGATCTCCGTGCTCTTCGTCGCGATCGCTGTGACCCTCATCCTGACGTTCTACCCGCTGCGTGCCCGTCTGCGGGCCAAGGAGGAAATATGACTGCCCACGACACCGTCCGGACGATCATGCGCGGCATCATCGTGCGCGGTCTGCTCATCACCGCCGTCATCGCCGTCATCGCCACGGTCGTCGGGTATCTCGTCGCCGGCATGCCGGGGGTGTGGGGCGCCCTCATCGGCGCGGCCACCGCATTCGTGTTCTTCGCGATCACCGCGCTCCTCATGCTGCTCACCGCGGACTCCTCGCCGGTGGTCATGGCCGGAGCCGTGCTCGGCGGCTTCCTCCTCAAGGTCGCCGGCCTCATCGCGCTCACCGCGAGCCTGCGGAACCTCGACTTCTACGATCCCTGGGTGCTCTTCGTCACACTCGCCGTCGGTGCCTTCGCCTCCCTCATCGTCGACGTCGTCACGGTGCAGCGCGCCCGCCTCCCGATCATCGACCCGAAGTAGGCGCCCGGAGGGCCGGGGGCACCCCGCCCGGAGCGGCGATCCGGTTTGGTCTGGCCCTCTACGGTTGGTAGAGTGACTGTGGAATCGCCGTGGAGTGCCTGAGCGCACACCGTGCAGATTTCACAGGCGCCAGCCCCACCTCCCATCCCGTCCGGGATCGAGGTGCGCTCGCCGGTCAGTGTTCGTCCATGGTGGTCAATCGGGAGCCCGGTTCGCCCCGCCGAGTCGTCAGGAGTCAGCCCTGTTCACTCCAGCTGCCTTGTCACCGACAATGCTTCTCGCAGCGAGCGAGGGAGGCGGTTTCCACGCCCCCGGTCTCGAGGAGTTCTATCCACCGGCAGTTCTGTTCGCGGGCACTCCGTTCGAGCTCAACCGGATCATGATCATCCGGATCCTCGTGAGCCTGCTGCTCGTGCTGCTCTTCGTGTGGCTCCTGCGCAACCCCAAGCTCGTCCCGGGGCGCGGTCAGTCGATCGCGGAGATGGTGCTCGACTTCGTCCGCAAGGGCATCGCCTACGACATGCTCGGCAAGAAGGACGGCGACCGCTTCTTCCCGCTCATCGCGGTGATCTTCCTGTCGGTCTTCGCTCTCAACATCACCGGCATCATCCCGTTCCTCAACATCTCCTCGAACGCGAACATCGGCATGCCGCTCGTCATGGCCCTCGTCGCCTACGTCGTCATGATCGGCGCCGGCATCAAGGCCCAGGGCGGCGGCCAGTACATCAAGAGCCAGCTCTTCCCGGCCGGCGTGCCCAAGGCGATGTACATCCTCGTCACCCCGATCGAAGCGGTCTCGACCTTCGTCGCCCGCCCGCTCAGCCTCACCCTCCGACTCACGTTCAACATGCTCGTCGGACACCTCCTCCTGGTGCTGTGCTTCGCGGCCACCCAGTACTTCGTCGTCGAGCTCGGCGGGGCCTGGGCGGCCTTCGGCGCACTCACCTTCATCGGCGGCTTCGCGTTCACGCTGTTCGAGATCCTGGTCGCGATCCTGCAGGCCTACATCTTCGCGCTGCTCACCGCCGCCTACATCCAGCTCAGCGTGTCGCACGACCACTGAGCCGGCCCATTGAACCTGTCAACCAACGGCTAGGAACGAGTCCGACCCACCAGTCGGATTTCAGTAATCGGAAGGAAGAACCCACGTGGACACCACCATTCTCGCCGAAGTCTCCGGCAGCATCTCGACCGTCGGATACGGCCTGTCGGCCATCGGCCCGGGTATCGGCATCGGCATTCTCGTCGGCAAGACCGTCGAGGGCATGGCCCGCCAGCCGGAGGTCTCCGGTCAGCTGCGCACCACCATGTTCCTCGGCATCGCGTTCGTCGAGCTCCTGGCGTTCCTCGGCGTCGCCGCACACTTCATCTTCGCCGTCTGATAACGGAAGCAGAGCGATCACATGACCCCGATTTCAGTGCTTGCAGCAGGAGAGACTGCCAACCCCCTGCTGCCGGCGACCTATGACATCATCTGGTCAGCGGTCTGCTTCGCCATCATCTTCTTCGCCTTCTGGAAGCTCGTGCTGCCGAAGTTCAGGGACATCCTGGACGAGCGCGCACAGGCCATCGAAGGCGGCATCGAGAAGGCTGAGCGGGTGCAGGCGGAGGCCGACAAGGCCCTCGCCGAGTACCAGAAGCAGCTCGCCGACGGTCGCGCCGAGGCCGCACGGCTCCGGGCCGAGGCCCAGGAAGAGGGCGCGCAGATCCTGGCAGAGATGAAGCAGAACGCCAACGACGAGGCCGAGCGCATCATCGCGCAGGCCAAGGCGCAGATCGAGGCCGAGCGGCAGGCCGCGATGGTCTCGCTGCGCGGTGAGGTCGGCGGCATCGCCACCGATCTGGCCTCGCGGATCGTGGGCGAGAGCCTGCGCGACGACCAGCGCGCCGCGAACGTCGTCGACCGCTTCATCGCCGACCTCGAAGCGCAGACCCCTGCGGCTCAGCCGGTGAAGGAGTACTGATGCTCCAGTCGAGCAGAAGCTCACTCGCCCTCACGCTGCAGGACCTGGACGCGGCCCTCGGGCAGCAGTCCGGTGCCGCGCTGGCCGACGGCCTGCTCGGCATGGTCTCGGTGCTCGCGGACAACGCGCAGCTCCGCCGTGCCATGGCGGACTCGGCGATCGACGCCGAGCGCAAGCGCGGCGTGCTCCAGACCCTGTTCTCCGGGTCGGTGGACGAGCGTGCGCTCGACATCGCTCTCGCCGCGGCCGCCCGTCACTGGGCCAGGCCGCAGGACTTCGTCACTGCGCTCGAGGTCGCCGGCGTCACCGCGGTCGCGGCCGACGCTCAGACCGCGGGCCGGCTCGGCCAGGTCGAGGAGGAGCTGTTCCGCTTCAGCCGTCTGCTGGAATCCGATCACGAGCTCGGCTGGGCCTTCGAGTCCGCCGCGCCCGCGGAGTCCAAGCGCGCGCTCGTCGCGGACCTGCTCGGTGAGAGGGCCTCGGCCGACACCGTCCGTCTCGCCTCCCAGGCGGCCGCGCACCCGCGCGGCCTGCGGGTCTCGGAGACGCTGGACACCTACTCCGAGGTGCTCGCGGCGCGCCAGCAGCGCTCCGTCGCCGAGGTGACGGTCGCCCAGCCGATGAGCCCCGAACAGCAGGACCGTCTGACCGCAGCGCTCTCTGCGTCCTACGGCAGGGAGCTGGTCCTCAACGTGCACGTCGATCCCGAAGTCGTCGGCGGAGTGCGCGTGCAGGTCGGCGATGAGGTGATGAACTCGACGATCTCCGATCGTCTGGCAGACGCCCGTCGCCGGCTCGCCGGCTGACACACCACCGCCCGCGCACCTCGGGCACACATACACGGTATGGAGCGGTCCACCCGACCACCTCGGGGACGCTCTTCGAAAACAAGGAAGCAGGGAAACCAGATGGCGGAACTGACAATTCGTCCGGAGGAGATCCGGGACGCCCTGGCGAAGTTCGTCGAATCGTACAACCCGCAGGGTGGAGACAAGACCGAGGTCGGCAAGGTCATCACCGCCGGTGACGGCATCGCCAGCGTCTCGGGCCTGCCCGGCGTGATGGCGAACGAGCTCCTCCGGTTCGAGGACGGCACCCTCGGCCTCGCCCAGAACCTCGATGAGCGCGAGATCGGTGCCGTCATCCTCGGTGACTTCGAAGGCATCGCTGAGGAGCAGAACGTCTACCGCACCGGCGAGGTCCTGTCGATCCCGGTCGGCGACGGCTACCTCGGACGCGTCGTCGACCCGCTCGGCAACCCGATCGACGGACTCGGCGAGATCGCCTCCACCGGCCGCCGCGAGCTCGAGCTCCAGGCCGCCGGCGTGATGGACCGCAAGGAGGTCAAGGAGCCGCTGCAGACCGGCCTCAAGGCCATCGACGCGATGATCCCGATCGGCCGCGGACAGCGCCAGCTCATCATCGGCGACCGCAAGACCGGCAAGACCGCGATCGCGCTCGACACGATCATCAACCAGAAGGCCAACTGGGAGTCCGGCGACCCGAAGAAACAGGTCCGCTGCATCTACGTCGCCTGTGGCCAGAAGGGCTCGACCATCGCCTCGGTGCGCCGCAGCCTCGAGGAGTCGGGTGCGCTCGAGTACACCACGATCGTCGCCTCCCCGGCCTCCGACCCCGCCGGCTTCAAGTACCTCGCCCCCTACGCGGGCTCGGCCATCGGCCAGCACTGGATGTACGAGGGCAAGCACGTCCTCATCGTGTTCGACGACCTGTCGAAGCAGGCCGAGGCCTACCGTGCGATCTCCCTCCTGCTGCGCCGTCCGCCGGGTCGTGAGGCCTACCCGGGCGACGTGTTCTACCTCCACTCCCGCCTGCTCGAGCGCTGCGCCAAGCTGTCGGACGCGATGGGCGGCGGTTCGATGACCGGCCTGCCGATCATCGAGACCAAGGCGAACGACGTCGGAGCCTTCATCCCGACGAACGTCATCTCGATCACCGACGGCCAGATCTTCCTCCAGTCGGATCTGTTCAACTCGAACCAGCGCCCCGCGGTCGACGTCGGCATCTCGGTGTCGCGCGTCGGCGGCTCCGCCCAGACGAAGCCGCTGCGCGGTGTGTCGGGCACGCTGAAGATCTCGCTCGCGCAGTACCGCTCGCTCGAGGCCTTCGCGATGTTCGCCTCGGACCTCGATCCTGCGACCAAGCAGCAGCTGGCCCGCGGCGCCCGCCTCACCGAGCTGCTCAAGCAGAACCAGTTCTCCCCGATGTCGGCGGAGAAGCAGACCGTGTCGATCTGGGCCGGCTCCGAGGGTCACCTCGACGACATCCCGGTCGAGGACGTGTTGCGGTTCGAAGCGGAGTTCCACGAACACCTCGAGCGGAAGACGAATCTGCTCGACACGATCCGTGATCTCACCGCCAAGCTCTCCGATGAGATCATCAGCGAGCTCGATCAGGCGATCACCGACTTCAAGGCCGGCTTCCAGCCGTCCTCGGATGCGGGCATCCACGCCGGCTCGGAGGAGTTCGACTCCGCCCAGGCCGACGAGGTGCAGCAGGAGAAGATCGTCAAGCAGTCGCGCGGGTCCTCGGCCAAGAAGGCCTGACCGACCCCATGACGCTCGCTAGCGAAAGGAACATCTGATGGGAGCCCAGCAGAGGGTCTTCAAGGCGAAGATCAACTCCACGAAGTCCTTGCGGAAGATCTTCAAGGCCATGGAGCTCATCGCTGCGTCCCGGATCCAGAAGGCGATCGGACGCGTGCAGGCCGCGAGCCCGTACGCGAATGCGCTCACCCGTGCGGTGTCCGCCGTCGCCACGCAGTCGAACGTCGATCACACCCTCACCACCGAGCCCGAGAACGCGCAGCGGGCCGCGGTGGTCGTGATCGGCCCCGACCGCGGATTCGCCGGCGCCTACTCGGCGAACGTCATCCGTGAGGCCGAGGAGCTCGTCCGCATGCTCGGCGAGGACGGCAAGCAGGTGTCGCTGTACACCGTCGGCCGCAAGGCGGAGACCTACTACACCTTCCGGGAGCGCGAGCTCGCCCGGGCGTGGACCGGGTTCTCCGAGGCGCCGGAGGCCGCTCACGCCCGTGAGATCGGCGAGCAGCTCGTCGAGGCGTTCCACACTCCCGTCGAGGACGGCGGGGTCGACGAGATCTACCTCGTCTACACCCGCTTCATCTCGAGCATCGCCCGTGAGCCGGAGTACCGTCGGCTCATCCCGCTCGAGGTCGTCGAGGCGGAGGACGACTCGAGCGTGCCCGAGGTGCGCACCGAGCCGACCGCGCCGAGCTTCGAGCAGGATCAGGTGTTCCCGCTCTACGAGTTCGAGCCGAGTGCGGAGGAAGTGCTCGATGCGCTGCTCCCGCGCTACATCGACTCGCGGATCCTCGCCGCCCTGCTCAACGCCTCGGCGGCGGAGCAGGCGGCTCGCCAGCAGGCGATGAACACTGCGGTGGACAACGCCGACGAACTCATCAAGACCTACACCCGGTTGGCCAACACGGCCCGCCAGGCCGAGATCACTCAGGAACTCACTGAGATCGTCGGCGGTGCCGACGCCCTCGCCGCCTCCGGCGGCGAGTGACCGGTCACCTACGAGAGCAGAGAAGAAAGAAGACCATGACTGCCACAGTTACGGAAACCCCCCAGGCACAGGGGACCGTTGGCCGGATCTCCCGCGTCATCGGCCCCGTCGTGGACGTCGAGTTCCCGCTCGACTCCGTGCCGGCCATCTACAACGCGCTGACCACCGAGGTCACGCTGTCCGAGGGGACCCGCAAGGTCACCCTCGAGGTCGAGCTGCAGCTCGGCAACGGCATCGTCCGCGCGATCTCCCTGCAGCCGACCGACGGCCTCGTCCGCGGCCAGGAGGTCGTCGACTCCGGTTCCCCGATCACCGTGCCCGTGGGCGACGTGACCAAGGGCAAGGTCTTCAACGTCACCGGTGACGTCCTCAACGGCTCGATGATCGACGAGCCCTACGAGATCACCGAACGCTGGCCGATCCACCGCAGCGCGCCGAACTTCGACCAGCTCGAGTCGAAGACCCAGATGTTCGAGACCGGCATCAAGGTCATCGACCTCCTCACCCCCTACGTGCTCGGCGGCAAGATCGGCCTGTTCGGCGGCGCGGGCGTGGGCAAGACCGTGCTCATCCAGGAGATGATCACGCGTGTGGCCCAGGACCACGGCGGCGTATCGGTGTTCGCCGGCGTCGGCGAGCGCACCCGTGAGGGCAACGACCTGATCTTCGAGATGGACGAGTCGGGCGTGCTCGACAAGACCGCGCTCGTCTTCGGCCAGATGGACGAGCCGCCGGGCACCCGCCTGCGCGTCGCGCTCACCGGTCTGACCATGGCGGAGTACTTCCGCGATGTGCAGAACCAGGACGTGCTCCTCTTCATCGACAACATCTTCCGCTTCACCCAGGCCGGCTCCGAGGTCTCCACGCTGCTGGGCCGCATGCCCTCGGCCGTGGGCTACCAGCCGACCCTGGCCGACGAGATGGGTGTCCTGCAGGAGCGCATCACCTCGACCCGCGGCAACTCGATCACCTCGATGCAGGCGATCTACGTCCCGGCCGACGACTACACCGACCCGGCCCCGGCGACGACCTTCGCGCACCTCGATGCGACGACTGAGCTCAGCCGTGACATCGCCTCGCGCGGCCTCTACCCGGCCGTGGACCCGCTCGCCTCGTCCTCGCGCATCCTCGACCCGCTCTACGTGGGTCAGGAGCACTACGACGTGGCGACCGAGGTCAAGCAGATCCTGCAGAAGAACAAGGAGCTGCAGGACATCATCGCGATCCTCGGCGTCGACGAGCTCTCGGAGGAGGACAAGCTCACCGTGCACCGCGCGCGCCGGATCGAGCAGTTCCTCTCCCAGAACACCTACACCGCGCTCCAGTTCACCGGTGTCGAGGGCTCGACCGTGTCGATCAAGGACACCATCGAGGGCTTCCGCGGCATCTGCAACGGCGACTTCGATCACATCCCGGAGCAGGCGTTCTTCAACGTCGGCGCGATCGACGACGTGCTGCGCAACTACGACGAGCTCCAGAAGAAGGGCTGATCCGATGAGTCTCCAGGTCACCGTGGTCGCCGCCGAGCACGCTGTGTGGTCCGGCGAGGCCCGCCGGGTCGTGGCCAAGACCACCGAGGGCGAGATCGGCATCCTGCCCGGCCACGAGCCGGTGCTCGGCATCGTGGCCGGCGGGCAGGTGCGCATCGTGACCGCGGACGGCGAGCACCTCACGGCTCAGGCCGATGGCGGGTTCCTGTCCGTGGAGAACGATCGCGTGACCGTGGTCGCCGACCAGGCCGAACTCGTCTGAGCTTCGCTACACTGGCAGACGTGAACCCCTCCTCCCTACTGATTGTTCTGCTCTCATTGGTAGGGCTGGCGATCCTCGTCGTCGCACTGTTCTCGATGCGACGCCGCTCGATCACCCGTCTGTCGGGCGCATTCGACTGCTCCACCCGCGTGGGCGACGGTACCCGTCGCCCACGTTGGCGTCTCGGGGTCGGGGTGTTCACCGTCACCGCTCTCGCGTGGTACCCCGTGTTCAGCCTCGGCCGGCGCCCCGCCTTCCTGCTGCCGCGCTCGGATCTCGAGATCACCGCGCGGAATGCGCCTGATCCGGACGAGCAGTACGCGGTGTTGCCCGATGCTCAGATCATCACGTGCCGCTACGGCACCCATGACGGGGATCCCCGGGACGTGCTCCTCGCCCTCGACTCCGAGGCGCTCTCGGCCTTCTCCTCCTGGCTCGAGTCGGCTCCTCCCGGCTCCAATCTCACGATGGGACGATTCACCTGATGCAGGTCCTGACCGTCCACGGCCCCGCTGTGCTGTCCGGCTCCGTCGAGGTCCGCGGGGCGAAGAACAGCGTGCTCAAGCTCATGGCGGCGACCCTGCTCGCCCCGGGCCGTTCCGTGATCACCAATGTGCCGCGCATCCTCGACGTGTCGATCATGTGCGAGCTGCTCGGACGCCTCGGCTGCGGGATCGACTACGACCCGGAGGCCGGGACGGTCGCGATCGACGTGCCCGAGGAGGCCGGGATCCAGGCGGACTACGAGCTCGTCCGCGCGATGCGCGCCTCGATCTCCGTTCTCGGCCCGCTCACCGGTCGGATGCACGCCGCCCACGTGGCGCTGCCCGGCGGCGACGCGATCGGCTCGCGCGGGCTCGACCTCCACAAAGCCGGCCTCGAGCTCCTCGGGGCGACCGTCCACCTCGACCACGGATATTTCATCGCCGAGGCGCCCGACGGCCTGCGCGGGGCGGACATCCACCTCGCGTTCCCCTCGGTCGGGGCGACGGAGAACCTCGTCATGGCCGCGACGCTCGCCGAGGGCCGGACCGTCATCGAGAACGCGGCGCGCGAACCGGAGATCGTCGACATCTGTCGGATGCTCGTGGCGATGGGCGCACGGATCTCCGGGATCGGCACCTCGACCCTGACCGTCGACGGCGTCGCCCGCCTGCAGCCGGTGGAGCACCGCTGCGTGGGGGATCGGATCGTCGCCGGGACCTGGGCGTTCGCCGCCGCGATCACCGGGGGCGACCTCACCGTCGAGGGCGCGTCCCTCGACCTGCTGCCGATCGTCGTCGACAAGCTCCGCGACGCCGGGGCGGAGGTCGCGGACTGCGACACCGACAACCCCGGCGGCGCGTTCCGGGTGCGTGGGACCGAGCGGCCGCGCAGCATCCGTGTGTCGACCCTGCCGTTCCCCGGCTTCCCCACGGATCTTCAGCCCTTCGTCATCGCGCTCAACGCGGTGGCCGACGGTGTGGGGCTGCTGACCGAGAACCTCTTCGAGGCGCGCTGGCGGTTCGTCAACGAGCTCGCCCGGCTCGGCGCGGAGGTGTCGATCGACGGCAACCACGCGCTCATCACCGGGGTGCCGCAGCTCTCCGGGGCGGAGGTCGAGGCCTCGGACATCCGGGCCGGGGCGGGTCTGGTGCTCGCGGGGCTCGCCGCGACCGGGCAGACGCAGATCTCCGGTGTCGATCACATCGATCGTGGCTACGAGTACTTCGTGGAGAAGCTCCAGGCGCTCGGTGCGCAGGTCGAGCGGGTGGAGAAGCCCGATCTCCTCGACTTCGACCGCCCCTGAGACCTCAATTTCCGAAGATTCCTGAGAGCGTTTCCGCGATTCTTCGCAAGGTCAGCGCGCCGCCGACTGTGTCCCGTGACGGGTCCGGGTGCTGGTCGCAGCGCAGCGACCGGTGGAGTTCCCCGGTGGCGAAGGCGCCCCCGATGTCATCGCCCGCGTCGCGAGGTCACAGCCGCGGCGTCCTGGTGTCACAATCGTGAGCCGGCGCCCGCAACAGTCCACAGGCCGGGGCGCGCACTGGTGCCGGGGCGACGCTCTGTCTAGCGTGCCGGCATGGCTGCACACCGGATCCCCCTGTACTTCAACCCCGACGATCACGACTCCTACGACCTGTCCTCGTACTCCGTCACCGCGCGCGGACATGTCCGTGCACCGCATCACGGCGTGCGCGAGCACCCGGAGTGGCGGAAGACGATCGAGATCCCCGACTGGGCCGATGAGGATTGGAAGACCATCCATCTGCGCCAGCTCGGCCTCCAGCACGTGCGGCCGGACTGCGCCGCGAGCCACACCTCGGCGGCGGTCCTCCACGGCATGGCGGTCCCGCAGGATCTGCTCCGCCACAGCCACGTGACCTCGATGATCGGCGTCGTGCCGATCCGCCGCCGCGGTGTCAAAGGGCATTCGGCGGAGCTGCTCGATGTCGTCGAGGAGTGGGACCTGCGGATCGTCGCACGTGATCAGACGCTGCGGCAGATCGCCGGGATGCTCGGCGTGCGCGACATGACCATCGCCCTCGACTGCCTGCTCGGCACGTGGCACGGAGAGGCGAGCGCCACCCTGGATTCGCTCCGCGCCGTCGCCGAGGCGCCGGTCCGGTACCGCGGCAGGTCGACCTTCCGCGCCGCGCTCGACCGCGCGCGGCCGGGGGTGGATTCGCCGCGCGAGACTTCTCTGCGACTCGTGCTTGTGGACGGCGGGCTCCCGGAGCCGGTCGTCCATCCTCCCGTCCACATCCGAGCGCTCGGTCGGACGATCCATCCGGATGTCGGCTACGTCGAGCAGCGACTCGCCGTCGAGTACGAGGGGGAGCACCACCGGACCGACCCCGTCCAGTGGGCGGTCGACATCGAGCGCGGTCAGGCGTTCGAGTCGGAGGGCTGGCGACGCACCCGGGTGACGAAGGACATGCCCGAGGCCGAGGTCGTCGCGCTCACGGCCGCTGCCCTGGACGCCTCGCCGACGGTCCGGGGATTCGGGGCATGAGGTCGGGGGTCCGTGAGGTCCTGCATCGTGAGATCGCACAGACGCGCGGAATCGCTCTCAGGAACCTTCGGAAATTGTCAGGAGAAGAGGGCGAGGTGGGCGCTGCTGACCGGGTCGATGTGGTCGGCGAACTCGTCGTGCTTGCCCACCCACGACTTGACGTAGGGGCACAGCGGGACGATCCGGAAGCCCTCGGCCACGGCGGCGGCGATCGCGTCCCGGGTGAGCCGGGAGGCGAGCCCCCGGCCGGAGAAGGCCTCGTCGATCACCGTGTGGTAGAGGATCCGCTGCTGCGCCGGGTCCGAGGAACCCCCGCCGGGGGCGTCCCCCTCACCGGATCCGCTCCCGCCGCCGCGGGGCGCCGTGGTGTCGCGGTAGGCCGAGAACCCCGCCGGCGCGCCGTCGACGGTGATGTCGTAGCGGTGCTCGGCAGGGTTGTCGGTGACTTCGATGACAGGATCGCTCATGACTGCCTCCTGGGCTTGATGCGGACGCGGGGGAGCGGGGGCGCCGGGATCGGCTCGGGCTGGTCGGGCGGGAAGGTGCCGAACCGCGGCCCCTCGACGCCGTCGCCCACAGGCTCGGCGGTGGTGTCACCGCCCTCGCCGTCGCCCAGCGGCTCAGCGGCACCGGCGCCATCGGCGCCGTCGTCCTCGGCGCGACCGATCTCGGTCTGCCACGCGCGACGGTAGGCGACGATCTCGTCGTGGCTGCGTCCGACGAAGTTCCACCACATGACGATGCTCTCCCCGAACGGCCGCCCGCCGACGACGATCACCCGGGCGGGCGCCTCGGGCCCGGCGGTGAGCCTCAGCGCATCCGGACCCGACGGGAGGTACGCGAGCTCGTCCGGCGCCACCGTCTGCTCGTGATCGCGCACGCCGAGCGTGAGCGCACCGGAGTCGAGCAGCACACCGTGCTCGCAGGAGGCATCGAGGTCGACCTCGACGGTCTGCCCCGCATCGACGAGGATCTCCGCGGCGTGCGCGGGCACACGGGTGTCCACGGGCGAGCTCTGCCCGGCGAAGGAGCCGAGGTAGGTGAGCACCCGGCCGCCGGGCACCTCGGCCCAGGTGGGGACGAAGTGCTGGGACTCCGGCATCCCGTTGCGCAGCGCGTCGGGCAGCGCGTACCAGAGCTGGACGCCGTGGAGCTGCTCGGTGGCATCGGAGGAGAACTCCGAGTGGGAGATGCCGGAGCCGGCGATCATGAGGTTGACCTCGCCGGGCCGCACGATGTTGGAGAAGCCGGTGGAGTCGATGTGCTCGATCTCGCCGTGGAACAGCAGGGTCACGGTGGCGAGCCCGGTGTGCGGGTGGCGGGCGACCTGCATGCCCCCGGTGGCGGCGACATCGTCGGGACCGAAGTGGTCGACGAAGCACCAGGGGCCGATGAGCGAGCGCTTGCGCTGGGGGAGGGTGCGGCGCACGGTCATCGCCCGCAGCCCGCCGAGCGGCACCTCGCGCGCGGTGATGATGTCGATGGCATCGGCGCAGGTGACGTGTGCGCACTCGTACTCAGCCGGGTCGATCTCGTGATTCGTCATCGGGCTCCTTCGGCAGCGGCCGGCGGTCTCAGAAGAGCCGGGTCTCGGGGTCGTCCATCCCGCGCAGCGCATCGTAGTCGAGGACGACGCAGCGGATGCCGCGGTCCTCCGCGAGCGCACGGGCCTGGGGCTTGATCTCCTGCGCGGCGAAGACCCCACTGACGGGGGAGAGGAGGGGATCGCGATTGAGGAGTTCGAGGTAGCGGGTGAGCTGCTCGACACCGTCGATCCCCCCACGCCGCTTGATCTCGATCGCGACCGAGGTGCCGAGCGCGTCCTTCGCGAGGATGTCGACGGGCCCGATCGCGGTCATGTACTCCCGGCGGACGGTCTGGTACCCGGTGCCGAGCGATTCGATGTGCTCGGCGAGGAGCTCCTGGAGGTGCGCCTCGACCCCGTCCTTGACGAGACCGGGATCGACGCCGAGGTCGTGCACGGTCTCGGAGATCACCTCGGCGATCGAGATCACCAGGCGGTCGTCGGTCTTCGCCTGGGTCACCGTCCAGATCTCGGTGAACCCGGCTGCCCGCTGGTCCTCGTCCGGCTCCGACACGCTCAGGGTGCACGGCGGGGTCATCCAGTTGAGCGGCTTGTAGGATCCGCCGTCGGAATGGACGAGGACGCTGCCGTCGGCCTTGATCATGAGGACCCGGTCAGCCGTCGGCAGATGGGCCGTCAGCCTTCCGGCATAGTCGACACTGCACTTCGCGATCACCACACGCACCCTGCAACCCTACGTGAGAGAATCGGGCCATGCCACGTTCGTCCTCCTCCCGCCGGTCCAACAAGTGGTCCCGCGAGCCGCGCGATCTGAGCTTGTCCCTCAACTCCCTGCGCCGCGTGCACGACGAACCCGATGGACAGTGGGTGGTGCAGCACGTTCGCGGGACCAGCTCGGGGAAGACCTACGTGTGCCCGGGCTGCCGGCAGGACCTCCCGGCATCGATCGCCCACACCGTCGCCTGGCGCTCCGAGGACGAGTTCGCGGTGGCCGCCGGCGTCTCGTTCCGGCGCCACTGGCACACCTCCTGCTTCAACGCCCGCCGCCGGCGCCGCTGAGCACAGCCGCCCCCTGCACACCCCGGACACGACGATCCCGCCGTTCGACATGAACGGCGGGATCGTCCGCGGTGCGGGGGTCGGGTCGGTGTCCGCCCGTCTCAGCGCAGCCGGTTGAAGTCGCGCGACTTCGGGTCGCGGGCGGGTCGGCCGCCCTGCGGAGCCTTTCCACCCGCCGAGGCGCCGGCCGGCCCCGAGCCGCCGGAACCGCTCGCGGAACCCTTCGACCCGGCGGCGGTCTTCGCGGCGCCATCGGGCTTCGCGGTGCCATCGGCCTTCGTTCCGCCCTCGGACTGCCGCGCGGGGGCAGGCTTCTCACCGTCGTTCTTCCGGTCGCTCGGCTGCTGGCCGCCGGTCTGCGAGGAGCCCGAGGCGCCGGGCGTGCCGGCAGGCTTCTCATCGAGCTTCCGCGCCCCGGGCTTCTGCGCCCCGCCGCCGGTGGTGCCGGCAGCGCCCGAGGAGCCGGAGCCGTCGGTCGTGCCGGACTCCTGCGCCGCGGCCGCGGCGCTCTCCGCATCCGCAGGCGCGGTGAGGTCGTCGAGCTCGGAGCCGGAGGCGATCTTCTCGGTGGGGAGCGCGGCGGCGGCCTCCTGATCCGACTTGTCCTCGGTCATGTCGACGCCGTCGAAGAGTCCGGGAGCGGCGAACATCGACCGCAGCTGCTGGAGCTGGGCGGTGATGGTGCGGCGCTGCTTGGTGAGCAGGTCGACCTGCGACTGGGCACTCGACACGTTGCGCTTGGCCTCGGCGGCGGATTCCTCGATCGTCGCCTCGGCGGTGGCACGGGATTCGGCGATGAGCTCCTGCGAGCGCTTCCGTCCGTCGGCGATGATGCGGTCGGCCTTCTCGACGGCCTCCTTGCGGGTCGTCTCCGCGCGCTCGGCGGCGGCCTTGGCCTCCTCGTCGGCCTTCTTGGCGCGGGCCTGGGCCTCGGAGATGAGCTTCGCGTTCTCCTCCGTGGCCTTGTCGAAGCGCTCCTTCTCCGACTTCTCCGCCTGCTGGCGCTTGTCGGCGAGTTCGACCTCGAGGTCGTTCGCGGCCTTCTTCGCCTTCTCCTGCTCGGCGTGGGCGGCAGCGAGGATGGAGTCCGCCTCGCTCTTCGCCTTCGCGCGGATGTCGGCGGCCTCCTTCTCGGCGTCCGCACGCAGCGCGGCGATCTCGCGCTTGACGGTCTCGCGGCTCTGCTCGGCCTCCGCCTGCGCGGAGTCGGTGTGCTGGGAGGCCTCGCGTGCAGCGGTGGCCTTGAGCTCCTCGGCACGGGAGTCCGCGGCCTTGATCGTCTCCTCGGCACGCAGCTCCGCCGAGGCGGTGATCGCCTCGGCCTCGGAGCGGGCCTTGTTGAGCACGTCGTTGCTCTCGGTGTGCATCCGGGCGCGCTGGCTCGCGGCATCGGCGCGGGCCTTGTTGCGGATCGTCTCCGCGTCCGCGGTCGCCTGCGCGAGGGTCTCGCGGGCCTGGGACTCCGCGATCTTGAGCAGGTGGTCGATCCGGCTGCCGGGAGGGCCGGACGCCTCGGCGCTGTCGTTCGCGGCCTTCTTGAGCTGCTGCTTCGCCTCGGACAGCTCGCCGGCGATCTGCAGCTTGGCGCGATCGGCGGTGATCACCTGGCTCCGTGCATCTGCCAGCGCTTTGCGCAGCGAATCGATCTCGGTCTGCAGCTGCCCGATCCGGGCATCGACTTCATTCTTCTCGTATCCGCGCATTGCAGTGCGGAACTCTTCCAGAGGCGTCACTCTCTCGACTCCCATCCTTGTCTCACCGGTGCTCTTCAGCTTCTCGGTCCACTCTACTGAGGATTCATGGGTATGACCTCCGAGCGGATGTGCCCGATCGGCCACGACCCGGCGGATCGCACCCGGGGCCTGGGCGTCACCGGTGCGGATGCGAGGGATCTCACCCGGGGGCGGGCGGTGCGGGCGGAATACCGGCACCGCGGTCCGTGTTGAACCGATCGAGAGCGCAGACGCCGCCGGCCGCTCGAGTGCCACGGCGGAAGTGCTCACCCGTCCATCCGTCACACGCAGCAGAGGAGAACACCCATGGCTTACACCCTTCCCGGACTCAGCGAGGCCGAAGGCGAGAAGGTCGCCGGCATCCTGCAGGAGCGGCTCGATGCGATGAACGCACTGCACCTCATCCTCAAGCACGCGCACTGGAACGTCGTCGGGCCCGCCTTCATCGGCGTGCACGAGATGCTCGACCCGCAGGTCGAGCTCGTCCGCGGCTTCGCCGACGAGATCGCCGAGCGGATCGCCGCTCTCGGCAGCAGCCCCAACGGTGTGCCGAGCCGCGTGGCCTGGGATCGCCCGGGCATGAAGTACGAGCTCGACCGGGCCAGCACCCAGGCGCACATCGCCGCGCTCGACGCCGTCTACGACGACGTCAACGCCGCCCACCGCGAGGCCGTCGCCGCGACCGCGGAGATCGATCCGATGAGCGAGGACCTCCTCACCGCCCAGACCCGGGAGCTCGAGCAGTTCCAGTGGTTCCTCCGCGCGCACCTCGACGACGGCGCCGGCAACCTCAAGGGCTGACCGCCTCGGCGGCCCCCGGCCCACGCTTCCTGCACGCACCCGTTCCGCCGTCACCGGTGGGGCGGGTGCGTGCGGTTCCGGCCTGATCCCGATCGGGCACGTGCCGGTCCGCGGGCCGCCTCGGCCGGCGGTTGTGTCGGCCATCACGTCCTCGGATACCCTGGACGGAGCACGGGAGCGCGCCGAAGGGCCGGTGCGCCGCGCGGCCGGCCGGGTGCCGGACGCACCCACCATCATCGCCCGATCGCCGGGGACGCCCCGCCGGTCGGCTGCTCAAGGAGGAGAACATGACCGAAGCCGTCATCGTCGCCGGATCGCGCACCCCGCAGGGGCGGATGTCCGGAGCACTCGGATCGCTCAGCGCCGTCGACCTCGGCGCCGAGGCGATCGGCGGCGCCCTCGACCGCGCGGGCGTGGCACGCGAGGCAGTCGAGTACGTCATCATGGGCCAGGTCCTCCAGGCCGGCTGCGGGCAGGGGCCAGCGCGGCAGGCTGCCGCCCAGGCCGGCATCCCGATGTCCACGCCGGCGATCACCGTCAACAAGCTCTGCCTGTCCGGGCTCAACGCGATCACCCAGGCCGCGATGCTCGTCCGCGCCGGCGAGTACGACCTCGTCGTCGCCGGCGGCCAGGAATCCATGACGAACGCCCCCCACATGCTCGAGAAGTCGCGTGCGGGCTACAAGTACGGCACCATCTCCGTCCGCGACCACATGGACTACGACGGACTGTGGGACGCCTTCACCGACGAGGCGATGGGCGGTCTCACCGAGTCCGCGAACACCGGCGACGGCGAGTTCACCCGCGAGCAGCAGGACGCCTACGCCGCGCAGTCACACCAGCGCGCCGCCGCCGCGTGGCAGGAGGGCCGCTTCGCCGATGAGGTCACCCCGGTCACCATCCGCGGGCGCAAGGGCGACACCGTGGTGAGCGAGGACGAGGGCGTGCGCCCGGACACCACGGCCGAATCCCTGGGGAAGCTCCGCCCGGCCTTCCGCAAGGACGGCACGATCACCGCCGGCTCCGCCTCCCAGATCTCGGATGGGGCCGTCGCCGTCGTCGTGGCCTCGCGGGAGAAGGCCGAGGAGCTCGGTCTGCCGATCCTCGCCGTCATCCGCTCCCACGCCTGGACCGCCGGGCCGGACTCGACGCTGCAGCACCAGCCCTCGCAGGCGATCAAGGCCGCCGCGGAGAAGGAGGGCATGAGCCCGGCGGACTTCGATCTCTACGAGATCAACGAGGCGTTCGCGGCGGTGAGCCTGGCGAGCATGAAGGACCTCGGGATCGACGACTCGAAGGTCAATGTCAACGGCGGGGCCGTCGCGCTCGGCCACCCGATCGGCGCCTCGGGCGCCCGTGTCGCGCTCCACCTCGCGCTCGAGCTCCAGCGGCGCGGCGGTGGGAAGGGCGTGGCCGCACTGTGCGGCGGCGGCGGCCAGGGCGACGCGCTCGTCCTCGAGGTCCCCGCGACCTGACGCACCCCGCGTACCGACGTTCTCCGAAGGAAGGATCGATCATGCTCCTCGCATTCTCCGTCGCCCCCTCGGGCGGCGACGACCCCACCGGCTCCGTCCACGACGCCGTCGCCGCGGCCGTCGAGGTCGTGCGGAAGTCCGGTCTGCCCAACCGCACCGACTCGATGTTCACCACCATCGAGGGCGAGTGGGACGAGGTGTTCGCCGTGGTCAAGGAGGCCACCGAGGCCGTCGGGGCGTTCGGCTCGCGCGTCTCGCTCGTCATCAAGGCCGACATCCGGCCGGGGTACACCGGTGAGCTCACCGGCAAGCTCGATCGGCTGGAGAAGGCGCTCGACGAGCGCGCCGACTGAACCGACGCGCGCTCGCGCCGAATCGCCGTGCACGCGCCGGGCCGTTGTGGACGGGGCGGAGCATGGGACGTCCCCTGCTCCGCCCCGTCCGCGCGCACGCGCCGTTCACCTCCCGTTGACCTCGGAGCACTACGCTCCCGTGCTGGAGGTGCTGCCGTATGACCACTGACCACACGATCCCCGCTGCACAGCGCGTCGAATCCCTCATCAGCGAGGTCGCCGAGGTGCGCGCCGCTGTGCTCGCCGCGGAGGCGCGCAGCGCGGAGCTCATCGCCCGCGTGCGCGACCGGCACCGGGAATCCGCGCGGAACCTCGTGCACTACGTCGCCCTGCGGGCGCTCGACATCCGCGGGCTCCAGGACCGGCTCGCCGAGGTCGGGGTGTCCTCGCTCGGCCGGATGGAGGCCGGGGTGCTCGGACACCTCGACGTGGTCCTCACCGCGCTGCGCGCCCAGCTCGGACAGGCTCCGGACCCGGATCCGCAGGCGCTCACCCCGGTGGCCGGCCGGGAGATCCTGGCGCGTGACACCGCGCGGCTCCTCGGCCCGGAACCGGCCGATCGCCGGACCCGCATCATGGTGACGATGCCCACCGAGTCGGCCCACGACGGCGACCTCGTCGCGGCGATGGCCGCCGCCGGGATGGACCTCGCGCGGATCAACTGCGCACATGACGACGAGGACACGTGGACCGCGATGATCGCTGCGATCCGCGCCCAGCGCGGTCCCGGTCGCATATCCCCTCCGCTCATCGCGATGGACCTCGCCGGTCCGAAGCTCCGCACCGGTCCGCTCCTGCCCGGGCCGCCCGTCCTCAAGATCCGCCCGGAGCGCGACGTCTCCGGACGGGTCGTCGAGCGCTCAATCGTGTGGTTGGGGAGGGTCGACGACCAGGCGGCCCGCGGCATCGAGGGCGCTCTCGACGCCGAGGCGCTGCCGCTCGCCGGGGACGCGGGGGCGATCACCGAGGCGCTGTCCCGCCTCGACGAGGGCGATGAGGTCCGTCTCACCGACGCCCGGGATTCGCACCGTCGGCTGCGCATCGAGGCCCGCGGCTCGGCCGGGATCCTGCTGTCGGCGGACAAGACGATCTACTGGATGACCGGGACCGAGGTGCACGCGCTCGACGCCGTCCTCACCGTCGGCCCGCTGCCCGGTGTCGAGCAGAGTATGCGAGTGCACCTCGACGACACCATCGTGCTCACCCGCTCGATGGAGCCGCGCCCCGCAGTCACCGACCCGCCCTTCGTCATCGGCTGCTCGCTGCCGGAGGTGTTCGACGACGCGGCGATCGGCGACGAGGTGTGGATCGACGACGGCCGGATCGGCGCCGTCGTCACCGCCGGGGGTACCGACGCGCTCGAGCTGCGGGTGACGAGCGCGGGTCCGCGCGGGGCGAAGCTCAAGGCGGAGAAGGGCATCAACCTGCCGGACACGACGATCGGCATCCCGGCGCTGACGGATGCCGACCGCTCCCACATTCCGTTCGTCGCCGCGCATGCGGACATGGTCAACCTGTCCTTCGTCCGCTCCGCCGCCGACGTCGCCCAGCTCATCGACGCGCTCGCCGCGGAACAGGCCGAGGACGTCGACATCACGCTCAAGATCGAGACCGTCGCGGCGTTCGAGGAGCTGCCGCGGATGCTGCTCGAGGCGATGCGCTGGCAGGACGTGGGGGTGATGATCGCCCGCGGCGACCTCGCGGTCGAGGCCGGGTTCGAGCGGATGGCCGAGCTCCAGGAGGAGATCCTGTGGCTGTGCGAGGCCGCGCACGTCCCGGTGATCTGGGCGACCCAGGTGCTCGAGAGCCTGGCGAAGTCCGGTCTGCCGTCACGCGCGGAGATCACCGACGCGGCGATGGCGCAGCGCGCCGAGTGCGTCATGCTCAACAAGGGCCCCTACATCGAAGAGGCGATCGAGGCGCTGTCGGACATCCTGTCGCGGATGGGCGGGCACACGAGCAAGAAGCGCGACATGCTCCGTCAGCTCGAGTCGTGGTCGCTGTGAGGTCGTCGTCGCCGTGAGGTCCCGGCCGCTGTGAGGCCGTGCCCGGCGGGGGAGGGCCGTGTAGTAGCCTGAGTGGCGGCGCTCCGTGCGGCCCGGCCCCCATAGCTCAATGGATAGAGCAACGGCCTTCTAATCCGTAGGTTGCAGGTTCGAATCCTGCTGGGGGCGCAGCATCGGGATCACGGCGCTCGACCACGGTCGGCCCGGATCGAGCAGCGGCGCTCGAGCATCGGCCCTCGTGGAGGCTGTGAGAACCGTCCCGCGCATGACGGGAGCCCGCGGATTCTCCGTTGAATCCGCGGGCTCCCGACATGTCCGGGCACCGAGTCCGGGAAGCGGCCCCGGCTGTGTTCTCAGGCGAGGTACGGGCTGGCGGGCTTGCCCCAGAACGCGAGCCGCTCACTCATCGCGAGGCCGATCCCGGCGAGCGCGGCGAGCAGCGCGAACGCCTGGATGAAGAAGGCGACATCGACGAAGAGGACGCTGACCCCGCCGAACACGACGAGCAGGAGGGCGAGGAAGGACATGGCCGCAGCGGCCTGGAAGAAACGCGATCCCGTCATCGGAATCAACCCCTTTCGGTGTGGTGCTTGAACACTACGCTCGAACGACCGTTCTGCACCTGGGAGTTCGCTGGAAATTGTGACCCACGCCACATTCGCGGCGCCGACCGGATGCGCGTGACGCGGCGGGCGGAATCCGCTCGAGAACGCGCGAATCGGCGCGGTGGTCGGCGTGGTGAGTGGTGACGTGCGGCGAAAACCGACAGAGTGGAGCCGTGACTACCCGATCGAATCTCCATGCCCTCGCGCCCGGGGTGGCGCCGGCGCTCTCCGACCTGGTCAGACGGGTCCGGGAGTCGCGGTTCCCCCTGCAGACAGCGGACGCGCAGGACGGTCGTGCACTGCAGCGGGACATCGACGACCAGCTCACCGACTACCTGCTCCCGCGGGTGTCGGACACCGACGCGCCGCTCCTCGTCGTCGTCGGCGGCTCCACGGGTGCCGGCAAGTCGACCTTGGTGAATTCGATCATCGGTTCCGAGGTGTCCAACCCGGGCGTGCTGCGCCCGACGACCCGCTGGCCGGTCCTCGTCCACAATCCCGAGGACCGCGAGTACTTCACCTCCGACCGCATCCTCCCCACTCTCCGACGCGTCGTGCGGGCCGAGACCGACCTCGAGCAGCCGCAGGTGCGCCTCGTCGCGCACGAGGGCGTGCCGCGCGGTCTCGCGCTCCTCGACTCCCCGGACATCGACTCCGTGCTCGAATCCAACCGCACGCTCGCCCGCCAGCTGCTCGCCGCGGCGGACCTGTGGCTGTTCGTCACCACCGCCGCCCGCTACGCCGACGCCGTGCCGTGGGAGCTCCTCAAGACCTCGGTCGAGCGCGGCACGACGGTGGCGATGGTGCTCGACCGGGTCCCTCCGCAGGCCAACCGTGAGGTGCGCCACCACCTGTCCGGGCTCCTCTCCGACTCCGGGCTCGGCTCCGCGCCGATCTTCACCATCCCCGAGCTCGAGCTCACCGACGGCCTGCTGCCCGACGCCGCGGTGTTCCCGGTGCGCTCGTGGATCCTCAATCTCGGGATGAATGCGACCGCCCGCGACCGGGTGATCTCCCGCACGCTCACGGGTGCGCTCGCCGCCGTCCCGGCCAAGGTCCGCGAGCTCGCCGACATCGTGTCCGGCCAGGAGGACGCGCACCAGCGTCTGCACGCCGTGGTCGACGAGGAGTTCGGCCGCAGCGCCGCCGATCTCGCCGAGTCCCTCGCCGACGGCCGGGTGCTGCGCGGCGAGGTGCTGGCCCGCTGGCAGGACTTCGTCGGCACCGGCCAGTTCTTCCGCGGCCTCGAGCCCACCGTCGCGCGCGTGCGCGACCGCATCACCGCAGCCGTGACCGGCAAGCGCGACGCCGCCGAGCCGCTCGAGCAGGCCATCGAGAGCAGCGTGGCTCTCCTCATCCGGGAGCAGACGGTGCGTGCCGTCGCGGAGACCGCCGAACGCTGGCAGGCCTACCCCGAGGGCGCCGCGCTCGTCGACGAGCGTCCTGCCATGGCCACGCTGCCCCCGCAGTTCGATGCCGAGGTCGGCCGGATGGTCGCCGACTGGTCCTCCGGCGTCAACGACCTCGTGCGCGAGGTCGGCCAGAGCAAGCGGGCCAAGGCCCGGATCCTGTCCTTCGGCGTCAACGGCGTCGGCGCCGTCCTCATGCTCGCCGTGTTCGCCGGCACCGGGGGACTCACCGGTGCCGAGGCCGGCATCGCCGGGGGCACCGCCGTGGTCGCGGGCAAGCTGCTCGACACGATCTTCGGCGACCAGGTGACCCGCGACCTCGCGCAGACCGCTCGCGAGCAGCTCGTCGAACGGGCGAGGGCGGTGCTCGAACGGCACCGTGCTCCCTTCGATCAGGCGCTCGCCGACACCGAGGTGCCGCCCCGGCAGGCCGGGGTGCTGCGTGGAGCCGGAGACCGATTGGAGGAGACCCTGTGAGCCAGCAGACCCACGAGGCCATCAGCCGGCTGGCCGCCGGCATCCGCCGCGCCCTCGACCTCGAGGAGGGCCGTCTCGATCGCACCACCGTCGCGCGCGCCGGAGAGCTCCTGGAGAAGACCGACGCCCGGATGAACCTCGGCGAGGACTTCACCGTCGTCGCGTTCGCCGGTTCGACCGGCTCGGGCAAGTCCTCTCTGTTCAACGCGGTGGCCGGGCTCGAGATCGCGCAGGTCGGCGTGCGACGGCCCACGACCTCGCTGCCGACGGCCTGCGTCTGGGGAGAGGGCGGCGAAGAGCTCCTGTCTTGGCTCGGGGTGCCCGTCGACAACCGGACCTGGCGCGAGAGCGCACTCGACGGTGATGACGAGGAATCGCTCCACGGACTCATCCTCCTCGACCTGCCCGACCACGACTCCACCGCTGCCGAGCACCGGATCGAATCCGATCGCCTCGTCGGCCTCGTCGATGTCGTGTTCTGGGTCGTCGACCCGCAGAAGTACGCGGATTTCTCCCTCCACTCGCACTACCTCTCCCAGTTCGCCGAGCACACGACGAACATGGTCGTCGTGCTCAACCAGATCGACACGCTGACCACGGCCGAGCGCGAGGCCTGCCATGACCACCTGCGGCAGCTGCTCTCCCAGGACGGTCTCGACGGGGCCCGGATCCAGCTCGCCTCGGCCGTCACCAGAGAAGGCGTCCCGCAGCTGCGTGACACCCTGACGCAGACGGTGTCGGCGAAAGAGGCCGCCTCGGAGCGGCTGCTCGCCGATATGCGTTCGCTCGCCGCCCAGATGCGCTCCGAGCTCGGCGAGCCGCTGTCCGACCCGACGCGCCTGCCGGGTGCGGACCGCCTCGTCGACGCGATGGTCGACGCCGCCGGCGTCGAAGCCGTCGCGCAGACCGTGCGCGACGACTACCAGCGGCGCGCCTATCGGAAGACCGGCTACCCGCCTCTCGCGCTCGCCCAGCGCGGGCAGGCCGACCCACTCGGCGCCAAGCACGGTGGGGACCGCGACGACCTCATCCGTGCCGCCGTCCCGGAGACCACCCGCACGCAGAGCGCGCGGGTCAACCTCGCCGCGCACGAACTCGTCGCCGAGGCGGTGCGCTCGCTCCCGCTGCAGTGGCGCCACGCGGTCTCCCACGCGGAGAAGCAGAGCACGGCGGAGCTGACCCACACCCTCGACTCCGCGGTCACCGCTGTCGACATCGAGCGGCGGACCCCGGGGTGGTGGGGAGTCGCCGGCTTCTTCCAGATCCTGTTCTTCCTCGCGACCGTGATCGGCGCGCTGTGGCTCGTGGCGCAGCTCGTGCTCATGTTCGCCGGCGTCCTCGTCGACGGATCCCCTTGGCTGTGGATCGTCCCCGGAGCGCTGCTCGGGATCGGGATCATCGGCTCGATCGTCACCTCGGTCACCGCCGCCTCGGCCCGTGCCAAGGGTGCCCGCGAGGCCGGTGCCGAGGTCGATGAGCGCCTGCGTGAGGCGGTGCAGCGCGCCGCGGCGGGTTCCTACCTCGAACCGATCACCGCGATCCTCGGCGAGCACAAGGCGGTCTACGACGGTCTGCGCTGACTGAGGACAGTGCGCCGTCCTCGGTGACCGCGGCCTGTGGAGGAGCGCCCGCTCCTCCACAGGCCGAACTCGTCCCTGGTGCACGAGGCACGCCGGGGCGAGCGTGGACTCACCTCCACTCGAAAGGACGAGAACGGTGAAGACCACGAATCATCTCATCGGCACCATCGGCAGCGACCCCCGCACGGGCACCCTCACCGACGGCCGGCCCTACGTCGGCTTCCGGTTGGCCGTGAACCACGACTATTTCAACTCCGAGACCGGCGCCTACGAATCGGGCGACACGAGCTGGTACGACGTCGCCGCCTACGGCGCGATCGCCCAGGCGTGCGCCTGCTCCCTGTCGAAGGGCGACCCCGTCATCGTCGTCGGACGACTCCGGGTGCGCGACTGGACGTCGGGGGAGAGGTCGGGCACCGCGGTGGAGATCATCGCCGATGCCATCGGCCACAACCTGCGCTTCGGCACCGGGTCCTTCAGCCGCCGCAGCTCCCGGCGTCGGTCCTCCGGCGGTGAGGATCCGGCCTCGGACTCCGGATCCGACACCGAGTGGGGTGGGCTGTCCCAGCGCCCGCCGGCCGGCCCGGTTCCGTGGGAGTCCGAACACGCCCAGGCAGACGGGGCGCCGCCGGAGCATGCCGCAGACCTCGCTCCGGTCGGCACGGGGGACCGAGCAGCCGCCCCCGGGGATCCCGAACCGGCCCTCGTCGGTGCGGAGCCCGGATCCTCGACGGATGAGGACGCGCCGTTCTGAGTCTCCCGGGACCGGCGCGGGCTCGCCGAGGCGCTACAGTGGTGCACGCGAGTCGGTGCCGGTTGCGAAGGAGATCCATGACGTTCCACGCGCGTGCGGCAGTGCCAGTCCTGCTGCTCTCGTCCCTGGCCCTGACCGGGTGCTCCCTGTTCCAGCAGCCCGTCGAACCCGGGCCGGCGCAGCCGACCGAGGAGCCCGCCGTCGTCGACGAGGTCATCACCGCGCTCGAACCGCTGACCGGTGATGAGGAGCCGCTGCCGAACTCGCAGGAGCTCTTCGACACCCTCATCGAGGCGGGGTACGACGCCGAGGACATCGAGACGACGCTCGACGAGTCGCCGCTGGGCAACGAAGTGCCGGCCAAGATGTTCGGCGTGCGCGTCGAGGACGGCTGCGTCGTCGGGGAGATCCGCGGGGGAGCGGCCACCGCCCGGCTCATGCCGCCCAGCGAGTCCGTCGACACCTGCCTGTTCGGCGCCGTCGAACGGCCCGAGGGCGTCGATGCGCCCTCCGGCGAGGAGCGCGGCGAGGACGACTCCGACAACGGCGCCGGGCACATCCCGGGCGAGGAGATCAACCGTCCGCGCGAGGAGGCCACGGAATCGCCCACCGAGGATTCCGGCGGGTCGGGCACCGGCGGCGGCTCGGGCACCGACGGCGGCACCGGGGGATCCGGCGGCGGGAGCGGCACCGACGGCGGCTCCGGGGACGGACCTCCGGAGCTCGGCGGCAACTGACGCCGCGGGTGCATGCGCCGCGCCTGATTCGCCGCCGCTGTGCCGAGCCGATAGCCTGGTGTCACTATGGCCGAATTCATTTACACCATGCACAAGGCGCGCAAGGCGCACGGTGACAAAGTCATCCTCGACGACGTGTCGATGTCGTTCTACCCCGGAGCGAAGATCGGCATGGTCGGGCCCAACGGCGCCGGCAAGTCGACGATCCTCAAGATCATGGCCGGGATCGACCAGCCCTCGAACGGCGAAGCTCGCCTGAGCCCCGGGTACACGGTCGGCATCCTCCTCCAGGAGCCGCCGCTCAACGAGGAGAAGACCGTCCTCGGCAACGTCGAGGAGGGTGTCGGCGAGATCAAGGGCAAGGTCGACCGCTACAACGAGATCTCCGCCCTCATGGCCGACCCGGACGCCGATTTCGACGCGCTCATGGAGGAGATGGGCAAGCTCCAGGAGGCCATCGACGCCGCCGACGCCTGGGACCTCGATTCCCAGCTCGAACAAGCGATGGACGCCCTGCGCTGTCCTCCGCCGGACGCCGACGTCTCCGTCCTCTCCGGCGGTGAGCGCCGCCGGGTGGCGCTGTGCAAGCTGCTTCTCGAGAAGCCCGACCTGCTCCTCCTCGACGAGCCCACCAACCACCTCGATGCGGAATCGGTGCTGTGGCTCGAGCAGCACCTCGCCTCGTACCCCGGCGCCGTCATCGCCGTGACCCACGACCGGTACTTCCTCGATCACGTCGCGCAGTGGATCGCCGAGGTCGACCGCGGTCACCTGTACCCCTACGAGGGCAACTACTCGACCTACCTCGAGAAGAAGGCCGAGCGCCTCAAGGTCCAGGGCAAGAAGGACCAGAAGCTCCAGAAGCGCCTCAAGGAGGAGCTCGAGTGGGTGCGCTCGAACGCGAAGGCCCGCCAGACCAAGTCGAAGGCCCGCCTGGCCCGCTACGAGGAGATGGCCGCGGAGGCGGAGAAGACCCGCAAGCTCGACTTCGAGGAGATCCAGATCCCGCCGGGCCCGCGCCTGGGCGACATCGTCATCGAGGCCGAGGACATCGTCAAGGGCTTCGACGGCCGCACGCTCATCGACGGGCTGTCGTTCTCGCTGCCGCGCAACGGCATCGTCGGCGTCATCGGCCCCAACGGCGTCGGCAAGACCACGCTGTTCAAGACCATTGTCGGACTCGAGGAGATCGACGGGGGCGACCTCAAGATCGGCGACACCGTGAGGATCTCCTACGTCGACCAGTCCCGCGGCGGCATCGACCCGGACAAGAGCCTGTGGGAGGTCGTGTCCGACGGGCTCGACTTCATCCAGGTCGGTGCGGTCGAGATGCCGTCTCGCGCCTACGTGTCCGCTTTCGGCTTCAAGGGGCCGGACCAGCAGAAGAAGGCCGGCGTGCTGTCCGGCGGTGAGCGCAACCGCCTCAACCTCGCGCTCACGCTCAAGCAGGGCGGCAACCTGCTCCTGCTCGACGAGCCGACCAACGACCTCGACGTCGAGACCCTCGGCTCGCTCGAGAACGCTCTCCTCGAGTTCCCGGGCTGCGCCGTGGTCGTGTCCCACGACCGGTGGTTCCTCGACCGCGTGGCCACCCACATCCTGGCCTGGGAGGGTACGGAGGAGAACCCGTCGAGCTGGTACTGGTTCGAGGGCAACTTCGAGTCCTACGAGAAGAACAAGGTCGAGCGCCTCGGCGAGGAGGCGGCCCGGCCGCACCGCGTCACCCACCGTCGCCTGACCCGCGACTGACCACCTCGGTGGAGCACTGCAGCGCCCCCGGGAGCCTTATGGATCCCGGGGGCGCTGCAGTGCTGTGACCTGTCGATTCCTTGCGGTTCGACGGTCAGGAACCTTCGAGGATCGACGTCCCGGTCAGCGCTTGACGCGCATCATGCCCTGCTGCGCGACCGTGGCGAGGAGCTGCCCGTCGCGGGCGAAGATCCGGCCGGCACCGAGCGCGCGTCCCCCCTCGGCCGACGGGGAGTTCTGGGAATAGAGCATCCACTCGTCCACGCGGATCGGACGGTGCCACCACATCGCGTGGTCGAGGCTCGCGAGCCGCAGGCCCGGCTCCTGCCAGGCGAGCCCGTGACGTCGCATCGCGGGCTCGAGGAGATTGAAGTCGCTCGCATACGCCAGGGCGGCGGCGTTGAGGAGCGGGTCGGCCGGGAACTCGGCCGAGGCGCGGATCCACACGTGCTGGTGCGAGACCTCGTCGCCCTGATGCGCGAGGTAGAGGGACGGCTCGACCGGGCGCACATCGAACGGTCGCTTGACCAGCCATTCCTGCACATGCGGGAGGTTGACCGAGCCGACGAGGTCCTTGATCTCCGGGCAGTCCTCGGGATCGGGCATCCCGGCGGGGAAGTCGTCCCCGTGGTCGTATCCCTCCTGCACGAGCTGGAAGGACGACATCACCGACATGATCGGCTGCCCGTCCTGGTATGCGTGGACCCGGCGGGCCGAGAACGAGCCGCCGTCGCGCAGGTTCTCCACCCCGAACACGATCGGCCGGGTGGCGTCGCCGGTGCGGAGGAAGTACCCGTGGAGGGAATGGATCGGGCGGTCGTCCGCGACAGTGAGACCGCCGGCCATGACGCACTGGGCGAGCACCTGGCCGCCGAACACCCGGCCGTCGGGCTTGAACTGGCTCTGCCCCTCGAAGAACTCCGTCTCCCGGCTCTCGTGGATCGGGTCGGTCGGGGAGAGCTGCAGGACGCCTCGCAGTGCGGCGACGTTCTCGGAATGATTCATCGTGCTCCAGGGGGCTCGGGGCGGTCCGCGGCGGTGCGGGTGCGGGCCGCCCATGACGGGTGGTGTGGACGACGCGGGAGCCGTCCTGCAACGCAGATCACATCGAGTCTAATCGCGCCGTCGGCGCGTGGTGCGCGAGGGTCCCGACTCCGGACCGCACCGCTGCCCGCCGGAGTCGGTGCCGAGAGGACAGCGGTGCGGTGACGGCCGTGTCGTCGGTGCGCGGCTGGCACAATGGGGGAATGGACTCCACGCTCACCGACCCCCTGCTGCGCGGCCCCTTCACCCGGGTGCTCATCGAGCTGCGCTGGGGAGACCTCGACGCCTACGGGCACATCAACAACGTCGCCCAGTTCCGCATCCTCGAGGAGGCCCGCGTGCGCGCGTTCGGCTCGCCCACGGCGAACCGGGACGCCGCCGCACCGGCCGCCCCCGGAGTCTCCGGAGTCGTCCTGGGGCCGGGCATCCCGCCGGTGTTCGGCGACGCCTCGGGCGACACCGACATCCTCGTCTTCTCCCACCGCATCGAGTACCGCGAGCCGATCCCGTACCGGACCGGCCCGATCGCGGTCGACACGGTGATCTCCGCCGTCGGCCCCGCCACCGTCGATGTCGGCTATGTCATCGCCGAACCCGACGGCTCGCGCGCCTACACCGTGGCGGAATCGGTCATCGCGATGGTCGACGCCGACACCGGCCGTGCGCGCCGGCTCACGGAGTCCGAGACCGTGCAGCTGCGCGCCGTCGTCGGCGACCGCGTGCCGCTGCGCAGGCGCTGAGATGCCGGATCTCCGACTCACCGATGCCCACGACCTGCGCGATTGGGAGGTATTCACGCAGCGCGCTCAGCGCCTCGATCCGGACGGCGCGATGCGCCTCACCGTGCACGGGGCGCGCCTCGTGCTCACGGTCTCCCCGCTGTACCCGCACGGCCTCGGCGACACCACGCCCCTGACGCTCGGGATGCGGATCGTGCCCCTGCCCGCATCCGACCTCGACGGGCTCGATGCCGTGGTGCCGCTCGCCGCGCTCACCGACCGGTTCGCCCGAGCCCGGGCACAGGGCTTGCTCCACGTGCCGGTGCCGCCTCAGGAGGTGCACGCCGCGTGGGCGGGGATCGCTCCGCCGCGCGGACCGTGGGAGCCGCTCGGGTCGCTCGACGCCGGGATCGTCGTGCGCGCGGCCGAGGCCGGCATCGCCGAGGTCGCCGCCGGCAGTCCGGAGGCCGCCGGTGGGCCCGCGGTGAGCGCACTGCGCCGACGCGTGTGGTCGCGGTCGCTCCACGAGGCGGCCGGCACGGCGGCATCGGGACCGGTGCCCGGGGAGCGCCCCACGGTCGACCCCGATTCCGGGGCGGCGTTCGCGCTCCACGGGCTCGGATTCCTGGTCGAGGGAGCGCCGGTCGAGGTGCGCGGCTGCGGGACGTGGCTGCGGCTGTCCACCCCGGTCGGGCACGTGCTCACCCGTCATCGCGGGTGAGGCCGCCCCTCGCGGCGCGCCCGCCCCGTCGGCGGGGTCGCCGGCTCAACGGTCCTGCGGACCTCCAGGTCCGGGACCCGAGGCCGGGCAGGTGCCGGTGGCCGGCTCGTCGTGTTCGGCCGGCGTGTTGAGCATCGCGGTCGCCGCGCGCTGGAAGTAGTCCCACATCATCGCGTCGTACATCGGCGGCAGGGCGATCGTGTCCATCGCGGTGCGCATGTGGCGCAGCCAGTGGTCGCGGGCCTTGGGGGTCACCGGGAACGGGAAGTGGCGCATCCGCAGCCGCGGATGGCCGCGCTCCTCCTGGTACGTCGTCGGCCCGCCGAAATACTGCTCGAGGAAGGTCTGCAGGCGGTGCTTGGCGCCGGTGAGCTCATGACCTTCCGGGTACATCGCGATGAGGTACTCGTCGGCCGCGACCTCCGCGTAGAAGGTGTCCACGAGTGCGGTGAAGGTCGCATGCCCGCCGATCATGGCGAAGAAGCTGTCCGGTCGCTGCAGCGACACGTGGTCGATCATCGGGGCCCTTCCGGTCGTCGACGTCCCTCGGTGCGGGGACGTCCGCTCAGCCTATCGGCTTCGTCGAGCCGCCATCGGCGACGCCCGAGCCGGTCGTGCTCTTCCTCGTCGTCCCCGTGCCGCCGTCCCCGGACTCGGTCTCCGCATCGGGGTCCTTGTGGGCATGGGCGGGGTCGGGCAGGGTGCGCAGCACCGTCTGCTGCGGCAGCGGGATGCGCAGGCCGCGGCGGTCGAGCTGATTCTTGATCTCCCCGCGGAAGGCGCGTGCGACGGCCCACTGCTCGTTCGGCTCGGTCTTGATCACCGTCCGGATGGTCATCGACTCCCCGCTGATCGCCTCGACACCCCAGATCTCGGGATCCTCGAGGATCGCCTCGGCGATCTTGGGATTGCGCCGCAGGGCGGCGACGGCGTCGGCGATGACCGCATCGATCGTCGCGCGGTCCGAGCTGTAGGGCAGCGGGATGTCCATCACCGCGCGCGCCCAGCCCTGCGACTGATTGCCCACGCGCAGGATCTCGCCGTTGCGCACGTGCCACAGGGTGCCGTCGACCCCGCGCACCCGGGTGGTGCGCAGCCCGACCTCCTCGACGATGCCGATCGCCTCACCGAGGTCCACCGAGTCGCCGATCCCGTACTGGTCCTCGACGACGATGAAGAATCCGGACAGGTAGTCCTTGACGAGGGTCTGCGCGCCGAAGCCGATCGCGACACCGGCGATACCGGCAGAGGCGAGCACGGGGCCCAGGTTGAAGCCGAGCTCGGTGAGCACCATGAGGACTGCGAGCACACTGATGAGGATCGTCGCGATCGACGACAGCATCGACCCGACGGTCTTGGCGCGCTGGGCGCGCCGCGCCCGGACCGAGGGGTCCTGCTCGGCGGGCCTCTCCCCGGCGGGGAACCGCTTCTTCTCCGTCGCCGCGGTCGAGCCGTCGGCGATCGACTGGGCGAACCGGCGGATGAGCTTGCGCACGACGACGTTGAGGATGATCGCCACGACGACGATGACGAGGATGCGCAGCGGGGTGCCGAGGAAGAACGCCCAGTAGTCGAATTCGGTGGTCTTGTCGACGGTGTCCGTGACGGCGTCGCGGACCTGTTCAGCTGGAGTCTGCATAACGTGCACCCACTCTAGGGACGGTCTCTGAGTATCAGCGGCACGCGGTCCGCGGTGTCTGAGGACGCGCTGGGTCCGGATCCCGGCCGTGCGTCCTGACCAGGCCGTACGGCCGGTCGCAGGTCGGACTGCGCGGGTCCGTCGTGAGCGATCTCACCCCGGGCGTCGGCCGCCCGCCTCAGCTTCCGGCCGCCGCCTGGCAGCGCAGGGTGCGCTCGGCGGTATCGAGGTTCTCCCGCATGAGTCGCAGCAGTCCCTTCGGTGCGGCCGGGTGCGACTGAAGCCACGCGAGCGTCGCGATGACCGTGGACTGCGAGGCCGGCGGGTAGAGCTCGAGGGTGAAGAGCTGTGCGATCTCCAGGGTGCGGGTCTCCCACCAGCCGGCGACGCGGTCGAAGTACTCCGCGGCGAACGGTTCGAGCGGTGCGAGCGCGGCCACCGGTTCTCCCGACTCCGTCTCCAGGCCCAGGCGGAACCCCCGGGCGATCGCCTGCGCGGTCGCATTCGGCAGCGACCGGTCGTCGACCAGGCGCGTGAACGCCGTGCTCTTCGCCTCCGGGGTGGCCGGGGCGGCGAGTGCGGTCTGCGCGCTGCGCCGCCCGGTGGCGGTGTCGTCCTCGGCCAGCCAGCGTTCGACCCCGGCGGCGTCGAGGCGCCCGGCGGCGGCCAGCGCGACGACGACCGACCAGCGGAGGTCGGTGTCGAGGCTCAGCCCCGGCAGCGGTTCGTCCTGCCCGTCGAGGACCGCGGCGAGCTCGTCGAGCTGCTCCGGGGTGCAGGCGTGGGCGGTGAAGCCCTGGAAGAACTGGAGCTGCTGGTCCGAGCCTGCGGGCGCGGCATGCATCATCCGCTGCAGGGCGGCGGCCACCTGTGCGCGGGCCTGCGGCCGATCGGCCGGCGGCAGGTAGGCGGTGAGCGCGGTGGTGAGCTGGCGCATCTGCACGAGCAGACCGGTCGAATGGGTGACAGCGGGCAGATGGGTGCACAGCATGTCGATGTAGGCGCGGGCGGAGAGCTCCCCGTCGCGCACCATGTCCCACACCGTGGAGAGCACCATGAGCTGGGTGAGCGAGTCGGTGAAGCCGCTGAGGTGCTCCATCGCGGTGCGCAGGCTGAGCTCGTCGAAGCGGACCTTCGCATAGGCGAGGTCGGCGTCGTTGACCACGACGACGACGGGAGCCGCCTCGACCCCGGCGTGCCCGGTCCCGGCACGCTCTGCGCCGGTGCCCCCGGTCCCGGTGAGCGGCACCTGCGCGGTGGGGCCGTCGATGTCGATCTCGTGGAACTCCGTACGCGCGAAGATGCCGTCGGTCCCGAGGGAATAGAGGCCGACCCCCATGCGCTGCGGGCGCAGGCTCGGCACGGGCTGCCCCGGCAGCTCGACCGGCGTCTGCTCGATCGACAGCGCGGACACGGTGCCGTCGGCGGCGCGCTCGAGCCGCGGCCGCATGAGGGTGACCCCGGACTCCTCGAGCCACAGGGCCGTCCACGCCGAGAGGTCGCGACCGGAGGCCTCGGCGAGCTCGACCATGAGATCGGAGAGCTCGGTGTTCGACCAGGCGTGCGACTCGAAGTACCGCTGCACGCCGGTGAAGAACTCCTCGCGTCCCACCCAGGCGACGAGCTGCTTGAGCACCGATGCGCCCTTGGCGTAGGTGATGCCGTCGAAGTTGACCTCGACGTCGGCGAGGTCCTCGATCGGCGCGACGATCGGGTGGGTGCTCGGCAACTGGTCCTGCCGGTAGGCCCAGGCCTTCTCCAAGGTGGCGAAGGTCGTCCACGCATCGGTGAACTCGGTCGCCTCCGCGGTGGCGAGCGTCGACATGAACTCCGCGAAGGACTCGTTGAGCCACAGGTCGTTCCACCAGCGCATCGTCACGAGGTCGCCGAACCACATGTGCGCGAGCTCGTGGAGGATCGTCACCGCGCGGCGCTCGACCATCGCCCGGGTGGGGCGGGAGCGGAACACGTAGTTCTCGAGGAAGGTCACCGCACCGGCGTTCTCCATCGCCCCGGCATTGAATTCGGGGACGAAGAGCTGGTCGTACTTCTCGAACGGGTACGGCGTGCCGAAGATGCGCTCGTAGAACTCGAAGCCCGCGCGGGTGATGTCGAGGATGTCGTCCGCGTCGAGGTGCTCGAACAGCGAGGCGCGGCAGTAGACGCCGAGCTCGACGTCCTCCCCGTCGGAGCTGCGCAGGGAGGAGAACACGCCGCGGTACGGCCCGGCGATGATCGCGGTGATGTAGCTCGAGATCGGCGGCGTGGGGGCGAACTGCCAGGTGCTCAGGCCGGCGGCGTCGATCCCGAGCCGGGCGGCCGGCTCCGCGGCCTCCCCGGCCTGTGGGGTGGGGGAGTTCGACACGACGGTCCAGTGGTCCGGGGCGAGCACGGTGAAGGAGAAGGACGCCTTGAGATCGGGCTGTTCGAACACCGGGAACACGCGGCGGGCGTCGGGCACCTCGAACTGCGTGTAGAGGTAGGTCTCGTCGTCGACCGGGTCGACGAATCGGTGGAGGCCCTCGCCGGTGTTCATGTACGCGAAGCGGGCGTCGACGGTGAGAACGTTCTCCGCGGCGAGCCCCGGCAGCGCGATCCGGCCCGGGGTGACGAGCGCGGTCGGATCGAGCTCCTCGCCGTTGAGGGTGATCGACTCGACGTGCGTGGTGATCGCGTCGATGAACGTCGCAGCGCCCTCCTCGGCGGAGAACGTCACCCGCGTCACCGAGCGGAAGTCCTCGCCCTGCCCGTCGAGCACGAGCGTGATGTCGTAGGACTGGACGGAGAGCAGCGCGGCGCGGGTCTGCGCCTCGGCGCGGGTGAGGTTGTGCTGCGGCATCGATGGGCCTCCCGGGCGGGTCGGGTGTGGAATGATCACTGCTGGATCATTGTTCCACGAAGTGCGGACGCCGCCGCCGAGGCGCGGGGCCCCGCGATTCACCGTCACCGTTGCGCGCGGGAGCGGGCCGGAGAGCCGGACCCGCGGGCCCGCAGAGAGGACCGATCGATGTCGACGACCACCCTGGACTTCTGGTTCGACCCCACCTGCCCCTGGGCCTGGATGAGCTCCCGCTGGGCGCTCGAGGTCGAGAAGGTCCGCGACGTCGAGGTGCGCTTCCACGTCATGAGCCTCGCGGTGCTCAACGAGGGCCGGGACCTGCCCGAGGACTACCGCGCCAAGATGGATCGGGCCTGGGGCCCGGTGCGCGTGATCGTCGCCGCCGCGGACCAGCACGGCGAGGACGTCGTCCCTGCCCTCTACACCGCGATGGGCACCCGGATCCATCCCGGCGGCAGCACCGACTACGCCGCGGTCATCGCCGAATCGCTCGCCGAGGTCGGCCTGCCCGCCGAGCTCGCCGCCGCAGCGGATTCCACGGACTACGACGAGCAGCTGCGCGCCTCGCACCAGGAGGGCATCTCCAAGGTCGGCGAGGACGTCGGCACCCCGGTCGTCGCGGTCGGCGACACCGCGTTCTTCGGCCCCGTGGTCACCCCGGCGCCCAAGGGCGAGGCGGCCGGTACACTGTTCGACGGAGTGCTCGCCATGGCCTCCACGCCCGGCTTCTACGAGCTCAAGCGCACCCGGACCGAGGGCCCGATCTTCGACTGATCGGCACCGGTGGCCGCACGACCGCGGAGCCGCGGCCCGACCGACGGCTTCGATCGATGGGGGAGACATGAGAGTTCATCTGGGGACCGACCACGCCGGCTACGAGTTCAAGGAGACGCTCAAGCGGCACCTGGACGCCGGCGGGTACGAGGTCGTCGACCACGGCGCGCTCGAGTACGACGCGCTCGACGACTACCCGGCGTTCTGCATCGAGGCGGCGCAGGGCGTGGTGGCCGACCGCGAGTCCGGCCTCGACTCGCTCGGCGTGGTGATCGGCGGCTCCGGCAACGGTGAGCAGATCGCGGCGAACAAGGTCCGCGGCGCACGGGCGGCCCTCGCCTGGAACACCGACACCGCGCAGCTCGCCCGGCAGCACAACGATGCCTGGGTGGTGAGCGTGGGTGCCCGCCAGCACCCCGAGGCCGAGGCGCTCGCGATCGTCGACGCATTCCTCGCCGAGCCGTTCTCCGCCGACGAGCGCCACGAGCGCCGGATCGGGATCATCCGCTCCTTCGAGGACACCGGCACCGTCTGACCCCGGCCTTCCCGCTCCACCGCGAAACGGCGATATCCTGCGGTTCCTGAGAACGGAACCGCAGGATATCGCTGTCTCGGCACCAGCAGGTCAGTACCAGAAGATCGGGATCCACTCCGGGTGATGGGCGTGGACGATGGTGAGGAACACGATGAGGTCGAACAGCAGGTGCACGGTGATCGTGTACGGCAGGGACTTCGTGCGGGTGAAGATCACCGCCTGGACGAGCGCGAACGGGATGGTCAGCAGCGGTCCCCACGACTGGTAGCCGAGCTCCCACAGGAACGACACGAAGATGATCGAGGTGAGCACGTTCGCCGTCCAGAACGAGAAGTGGCGGTAGAGGAGCGCGAAGATCGTGCAGATGAAGAACAGCTCGTCCCAGATGCCGACGGCGTTGACACCGAGGAACAGCCGGATGATCTCGCTCGGGGTCTCCACCGCCGGCCAGTTCTGATAGACCCCGGAGGAGATGAAGTAGCGCGGCAGGATGAGCCAGCCGAGGAACAGGACTGCGAACAGCCAGCCCCATTCGAGCTTCGACCACGGGCGGCCCTGACGGCGCGGGAACACGATCGCCCGGTCCTTGTACCCGTACCGGCTGATGACGTACGGGATGATGACGGCTCCGGACAGCACAACACCCATGAGCGCGATGTTGCCCCAGGTGATGTCCGCCTCGACGGAGATCAGGCTGATGAGGCCGAGCGCGAGCGCGATGAGCAGCAGGTCGCGGCCGAGCGAGGCCGCCGCGACGAACCCGAGCGCGACCCCAGCGACGAGCGGGAGATAGCCCCAGTCGGACATGAAGCCGAAGAGCAGCACGGCAGCGATGGAGACCAGCAGGGTCGCGAGCGACCCGAGCGAGAACGCACCGTGCCGGCTCGGATGGGCGCTGCCGGGGGACGCTGTACGGGATTCGAAGGATGAGCTCACCGTCCCAGTGTCGCAGGTCGGGCCGCCGGGCACGGCGACCGGGGCCTCGGCACCGGCCCAGCACTGTGCTCCGACGGTCGGATCACCCGTGTTACCTTGGTCACACGTCGACGAAGGAGAGCATGTGACCGTCAGGATCTTCGCCAATGCCCGGGTGTTCGAAGGGGATTCGTTCTCGCCACCGCGGACCGTCACGGTGGTCGACGGCCGGGTCCGCTCGATCGACGAGGCCGCCCCGGACTGGGCTCGGGCCGACCCCGACTCCCGGACCGTCGACCTCGCCGGGCAGTACCTGCTGCCCGGCTTCATCGAGAGCCACGGCCATCCTGCGATGCTCGCGCGAACGCTTCTCGAGGTCGATGTGACGCCGCAGAGCGCGGGGTCGATCGCCGCGATCCAGGACGCGGTCGCCGCGGCCGTACAGGATCCGCCGGCCGACGGCTGGATCCGCGGGGCGGGCTGGCTCGAGGGCTACCTCGACGACCGGAGGGTCCCCACCCGGCAGGATCTCGATGCGGTCGCCCCCGATCACCCGGTCGTCCTCATCCGCGGCTGCCGGCACATCGCACTCGCGAACTCGAAGGCGCTCGAGCTCTCGGGGATCGACGCGAGCACCGCGGACCCGGCGGGCGGACGGCTCGTGCGCGACCCGGACACCGGCGAGCCCACCGGGATCCTCCAGGAGGCCGCCCAGGACCTCCTGCAGATCCCCGCCTACACCCCGGAGATGCTCGAACGCGGATTCGCGCTCGCCCAGGCGAAGTTCGCCGAATGGGGAGTCACCACCGTCAACGACATGTCCACGGGCTCTGCGGAGATGCGCCTCTACACCGCCCTCAACCGCGCCGACCGGCTCGGCGTCCGGGTCCGGCCGTGGCTGTGGGCGCTCGACCAGATGGGGATGAAGGGGCTCCTGCCCGCCGCGGTGGGCGCCGGGATCACCTCGGGCCTCGGCGACGACATGGTCCGGATCCAGGGAATGAAGTTCGTGCTCGACGGGGGAGTCGGAGGCCAGACCGCCGCGCTGACATGCCCCTATGAGCACAGCGACGAGACCGGGATCCTCTACTACGACGACGAGGAGATCACGGCGGCCGTGCGTCGCGCGCTCGAGCACGGCCTGCGTCCGGCGATCCACGGGATCGGGGACGCCGCGATCGACCAGGCGCTGCGTGCGCTCGAGCGCACCGGCCTGATGGGCCGGGTCGAAGAGATGCGGGCGCGGATCGAGCACTGCACCCTGCCGAGCGACGAGAACCTCGATGCGCTCGCCCGCCACGGCATCATCGCAGCCTCCTCCGTCGGGTTCGTCTATCACATCGGCGACAGCTACCTCGACGTCCTCGGAGCCGAGCGGATGGAGCGGGTCTACCCCCACCGGACCTTCATCGATCGGGGGATCGTGGCACCGGGCAACTCCGATGTCCCTGTCACCAACGGCAATCCGTGGGAGGGGATCTACGGCGCCGTGACCCGGAAGAGCTCCTCGGGCCAGGTGCTCGACACCGTGCAGAACATCACCGTGGCCGAGGCGCTCGCCGCCTACACCTCGCTCGCCGCCTATGCGACGTTCGAGGAGGACACGCTCGGCACGATCGCCGTCGGAGCGCACGCGGACTTCGGCGTCTACGAGCGCAGTCCGTTCGAGGTCGACGTCGAGGAGCTCAAGGACTTCACCCCGGTCGGGGTGTACCTGGCGGGGGAGCCCGTCTCACCGAACTGACGCCCACCGGACACCGCCGAGAGGACGCACTCATGCTCTATTCAGGAGACCAGCAGGTCATCCTCACCGTCATCACCATCGCCTATTTCTTCTTCCTCATCGGGGTCTCGGTGTGGATCGGACTCAAGCAGATCAAGACCTACGAGGACTACAACGTCGCCTCGCGCAGCGTGACGCTGTTCCCCCTCATCCTCACCTACGTCGGCACCGCGATCGGCGGCTCGATCCTGCTCGGCCTCATCACCAACGGCTATTCGCTCGGCATGGGTCAGCAGTGGTTCAACGCCGGCATCATCCTCGCCAGCGTGCTCATGGCGGTCTTCTTCATCAAGCGCATCCGGGTGCTCGGGGAGAAGAACAACTATGTGACGATCGGCGACTTCACCGCGCACCGCTTCGGCTCCGCGGCCCGCATCCCGACGACGATCGCCGTGCTCACCGCCTACTGCGCGATCACCGGCATGCAGTTCGTGTCGATCGGCCTCATCCTCAACCTCATCGCCAACGTCCCCATGACCGCGGCGATCATCATCTCCGCCGTCATGCTCACGATCAAGACGGTGTTCGGCGGTCTCAAGGCCGTGGTGTGGCAGGACGCGTTCCACGGCACCCTGCAGACCATCGCGGTGTTCGGGCTGTTCGTCCTCGTCCTCGTCGCCGCCGGGGACTTCAGCCAGGTGCAGGCCAACGCCGAGGCCCAGGGGCTCGGTAAGCTCATGGATCCGATGGGGATCGGCTTCGCCGAGGTGGCCGTCTACGCGCTCACCGTCGGCGCCTACCAGCTCGTCCGGCAGGACCTGTGGCAGCGCGCCTGGGCGGGCAAGGACCTCAAGACGGTGATCAAGGGGTACTGGATCGCGCTGGCGCTCATGACCGCAACGATGGTCATGGTGATCTGGATCGGCGTCTGGGCCCGGTTCGGCATCGGACTCGAATCCGAGGACCCGACCCTCGTGTACTACGAGCTCATCGCCGAGCTGCTCCCCTTCGAGGTCGTCATCATCCTCATCGTCGCTCTCATGGCGACGGTGATCTCGTGCGCGGACTCGTTCTTCATGTGCGGCGCGTCGTCGATCGTCAACGACGTCATCAAACCCCGACTGGCCAAGGACACCTCGCAGAAGGCGCTCCTGCGCTGGAGCCGGATCGCGGTCGTCATCACTGCGGTGATCGCGCTCGTCCTCGCGCTCGCGGTGCCGGTGCTCGTCGAGCTGTGGGTGACCGGAACGGCCATGCTCGTGTCCGGCCTCCTGTTCCCCGCCATCGTGGCGCTGTACTTCACGCGGGTGTCCGGACGCGCCGCGCTGACCTCGATGTGGGTCGGTCTCGTCGTGTCGATCGGCTGGACCCTGCTGGGCGGGCCGTTCGGCATCCACCCGGTGTTCCTCGGTCTGCCCCTGTCGATCGTCACCTATCTGGTGATCCATGCGATCGACCGCAGGCGGCTCGTCGAGTTCGCCGGGCTGCCTCCCGAGGAGACGCGCCTGGTGCTCGATTCCGAGCGGTCGGACGGCGCGGGAGACGAGGCGAGCGGGACCGGAGGCACGGATGCGGGTGCGCGTGGAGATGGCCGGGCGGCCGGCACCTCGGCGGCTGCGTCCATGGAACCGGGCCGTCGCCCGCAGTGACCCCGCCGGGTCCCGAGGTGGGTACCCGAGAATGCAGAAGCGCCGCTGTCACCAGCGGCGCTTCTGTTCGGAGGGGATGACGGGAATCGAACCCGCACCATCAGTTTGGAAGACTGAGGCTCTACCATTGAGCTACATCCCCGAATGTGCGAGACCGACTCTAGACCAGAGGCGGGCGGTTTGGCAAAACCCGCATCCCCATCGGCCCGGGTGATCCGGCCCGGGTGATTAGGGCAATCGAGAACGCCTGACTATGATTCGAGGGGACCCCGGGGTGTAGCGCAGCTTGGTAGCGCATCTGCTTTGGGAGCAGAGGGTCGCAGGTTCAAATCCTGTCACCCCGACGGCGGAGGGCCCGCGGACCGATCGGTCCGCGGGCCCTCGTGCATCGCCGGCTCCCGACGATCAGGCTCCTCAGCTGCTGTGGGGGACCACCACGGCGCGGGCGGACAGCTCGCCGGCCTGGAGCCTCCGGTACGCCTCGAGCCCGTCGTCGAGCGAGAAGCGCTCGACCTCCGGCACGATCTGACCGGCGCGGTACATCGCGACGACCTCGTGGAGGTCCTCGATCGTGCCCCAGTACGTGCTCGTCAGCTCCGCTTCGTTGGGCGCGGTGAAGAACGACCAGGGGTGTGCGCCGCCGTCGATCCCGACGATCGTCACCCGGCCCTGCACCGCGACCGAGGCCATCGCGACCCCGATCGTCGGAGCCGCGCCGACGAAGTCGAACACCGCGTCCACCCCGCGACCGCCGGTGAGCTCGCGGATCCGATCGACCTGATCGTCCCCGCCCGGCACGGTCACCGCACCGTACTTCTCCGCCTGGGCCATCGCCTCGGGCTTCATGTCGGTGGCGATGATCGTCGCACCGGTGAGCGCGCGGAGGATCTGCACCCCGATCTGACCGAGCCCGCCCAGGCCGATGACGAGCGCGGTCTTCCCGCCGCCGGCTAGCTGCGGCAGCGCGAGCTTGATCGCGTGGTACGGGGTGAGGCCGGCATCGGACAGGGGAGCGGCGGCCATCGGGTCGGCATCGCCGAGCGGCACGAGGTTGCGGGCGGGGACGGACACGTACTCCGCCATCCCGCCGTCGCGGCCCAGCCCGATGCCCATGTAGGGGTTCGTCGCCTGGTTCTCGCAGTAGGTGTCCTGCCCGCGTGAGCAGGCCTTGCACCGGCCGCAGCCGACCGGCCCGTAGACGAGGTGGGCGTCGCCCTTCTCGAACCCCTCGACCCCGGGGCCGAGCTCCTCGACCCAGCCGGAGTTCTCGTGGCCGAGCACGAACGAGGGCGGCACGCGACCCGGGGTGTCGGCCTCGAACACGTCGTAGATCGCGACGTCGGAGTGGCAGGCGCCGGCGCCGGCGACCTTGAGCAGCACCTCCCCGGGGCCCGGGGTTGGTCGGTCGATCTCCTTGAGGGTCGGGAAGGTCTTGTAGTCCTCGAACACGATCGCACGCATGGATGCCTCACTCCTGTTGATGCGTTCCGGGGCGGGCCGGTGTCGCCGGCCCGATCGCAGCCGCCGGGCCCGGTGGCCCGGGAACCGTGATCACCTCCACCCTAGAGCGACGTATGCGCATGTGTGCGTGCGTTCGGATCGTCGACATCCGGTGTTCACTCCGTGGTCGGGCGGGTGGCCGCCGCGGACCCTGCTCCGGCGGATTTTCGCCCGTCGAACGGTCTGGGATAGGGTGTAGGGCGGTCTGCAATCCGGCGAGTGAGCCGGATCCCCCTACCTTCTGTCCCAACGAGAGGTTTACTGTGAAGAGCTCCGTCGAGAACATCGACCCCACGCGGGTCAAGCTCAGCGTTGAAGCGCCCTACGCCGAACTCAAGCCGAGCATCGACGCGGCGTACAAGGAGATCGCCAAGCAGGTCTCCATCCCCGGATTCCGCCGCGGCAAGGTCCCTGCGCGGATCATCGACCAGCGCGTCGGTCGCCCGGCGGTCCTGCAGGAGGCCGTGAACAACAGCCTCGACGACCTCTACCGCAAAGCCATCGACGAGCACGAGCTCCGCCCGCTCGGCTCGCCCGAGGTCGAAGTCACCGCGATCCCCGGCCTCGACGGCACGGAGGAGGGCGATCTCACCTTCACCATCGAGGTCGACGTCCGCCCCGAGATCGAGCTCCCCGCCTACGACACCCTGAGCGTCGAGGTCGACACCTTCGAGGTCTCCGACGAGGACGTCGAGAAGGAGCTCACCGACCTCCGCAGCCGCTTCGGCACCCTCAAGACCGTCGACCGCCCGGCGCAGAAGGACGACTTCGTCACCCTCGACCTCACCGCCACCGTCGACGGCGAGGAGATCGACTCGGCCTCCGACATCTCCTACCAGGTGGGTGCCGGCACCATGCTCGAGGGTATGGACGAGGCACTCGACGGGCTGTCCGCCGAGGAGGAGACCTCCTTCGAGTCCACTCTCGCCGGGGGCGAGCACGCCGGCAGGACCGGTCTCGTCGCGATCACCCTCAAGGCCGTCAAGGAGCGCGAGCTCCCCGAGGCCGACGACGACTTCGCGCAGCTCGCCAGCGAGTTCGACACGATCGACGAGCTCAAGGCCGACCTGCGCGAGCAGGCCGCGAAGCAGAAGGAGTTCGACCAGGGCGTGCAGGCGCGCGACAAGGTCCTCGAGCTCCTCATCGAGAAGCTCGACGTCCCCGTCCCGGCCAAGCTCGTCGAGGACGAGGTGCACCGCCACCTCGAGCAGGAGAACCGGCTCGAGGACGACGAGCACCGCGCCGAGGTCACCGCGGAGACGGAGAAGACCCTGCGCACCCAGTTCGTGCTCGACGCGGTCGTCGAGGCCGAGAACGTCGACGTCTCGCAGCCGGAGCTCATCGAGTACATCATCTCCGCGGCCCAGCAGTACGGCATGAACCCCAACGAGTTCGCGCAGGCGCTCGACTCGAACAACCAGGTCCCGGCCATCGTGTCGGAGGTCGCGCGCCGCAAGGCCCTGGCCGAGGTGCTCGCCGGGGCGAAGGTCGTCGATGCCGACGGCAGCACCGTCGACATGACCGCGTTCACCACCGCCCCGGGTGAGGACGAGGAGGACTCCGAGGAGGTCGAGGCGGCTGTCGAGTCGACCGACGCCGAGGCGGGGTCCGACTCCGGCGAGAAGGCCGACTCCGAGGAGACGGCCGAGAAGAAGGCCCCGGCCAAGAAGGCCGCTCCGAAGAAGGCTGCCGCGAAGAAGGACGACGCCGAGGCCGATGCCGAGGACGCGCCCAAGAAGAAGGCGCCGGCGAAGAAGGCCGCCGCCAAGAAGCCGGCGGCCAAGAAGGCCGCGGCGAAGAAGGACGAGAAGGCGGACTCCGACTCCGAGTGAGTTCGCGCCGGTCCGCTGCGAGGCGGTCCGGTCACCCGACGGCGGGCACGGTGCACACCGTGCCCGCCGTCGTCGTCCGGGCACTCTCGTGTCACCTCGCGCCGGCCCATTCCGGGCCCGGGGGCAGACGCCTTCCAGGCGGTCCGGCGCTCGCTGCGGCGCGTCCTGTGTGCGGCTCAGTGAGGGCCGCGCCGGGGCCGATCACGCTGAGGGCGAACACCGGACGGTCGGGGACTAAATCCCCGGATGCAGCGGTTAGAGTCCAGTACAGGACAGCAACAGACAACAGGAGTGAAACGTGAGCACACACGAGTTCGCCTCACCGGTTTCCGCAGGCGGAACCGGGGGACTGGGCCTCGATGACCACATCTTCAACCGCCTTCTCAAGGAGCGCATCATCTGGCTCGGCTCGGAGGTGCGGGACGAGAACGCCAACATGATCTGTGCTCAGATGATGCTGCTCGCCGCGGAGGACCCGGACAAGGACATCTGGCTCTACATCAACTCGCCCGGCGGCTCGGTGACTGCCGGCATGGCGATCTACGACACCATGCAGCACGTCAAGCCCGACGTCGGCACCGTGGCCATGGGCATGGCCGCCTCGATGGGCCAGTTCCTCCTGTCCTCGGGCGCCAAGGGCAAGCGCTACGCCACCCCGCACGCGCGCATCCTCATGCACCAGCCGCTCGGCGGGATCGGCGGCACGGCCACGGACATCAAGATCCAGGCCGAGCTCATCCTCCACATGAAGAAGCAGATGGCCGAGCTCACCGCCGAGCAGACCGGGAAGTCGCTCGAGCAGATCCTCAAGGACAACGACCGCGACCACTGGTTCACCGCCGAGGAGGCCCGCGAGTACGGGTTCATCGACCGGGTCATCACCGGCTCGGAGGACATGTCCGGCGAGTCCGCGCTCAACTGAAGAACCAAGGAGTCAGAAGAATGACGAATCTCTCACCGTGGGCCGCCGCCGGCCAGATGCCGACCTCGCGCTACGTCATGCCGCAGTTCGAGGAGCGCACCCCGTTCGGCTTCAAGCGGCAGGATCCGTACACCAAGCTGTTCGAGGACCGCGTGATCTTCCTCGGCGTGCAGGTCGACGACACGTCGGCCGACGACGTCATGGCCCAGCTGCTCGTCCTCGAGTCGCAGGACCCCGACCGCGACATCACCCTCTACATCAACTCACCGGGCGGCTCGTTCACCGCCCTCACCGCGATCTACGACACCATGCAGTACGTCAAGCCGGAGATCCAGACGGTGTGCCTGGGCCAGGCGGCCTCCGCGGCGGCAGTGCTGCTCGCGGCGGGCACCAAGGGCAAGCGCCTCGCGCTGCCCAACGCCCGTGTGCTCATCCACCAGCCGTCCATGCAGGGGCAGGGTCACGGGCAGGCCTCGGACATCGAGATCCAGGCCGCCGAGGTGCTGCGCATGCGGACCTGGCTCGAGGAGACCCTGGCGTCCCACTCGAACAAGACGGCCGAGCAGGTGTCGAGCGACATCGAGCGCGACCTGTTCCTCACCGCCGACCAGGCGCTCGACTACGGTCTGGTCGACCAGGTGCTGACCTCGCGCAAGGCCGTGCGCTGAGGATCGGTCTCATCCCCGACGCCGCGAACGGCGCCGGGCGCCCGGGGCGCGGACCGCAGAGGTCCGCGCCCCGTTGCGCATTCGGGACCGTCGCGCACACGGCCGCCGCCGGCCGCGGGCCCGGTTCCTCGACACGCCTCCGGAGCCGGGTCCGGCGCCGTGTCAGCGGGATGTGGAATGCTGTTGAGGTGTTCATCCGAACAGGGATAGTCTTGAGGGCACATGCCCCGCTGAAAGGTTGTGACAGTGGCTCGCGGAACTGAGGGTGCTGACCTGCTCAAGTGCAACTTCTGCGGGAAGTCCCAGAAGCAGGTCCGGAAGCTCATCGCCGGGCCGGGCGTCTACATCTGCGATGAGTGCATCGGCCTGTGCAACGAGATCATCGAGGAGGAGCTCAACGAATCGACCGCAGAGGTCGAGGAGACGGAGCTGCCCCGCCCGCGCGAGATCTACGACTTCCTCCAGGAGTACGTCGTCGGCCAGGAGCCGGCGAAGAAGGCCCTCGCCGTCGCGGTGTACAACCACTACAAGCGCATCCGCGCACTCACCGACTCCGGGTCGGACGCGGATTCCGGCGTCGAGATCGCGAAGTCGAATATCCTCCTCGTCGGCCCCACGGGCTCCGGCAAGACCTACCTCGCCCAGACTCTCGCGAAGCGCCTCAACGTGCCGTTCGCCGTGGCGGACGCCACGGCGCTGACTGAAGCCGGCTACGTCGGCGAGGACGTGGAGAACATCCTCCTCAAGCTCATCCAGGCCGCCGACTTCGACGTCGAGCGGGCGCAGACCGGCATCATCTACATCGACGAGATCGACAAGATCGCACGGAAGTCGGAGAACCCGTCGATCACCCGCGATGTGTCCGGCGAGGGTGTGCAGCAGGCGCTGCTCAAGATCCTCGAGGGCACACAGGCCTCGGTGCCTCCGCAGGGCGGGCGCAAGCACCCGCACCAGGACTTCATCCAGATCGACACGACGAACGTGCTCTTCATCGTCGCCGGCGCCTTCGCCGGCCTCGAGGAGATCATCGCCTCCCGCAAGGGCAAGCACGGCATCGGCTTCGGGGCCCTCATCCAGTCCAAGCAGGACGAGGACGACCTCTACTCCGAGCTCATGCCGGAGGACCTGCTCAAGTTCGGGCTGATCCCGGAGTTCATCGGCCGCCTGCCGGTGCTCGCCACGGTGTCGAACCTCGACCGCGAGGCGCTCATGTCGATCCTCACCGCACCGAAGAACGCGCTCGTCAAGCAGTACCAGAAGATGTTCGAGTTCGACGGGGCGGAGCTCGAGTTCGAGTCCGAGGCGCTCGAGGCGATCGCCGACCTCGCACTGCTGCGCGGCACCGGTGCGCGCGGCCTCCGTTCGATCATGGAGGAGGTGCTCCAGCCGGTGATGTTCGACATCCCGAGCCGCGACGACGTCGGCTCCGTGGTCGTCACCAAGGCGGTGGTGGAGAGCAACGCCGCCCCGACGATCGTGCCGAAGAAGGACTCCGAACCCCAGCAGCGCAGGCCCAAGTCCGCCTGACCGGACAGCGGAGAACGGATGCCCGGTGCGGACCGTATGGTCCGCACCGGGCATCCGCTGTCTCCCCGGATCACTGCGTGGCGACGGTCTGACCGTAGCCCTCCGAGGGCTGCACGACGACGAAGCCGGGACCGTGGAACACGAGCTGGAAGCTCTCCCCGGACCCGCGGCCGAAGAACGACCCCACGCTCACCGCGGACTTGATGCTCGGTGCGAGGTTGGCCGACCAGCACACGGCGGCCTGCGGGTCGACGAAGGTCGGGGTGCGCGAGCAGTCGAGGATCATCGGATCGCCCTGGCAGCACACCGCGGCGGTGCCGGTCCCGGACATCTCGAGGTTGAACAGGCCGGCACCGGCGGCGAGCGCTCCGACGCCCTTGATCCGCTTGATGTCCCAGGCGAGGTTCGCATCGAAGGCGAGCAGACTCGAGGAGTTCACCGTGAGGGCGTCCTGCTGGCCCTCGAGCTGCATCATGAAGATGTTCGCGGCCTGCCGGGCGAAGAACACCTCGCCGTGGCCCTCGACCCGCATCATCGGGGTGTCCTCGTTCGTCATCGCCTTCTTGAGGAACTGACCGACGGACGAGGAGCCCTGGTGGGTGAACTCGACGTTGCCCTGGTAGGCGACCATCGCGCCCTTCGTGGCGACCATCGGGGCATCGGGGGTGACGAGCGCGCGCAGCATCTTGGACGACTGCATCGTCCAGCGCTGGTTGCTCTCCTGTTCGGCATTGCGCTTGGCAAAGAGTTCGCTTCGCATCAGGGGCTCCTCGTGACGACAAAGAAGGGGAGTGCGAGCGGTGGCTCGCACTCCCCAGCCTAGATCCCCGGAGCTCCGTGGACGAGGCCTCAGCGTTGCGGATCCGCCATAGCGAACTCGACTTCGGCGACGGCGAGCTCCGCACCGTCGACGGCACGCAGCTCCCAGTCCTTCACCCGGCCGGCGGCACGCAGGTCAGATTCCGCCAGTGTGACGAGCTCGATGATCCGGGGAACGGCTGTGACCACGGCGCGGGTGATCTCCGTCTTCTGCGAGACCTTCGCCTCGGTCTTCGTGCGGCGCACCTCGCCGAGCACCGTCGCGACGTCGGCGAGCATGCCGGCGGGCGCCTCGGCGGCGGAGAACTCCGGCAGCGCTTCGACGGTCGGCCAGGCGGTCCGGTGGACGGAGCCCTCGCGCCACCACGACCACACCTCTTCGGTGACGAAGGGCGTGATCGGGGCGAACAGTCGCAGCAGCACGTCGAGTGCGGTGGCCAGCGTCGCATGCGCCGACAGCTGGGCGGCCTCCCCGTCGGCGCCGTAGGACCGGTCCTTGACGAGCTCGACGTAGTCGTCGGTGAACTCCCAGAAGAAGGATTCCGCGGCGCGGAGCATGTGGGCATAGTCGTAGGCGGCCATATGGGTGCCGCAGTCGGCCACGGTGGCCCGCAGCGAGGTCAGCAGCGCCCGGTCGAGCGGCTCGGTGATGAGCTCGCCGCGTCCCACGAGTCGGGAATGCACACCTTGGGCGAGCGCGAACTTCGAGGCGTTGAGGAGCTTCATCGCCAGCCGCCGGCCGATCTGCATCTGCGACACGTCGTAGGCGGTGTCCGCGCCGAACCGGGCGCTCGCGGCCCAGTAGCGCACGGCGTCCGGGCCGAACCCGGGCTTCGCCTCCTGGAGGATGTCGCTCGGCACGACGACGTTGCCCTTGGACTTCGACATCTTCTTGCGGTCCGGATCGAGGATCCAGCCCGAGAGCGCGGCGTTCGTCCACGGGATCGAATCATTGAGCGAATTGGCGCGCACCACGGTGGAGAACAGCCAGGTCCGGATGATGTCGTGACCCTGCGGCCGCAGGTCGAACGGGAAGACCGTGTCGAACAGCGCCTGGTCCCGCGACCAGCCCCCGACGATCTGCGGGGTGAGCGAGGAGGTCGCCCAGGTGTCGAGGACGTCCGGGTCGCCGGTGAAGCCACCGGGCTGATCGCGCTGATCCTCGCTGAACCCGGTGGGAGCCTGGGCCTGCGGATCGACGGGCAGCGCGGCATCCTCGGGCACGATCGGAGAGGAGTAGTCGGGGCTGCCCTCGGCGTCGAGGCGGTACCACAGCGGGATCGGCACGCCGAAGTAGCGCTGGCGGGAGACGAGCCAGTCGCCGTTGAGGCCCTCGACCCAGTTCTCATAGCGCGAGCGCATGAATCCGGGGTACCAGGTGAGTTCGCGCCCGCGCTCGACGAGGGCGTCGCGCAGCTCGGCCGAGCGCCCGCCGTTGCGGATGTACCACTGGCGGCTGGTGACGACCTCGAGCGGCTTGTCGCCCTTCTCGTAGAAGGGCACCGGGTGGGTGATCGGCTCCGGGTCGGCGAGCAGGTCGCCGGATTCCCGGAGGAGCTCGGTGATGTCCTTGCGGGCGGTGAAGGTCGTCTTGCCGGCGAGCTGCGTGTAGAGCTCGGCCGCATCGGCCTTGGGCGAGTCCGCGATCCACTCGGGGACCTCGCGGGCCAGACGCCCCTCGCGGGTGATCACGGGGCGGGTGGGCAGGTCGAGCTCGCGCCACCAGGTGACGTCGGTGAGGTCGCCGAAGGTGCAGACCATGGCGATGCCGGTGCCCTTGTCGGCCTTCGCCAGCTCGTGGGGGCGGACCTCGACGGACACGCCGAACAGCGGGGACACCACCGTGGTGCCGAAGTACGGCCGGTAGCGCTCGTCGTCGGGGTGGGCGACGAGCGCGACGACGGCGGGGATGAGCTCCGGGCGCGAAGTGACGATGATGATCGGGTCGACGGAGGTGTCGGCGGTGCCGTCAGCGGCGGCCGGGTGGAATGCCACCCGGTGGTAGGCGCCCTCCTTCTCGCGGTCCTCGAGCTCGGCCTGGGCGACCGCGGTGCCGAAGGTCACGTCCCACATCGTCGGCGCATCGGTGGAGTAGGCGTGGCCGCCCGCCAGGTCGGCGAGGAACGCCCGCTGGCTCACCGCGCGCGAGGTGTCGTCGATCGTGCGGTAGGTGTACTTCCAGTCGACCGACAGGCCCACGGAGCGGAAGAGGTCCTCGAAGACCTTCTCGTCGTCGGCGGACAGCTGCTCGCACAGCTCGATGAAGTTCTGCCGGGACACCGGCACGAAGTCCCGCGGGTTCTTCGCCGGCTTGGCCGGCGGGGTGAAGCCCGGTTCGTGGGGCAGGCTGGGCTCGCACCGCACGCCGTAGTAGTTCTGCACCCGCCGCTCGGTGGGCAGGCCGTTGTCGTCCCAGCCCAGCGGGTAGAACACGTTCTTCCCCGTCATCCGCTGGTAGCGGGCGATGATGTCGGTCTGGGTGTAGGAGAACACGTGCCCCACGTGCAGGGAGCCCGAGGCGGTGGGCGGGGGAGTGTCGATGGAGTAGACGGCGTCGCGCTGCGTGTCGGGATCGAACGCGTAGACGCCGGACTCACCCCAGTTCGCGTCCCACTTGTCCTTGAGGCCCTCGAGGGCCGGCTTGTCCGGGAGATGCACCGAGTCATGTGTGCGCGAGGCAGGTTGAGTCATAGTGCTCAGATTCTCGCACCGGTGCAGGTGCAATCCAAACAGGCGGGACCGTCGCGGCGCGCTGCCGTGGCACGATGGTGGCATGGCACTGCTCGGACGCGTGGGGGAGGACAACCCCCCGCCCACCTCGACCGGCTGGATGAACCCCGCCCGGTCGCTGGCGATCATCGCTGTCGTGGCGATCCACGCGATCGGCGACACCGTGGAGACCCGGTACACCGATCTCGGGACGAGCGCGTGGTGGCTCGCCAATGCGATCGACTCCTCCGCCCGCTGGTCCGTTCCGGTGTTCCTCATGATCGCCGGCGCGCTCGCCCTCGATCCGGCCAAGGGCGGCCGACCACGCGAGTTCCTCCTCAAGCGGGTCTTCCGGATCGGGATCCCGCTCGTCGTGTGGACCGTGATATATGTCCTGTTCCGCCTCTACTACATGGGCGGTCGGGAGTCGGACTGGGATCCGATCCTCGCGATCGCCTCGGGCTCGCCGTTCGTCCAGCTCTACTTCCTCTACGTGCTCGCCGGGCTCACGCTCCTCACGCCGTTCATGCGGCTCCTGTCCACGCACGGCTCGCGGCGGGTCCAGTGGGGGACCGCGCTCATCCTGCTCGGGATCGGGATGGCCGACGGGATCTTCGCCTCGGCGTTCGGGGTCGGGGAGTCCAACGCGGCCACCCGCTTCCTGCCGATGATGGGCTACTACGTGCTCGGCTGGGTGCTGCGCGACTGGATCCTCACCCGCCGGCAGGCCGTGATCGCCGCACTCGTGTTCGCCTCCGGTGTGCTGTCGACCTTCCTGTGGGCGGGGTTCGGCCCGGGGGAGAAGCCGTGGAAGTTCTCCTACGAGTACCTCTCGCCCATGGTCGTGGCGATGTCGCTCGCCGCCTACCTCCTCCTCCACTTCTCCATGCGCTCGGGGTTCGGGCTCCTCACTCGCCTCTATCCGTACTCCTTCGGCGTGTTCCTCCTCCACCCGCTGCTCCTGTTCCCCATGCGCGAACTCATCGGCGGCCCGTCGAGCCTCGGCGACGTCGCGCTCCACGGCTTCGTCATGCCGATCGTCTACACCCTCGTGTGCACCGTCCTCACGATGATCGCGCTGCGGACCCCGCTCGTGCGGGCCGCATTCGGGGAGGGGCGGCCGCCGCGCCGGTGGATGCGCCGACTCGCCGCCGAGGACTCTCTCCGCGACGGCTCTCCGGGCACCGGGTCGACGGGGTCCGGCCCCTCCCACCTCGGGACGCCCGGGTGCTGAGCGCGCTCACCGGGGCGTCGGTCGCTCGCCGACCGGTCGGGGCTCCCACGCGACCTGCAGGAGCCTGCGGATCCTGTGCAGATCGTGCCGGCCGGTGCAGGAACCGCGGGGCTCGGGCTCGGTCCTGCCGGGCCGCGGGCGCCTCGGGCACGGTTCCGCCCACCGGCGGCGCACCCCGGTAGGCTGGCCGCAGGACCGCCGAACCCGTGACCGCGGGTGACCGGGAACTCGACCACCAGGAACACGGAGGAGCCATGTCCAATCTGCGCGCAGTCGTCACCGGAGCGAGCTCGGGAATCGGAGCGGCCACCGTCCGCCGCCTCCGCCGGGAGGGGTGGGACGTCGTCGCCGTCGCCCGCCGCGAGGACCGGCTCGCCGAGCTCGCGGCCGAGACCGGGGCCGAGGTCGTCGTCGCCGACATGACGAGCGACGCCGACGTCGCCCGGATGGCCGAGCAGGTCGTCGCCGGAGGCCCCGTCAACGCGCTCGTCGCGAACGCCGGGTTCGCGCTCGGCACCGACACCGTGGCCGAGGCCGACGTCGACGGCTGGCGGCGGATGTTCGACATCAACGTGCTCGGCGTGGTGCGGTGCGTCAAGGCGCTGCTGCCTGCGCTCGTCGAGTCCGGGCGCGGCGACATCGTCGTGATGTCCTCGACCGCCGGCCACCAGGCCTACGAGGGCGGCGGCGGGTACGTCGCGGCGAAGCACGGCTCGCACTCGACGGCCGCGACCCTGCGCCTCGAGCTCGCCGGGCAGCCGGTGCGGGTCATCGAGATCGCTCCCGGCATGGTCGCCACCGAGGAGTTCTCCCGCAAGCGGCTGGGATCCCAGGAGAAGGCCGACAAGGTCTACGAGGGCGTGGAGAACCCGCTCACCGCCGAGGACTGCGCCGACGCCGTCGTCTACACGCTCACCCGGCCGCACCACTTCAACGTGGACCTCATGGTCATCCGCCCGATCGCCCAGGCCGCCCAGCACAAGGTCGCCAGGCACCAGGGCCTCTGAGGCCCGCCTGGACCCCGGGGTCCCGGCCGGCCCAGCGGGCTCGAACTGCGCGGTATCCGAATCCGCGCGCGCAATTGCGCGGCAGTCGTCGGATACCGCGCAGTTCGGCAGCGGGCGCGCGGGCGCGACGGTGGACTGGACCCCGTGCGGCCGTGCGCTAGACTGAGGAACTGCGCTGATCCGGCCATCACCGGGGAGCATTCGGAAGAACAGCCGCGCGCGTCCGCCTCGGGCGTGGCGCCGCGGCCCAGTAGAACCGGACGGGTGGGCCCGTCACAGCCTGCAGGAATGAGCGATCCGCTCCCCACCGGAGCCGCGGACCGATCATCTGCCCCGACATCGGTCCGGGCAGGTCGGAGGTCCGGGCTCGACCCGGCGGGTGGGCGGATAAGCGGGGTGGTACCGCGGCAGTGATGTCGTCCTCGCACGGATCGAACCGACACACCATCGAACCGGACGAACCCCGAGGGACGCTCATGACCGAACAGCACGATTCCGCTCCGCTCTACCCGAAGAAGTCGACCTCCGCCTTCGGGCTCACCGCCTCTCCGCGGTTCCCCGCCATCGAAGCCGATGTGCTGCGGTTCTGGGAGGAGGACGGCACCTTCCAGGCCTCGATCGACAACCGGCCCGCCGGTGAGAACGGGGAGAACGAGTTCGTCTTCTACGACGGACCGCCCTTCGCCAACGGCCTGCCGCACTACGGCCACCTCCTCACCGGCTACGTCAAGGACGTCGTGCCGCGCTACCAGACCATGCGCGGCAAGCGGGTCGAGCGCCGCTTCGGCTGGGACACCCACGGACTGCCCGCCGAGCTCGAGGCGGAGCGCCAGCTCGGCATCACCGACAAGTCCCAGATCTCCGACATGGGCATCGCCGAGTTCAACGCCGCCTGCCGCGCCTCGGTCCTCAAGTACACCGACGAATGGCAGGAGTACGTCACCCGGCAGGGTCGCTGGGTCGACTTCGACAACGACTACAAGACGCTCAACGTCGAGTACATGGAGAGCGTCATCTGGGCGTTCAAACAGCTGTGGGACAAGGGCCTCGTCTACGAGGGCTACCGCGTGCTGCCCTACTGCTGGCGCGATCAGACCCCGCTGTCCAACCACGAGCTCCGGATGGACGACGACGTCTACAAGATGCGTCAGGACCCCTCGGTGACGATCGGCTACCGGCTCCTCGATCCCGTCGAGCTCGGCACCGGCCGCGCCGAGGTCGACTCCGCCGAGCAGTACGTCCTCATCTGGACGACGACCCCATGGACGGTGCCGAGCAACCAGGCCGTCGCCGCGAACCCCGAGGTCGAGTACGTCGCCGTGTTCCCCGGCGAGGACGCCGCCCCCGAGCTGCAGGGGCATGTCCTCGTCCTCGCCCGCGAGCGCCTCGCCGCCTACGCCAGCGAGCTCGGCGCCGAGCCCGAGGTCGTCGCCACCGTGCCCGGCCCCGAGCTCGCCGGCCGCCGCTACGAGCCGCCGTTCCCGTACTTCGAGGGACGCCAGGAGGAGTTCGGAGAGCGGATGCACACGATCCTCGAGGCCGACTTCGTCACCACCGAGGACGGCACCGGCATCGTCCACCAGTCGCCGGCCTTCGGTGAGGAGGACAAGGTCCTCACCGACACCTACGGCATCCGGGCGGCGCGTCCCGTCGACGACAGCGGCTGCTTCGAGCACCCCGTCGACGATTACGCCGGCCAGCAGGTGTTCGACGCGAACAAGCCGATCATCGCCGACCTCAAGCATCACACCGGTCCGCTCGCCGGGCGCAGCGCGCTGCTCGTGCGCCACGAGACCTACGAGCACTCCTACCCGCACTGCTGGCGCTGCCGCACCCCGCTGATCTACCGCGCGGTGTCGAGCTGGTTCGTCGCGGTGTCGACCTTCAAGGACCGGATGGTCGAGCTCAACGAGCAGATCACCTGGGTGCCGGAGAACGTCAAGCACGGTCAGTTCGGCAAGTGGCTGTCCAACGCCCGCGACTGGTCGATCTCCCGCAACCGCTTCTGGGGTTCGCCGATCCCGGTGTGGGTGTCCGACGACCCCGAGCACCCGCGCACCGACGTCTACGGCTCGCTCGCCGAGCTCGAGGCCGACTTCGGACGGCTGCCGCGCAACGAGGCCGGGGAGCCCGACCTCCACCGCCCGTTCATCGACGAGCTCACCCGGCCCAACCCCGACGACCCGACGGGGAGGTCGACGATGCGCCGCGTCACCGACGTCCTCGACGTGTGGTTCGACTCCGGGTCGATGAGCTACGCCCAGGTGCACTACCCGTTCGAGAACCGCGACTGGTTCGACCACCACTTCCCGGGCGACTTCATCGTCGAGTACATCGGCCAGACCCGCGGCTGGTTCTACACCCTGCACGTGCTCGCCACCGCGGTGTTCGACCGCCCGGCGTTCCTCAACTGCATCTCCCACGGGATCGTGCTCGGCTCCGACGGCCAGAAGATGTCGAAGAGCCTGCGCAACTACCCCGACGTCAACGAGGTCCTCGACCGCGACGGCTCCGACGCCATGCGCTGGTTCCTCATGTCGAGCCCGATCCTGCGCGGCGGCAACCTCGTCGTCACCGAGCAGGGCATCCGCGACGGCGTGCGCCAGGTCATCCTGCCGCTGTGGAACGCCTGGCACTTCTTCGCCACCTACGCGAACTCCGCGGACTCCGACTCGGGTGAGAAGACCGGTTACGCCGCCCGCCCCCGCTACGAGTCGACCCGGGTGCTCGACCGCTACCTGCTGGCGAAGACGCACGACTTCCTCCGCGCCTTCGAGGCCCGCATGGACACCTACGACATCTGGGGCGCCTGCGACATGGTGCGCGAGCACCTCGACATGTTCACCAACTGGTACGTGCGCCGCTCGCGGCGCCGGTTCTGGGACGGCACCCCGGACACGCGCGAGTCCTTCGACGTGTTCTACACGTGCTTCGAAGCGTTCCTCCGTGCCGCCGCCCCGCTCATCCCGTTCACCATCGAGGAGATCTACCGCGGCCTCACCGGCGAGCGCTCCGTCCACCTGCAGGACTACCCGGATGCTTCCCTGTTCACCGCCGACCCCGAGCTCGTGGCCGCGATGGACCGGACCCGGGACGTGTGCTCCACCGGTTCGAGCCTGCGGAAGGCGAACAGCCTGCGCGTGCGGCTGCCGCTGGCCGGGCTCACCGTCGCCACCGACACCGCGCTCGGCGAGGACTTCACCGCGATCATCGCCGACGAGCTCAACGTGCGGCAGGTCACCGTGCTGCCGCTCGAGAAGGCTGCGGCCGCTGGTTTCACCCTCGAGCAGAAGCTCACCGTCAACGCCCGCGCGGCCGGCCCGCGCCTGGGCAAGCAGGTGCAGCAGGCGATCAAGGGCTCGAAGACCGGCGACTGGTCGGTGGTCGACGGGGTCGTGACCGCCGGCGGCATGGAGCTCGTCGACGGCGAGTACACGCTCGAGGAGGTCGCCGACGCCGGGGGCGCCGATGCCGCGCTCGCCGCGATGGACTCCGGCTTCGTCGCCCTCGACACCGCCGTGACCCCCGAGCTCGAGGCGGAGGGTGCGGCGCGCGACACCGTGCGCGCGATCCAGAACGCCCGCAAGCAGCTCGACCTCAACGTCTCCGACCGCATCCGGGTGACGATCTCCGCCCCCGAGCCCGCGCTCGACCACCTCCGCGCCCATACCGAGCTGGTGCAGGGGGAGACGCTCACCGAGCGGCTCGAGCTCACCGCCGCACCGCTGCCGGAGTCCGAGGAGGGCGTGTTCCCGGCCGGTGAGCTCCACCCCGATGCGCGCCTGCAGGTGAGCCGCGCATGACGGATCAGCACCTCCCCGAGGAGCTTCCCGACGGTCTCCCCGGCGGCGAGCTCGCCCCGCTCCTGCCCGACGACCCGGACGCCCCTGCCGTCGAGGCGGTGACGGGGACCTCCGAGGACCGCCCGTTGCCGGCCGACGCGCGCGGCACCGCAGACCTCGCCCGCGTCTACGCCGAGCTGCTCGCGCGGGCCGGCGAGACGATGGTCGAACCGCGGCTCGACGCGACGCGCAGGGCCTGCGAGCTGCTCGGCGACGTCCACACCGCGGCGCCGGTCATCACCATCACCGGCACGAACGGCAAGTCCTCGACCGTCCGGATGGTCGATGCGCTGCTCACCGCGCACGGGTTGCGCGTGGGCCGCTTCACCAGCCCCCACCTCCACCGGGTCACCGAGCGCATCGCGGTGGATTCCGCCGAGGTGCCCGAACCGGTGTTCGTGCGCGTGCACGACGAGATCGCGCCGGTGCTCGCCGTCGTCGACGCCGAGCTCGAGGCGGCCGGCCGGGCCCGGCTGACGTACTTCGAGGCCCTCACCGTCCTCGCCCTCGCCGTGTTCGCCGACGCCCCCGTCGACGTCATGGTGCTCGAGGTCGGGATGGGCGGGGAATGGGACTCGACGAACGTCGCCGACGCCCAGGTGTGCGGGTTCACCCCCGTCGGCCTCGACCACACCGCGTTCCTCGGCCCCGATCTCACCGCGATCGCCACGACGAAGGCCGGGATCCTCGACCGCACCGTCGACCCGAGTCCGGCCCCGGACCCGGTTGCCGTGCTGGCCCGGCAGGACCCGGAGGCCGCAGCCGCCTTCACCGCGCAGATCGAGGAGCGCGGAGTGAGCGCGGCCTGGGAGGACAGCGACTTCGCCGTGATCTCCCGGCAGCAGGCCGTCGACGGCCAGCTCGTCACGCTCCGCGGCGCGTTCGGGATCTACCCGGACCTGTTCCTCCCGCTCCACGGAGCGCACCAGGTGCACAATGCCGCGCTCGCGCTCGCCATCTGCGAGCGGTTCCTGTCCGACGGGGAGAAGCCGCTCGATGCGGAGACCGTCGCCCAGGGGTTCTCCCAGGTCGATTCGCCGGGACGCGCGGAGATCCTCCGGAGCGAGCCGACGATCCTCGTCGACGGTGCGCACAACCCGGACGGCGCCCGCGTCCTCGCCGACACCATCGAGGAGGCCTTCGACTTCCGCGAGGTCGTCGCCGTGCTCGCGATGTTCGGCGACAAGGACCTCCACGGCGTGCTCGAGCACGTCCACCGCTTCGCCGACCGGGTGGTCGTCACCGAGGCCCGCTCCGAACGCGCACTGCCGCGCGAGGAGCTCGCCGCGGCGGCGGGCGAATGGTGGGACCCCGATGATGTCATCGGCGCCGAGGACATGAACGCGGCCCTCATGGAGGCGATCGACCTCGCACTCGCCGATGGCGAACCGGGAGTCGGCATCGTCGTCACCGGCTCGCTCACCACCGTCGCCGAGGCGCGCACGCTGCTCGGCCGGAAGGACGCCTCATGACCGGCGCGGCCGCCCAGAAGTCGAAGATCCCGCTGCTGTGCGCGACCGTGCTCGTTTCCGAGGTGCTCGTCATCTACTTCGCCGCGCTCGCCGGCTTCGGGCTGCGGCCCGTGCCCTTCGGCTGGGTGATCGGGGGTGCGACCGCGCTCGCGGCACTGTGCATCCTTGCGGTGGCGACCCTGCCACGGCGTCGCGGACAGCGCAGCGCGGGGATCGCGCTCGGCTGGCTCGCGCAGATCCTCATCCTCGCCGCCGGATTCGTCATGACCTCGCTGTTCTTCGTCGGGGCCGTGTTCGGGGTGATGTGGGCGGTCGCCGTCTACTGGGGGCGGCGGATGGATCGCGAGCTCACCGCCTGGGGCCGCTGAGCGCCGGCGCGGCCCCGGTGCGCCCGACCGGGACCGTCTCGCCCGGTGCACCGGCCCGAGGCCGTCTCGCCCGGTGCGCCGGGCCCTGCATGTCCTAGACTGATCGCGGCGCCGCACACCGGCCGCCGCCTGCGAAACCGAGATCCCTGAAGGAGAACCCCTCGTGACCGAACGCACTCTCGTGCTCGTCAAGCCCGACGGCGTCGAACGCGGACTGATCGGAGCGATCATCGCCCGCATCGAGACCAAGGGCTACACCGTCGAACGCCTCGAGCTCCTCCGGGCCACCCCCGAACAGCTCGCCGCGCACTACGCCGAGCACGAGGGCAAGCCCTTCTACCCGCCGCTCGTCGAGTTCATGTCGGAGGGGCCGCTCGTCGCGCTCGTCGCATCCGGCCACGGGGTCATCCAGGGCTTCCGCTCGCTCGCCGGGACCACCGACCCGACGACTGCGGCCCCGGGCACCATCCGCGGCGACCTCGGCCGCGACTGGGGGCTGAACGTGCAGAAGAACCTCGTCCACGGCTCCGACTCCGAGGAATCCGCCGCGCGCGAGATCGCGATCTGGTTCCCCGAGGGCTGAGACGCCCACCGGCCGGCTCCCACTCATGGGCCGGCCCCGCGCCGGACTGCGCGGTATCCCACGAACTGCGCGGAATTGCGCGGTTTCTGCGGGATACCGCGCAGTTCGCGTCCGAGGCGTCCGATCCGTAGACCGGCCGGTGCCCGGGTGGGAAGCTCGAGGAACCGGAATGGCCCCCGGTCGATCTCCGGGCCGCGCGAGGAGGGCCACCGCCGACCCGTCGCGCACATTCCAGCCGATGGAAGCAGGCGCGGTCATGACGAGCGCAACCGAGATCCCCGACACCGGACGACGCACACCGACACCCGAGCGGCCACCCGTGCGACGGCGCGCACCGTTCGTCGAGTGGATCACCTCGACGGACCACAAGACCATCGGGTACATGTACCTCATCGCGTCCTTCACGTTCTTCTGCATCGGCGGCGTCATGGCGCTGCTCATCCGGCTCGAGCTGTTCGAGCCCGGGATGCAGATCATCGAGACGAAGGAGCAGTACAACCAGCTGTTCACCATGCACGGCACGATCATGCTGCTGATGTTCGCCACCCCTCTCTTCGCGGGCTTCGCCAATGTCATCATGCCGCTGCAGATCGGCGCGCCGGACGTCGCGTTCCCGCGCCTCAACGCCTTCGCGTTCTGGCTCTTCCTGTTCGGCAGCCTCATCGCGATCGCCGGCTTCCTCACCCCGCAGGGTTCTGCCTCGTTCGGCTGGACCGCCTACGCCCCGCTCAGCAACACGACCTTCACCCCCGGGCTCGGCGGACACCTGTGGGCGATGGGCCTGGCGTTCCAGGGCTTCGGCACCATCCTCGGCTCGGTGAACTTCATCACCACGATCATCACCATGCGGGCTCCGGGCATGACGATGTTCCGGATGCCGATCTTCACCTGGAACGTGCTCCCTACCGGCATGCTCGTCCTCATTTCCTTCCCGCCGCTCGCGGTGGCGCTGCTGGGCCTGGCGGCGGGCCGGATCGCCGGAGCGCATCTCTTCAGCCCCGAGAACGGTGGGCCGATCCTCTGGCAGCACCTGTTCTGGTTCTTCGGCCACCCCGAGGTGTACGTCATCGCACTGCCGTTCTTCGGCATCGTGTCGGAGATCTTCCCGGCCTTCAGCCGCAAGCCGATCTTCGGGTACAAGGGCCTCGTCTACGCGACGATCGCGATCGCCGCGCTGTCCGTCACCGTGTGGGCCCACCACATGTACGTCACCGGTGCGGTCCTCCTCCCGTTCTTCGCGTTCATGACGATGCTCATCGCGGTGCCGACGGGTGTGAAGATCTACAACTGGATCGGCACGATGTGGCGCGGTTCCCTGACCTTCGAGACTCCGATGCTCTGGTCCCTCGGGTTCCTCGTGTCGTTCGTGTTCGGCGGGCTGACCGGGGTCATCCTCGCCAGCCCGGTCCTCGATCAGCAGGTGTCCGACTCGTACTTCGTCGTCGCCCACTTCCACTACGTCATCTTCGGCACCGTGGTGTTCGCGATGTTCGCCGGGTTCTACTTCTGGTGGCCGAAGTGGACGGGCCGGATGCTCAACGAGTCGCTCGGCACGATCCACTTCTGGCTGCTGTTCATCGGCTTCCACATGACGTTCCTCATCCAGCACTGGATGGGTGCCGATGGCATGCCGCGCCGGTACGCGGACTTCCTGCCGCAGGACGGCTGGACGTGGATGAACCAGATCTCCACCGTAGGTTCGCTGATCCTGGGCCTGTCGATGATCCCGTTCTTCTGGAACGTCTGGGTCACCGCCCGCAAGGCACCGAAGGTCACGGTGAACGACCCGTGGGGCTACGGCTCCTCCCTCGAGTGGGCGACCTCGTGCCCGCCGCCGCGCCACAACTTCACCTCGCTGCCCCGGATCCGCTCCGAGCGCCCTGCGTTCGACGCGAACCACCCGGAGCTGCTCGAGCTCCTGGAGCTCTCCCGTCAGCCGACGAGCGAGCCGAAGAACACCCAGAAGCGGAACACGATGGACGCATAGACGAGGATCAGCCAGAGCACGGCGATGATGAGCGCGGTGCCGGCGATCGCCCGCACGACCCCGTTGTCGCGCAGCCCGGCGCCGAGGTTCCCGGCGATGACGTTGTAACCGGTGACCACGCAGAACAGCGGGATCGTCACGGTCCACACCACGATGCACCACGGGCAGCCGATCCCGATGACGAAGATCGAGGAGTAGTAGAGGTACATCACGAGCACGGTGCCGGCGAGCAGGCCGAGATTCAGGCCGACCAGCACCCAGCCGGGGACCCGGGTGCGGGTGATGAGGAGGACACCGAGCAGGAGCGGGAAGATGAACGCCGCGATCCCGAGGAACTGATTGGGGAACCCGAAGATCTGCGACTGCTCGAACGCCATGACGCTGCCGCAGGAGAAGAACGGATTGAAGTCGCACGACAGCGTCGCCGAGGGGTTCTCGAGCAGCCGGACCTTGTCGATCGAGAGTTCGAAGGACGCGAGGAAGCCGATGACCGAGCTCACGACGAGGAATATCCCGAGCTTGACCTCGTCCATGAACCAGGGCCCCCCGGAACGCGCCCCGGGGTCGAGGTGTCCTTCGCCGTCGTCGAACCGGGTGCCGTCGGACCCGGAATCGCCGAACTCCGCGTCGTCGTGCTCGTGGTCGGTGGTGGAAGAATGCGATGCGCTCACCCCGCCAGAATGCACCTGCTCGGTGCGCGGGCACAAGCGCGGGCATGCGGCACCCGCCGTCCCGCGGCCCGTTCGACGGTCTGCCGGGGCGCCTGTGACATAATGTTCATGGCGACCCGCCATTCACACCAAGCGGGTCTCCCGCTTCCACCGAGCCTGGCTCTCCCGCCGGCAGGTAACAAGACGAAGCGGCATGGGCCTGGCCACCGCGCCGACACTATCGCGCGAGCCGCCCCTGTACGCCACAGGTTTTTGGATCCGGGTACGCACCCGGACACCGGTCGAACCGCAGCGCAGGCGAGTCGGTGTGCCGCCCGCCGCTCGGTGCTAGGAGCAGTGCACCATGACGAACACCCCAGAGGACCAGCAGGATCCCACCGCCGGGATCCTCGCGGATCTCGAGAACCTCCGCGCAGAGCACGAATCCCGGACGGACGGATCCGGTCAGGTCGATGAGGACACCCGCGCCCGCCTCGACTCACTGGCCGATGCGGCCGGTTCGCTCCGCGAGCCCGCCGCACCGCCGGTGCGCCGCGACTCCGGGAACCCGGACGAGGCCGAGGCGCCCCGCGCCGCCCGGGACGAGTCGGCACCGCGCTCGGCGCGTTCCGCCGTCGCCAACCGCGGACTGATCTTCGAGTCCGCCGTGAGCGGTGCGGACGAGTCCGACGACCATGACGATCCCGCCCCCGTACAGGCCGCCGCCCCCGCGCAGGTGGACCTCCGCAATCCCTTCGCCTTCAACCAGGCGTTCTCCGCCCCTGAGGAGCCGGTGACCTTCGAAGCCGCCCCGATCCCCACCGGCGGAGGACTGCTGTTCCAGCCGCCCCATCCCGAGCTCGCCGAGCAGGTCGACTCGGAGTGGGACGAGGACGACGTGGACGAGTTCGACGACGACTCCGCGGACGACGACACCGACAATCGTGACGACTCCGAGGATTCCGACGACTCCGGGGACGCGGGCGACAGCGACGACGACCGCGGCCGCCGCGACGGCCGCCGCTCGCGCTCCCGCGGATCCGGTCGCCGCTCCCGCCGGCGTTCGGGCGACTCGGGGAACGAGGATTCCGGCGACGGCGATTCCGCTGACGACTCCCGGGACGATGCCCGCGACACCGACGACTCCGACGACGACTCGGACGACTCCGACTCCCAGCCGCGCCGCCGTCGGCGCGGCGGTCGCGGCCGGCGGTCGCGCAACCGCGACCAGCAGGACGACTCCGACGCGTCGAACGGGCAGGACTCCGAAGACGACTCGGAAGACACCGACGACTCCGGTAGCGGTGGCTCGAACCGGTCCCGCCGCCGCTCCGGACGCGGTTCGGGCCGCGGTTCGCAGCAGGACCAGGATCGCAGGGGCGGCCAGGACGATTCCGGCCGCGGCGACGACTCCGCCGACGATGACTCCGAGGACGGCTCGAACGGCCGTCGGCGCCGCCGCACCCGCAGCCGCAGGCCCGCGGGCGGAGGGTCCGACGACAGCCAGGTCACCGGTCTCAAGGGCTCGACCCGGCTCGAGGCCAAGCGCCAGCGGCGGCGCGAGGGACGCGAGGCCGGTCGCCGCCGGCCCGTCATCACCGAGGCGGAGTTCCTCGCCCGCCGCGAATCCGTCGAGCGCACCATGCTCGTGCGCGAGACCGATGGCCGCACACAGCTCGTCGTGCTCGAGGACGGCATCGCCGTCGAGCACTACCTCAGCGAGGCGAAGGCCCACGCCTCGATCATCGGCAACGTTTACCTCGGCAAGGTGCAGAACGTGCTCCCGAGCATGGAGGCCGCGTTCGTCGACATCGGCAAGGGCCGCAACGCGGTCCTCTACGCCGGGGAGGTCAACTGGGACGTCCTCGGGATGGAGGGCAAGCCGCGCCGCATCGAGGTCGCGCTCAACCCCGGGGATCCCGTGCTCGTCCAGGTCACCAAGGACCCGATCGGCCACAAGGGCGCCCGGCTCACCAGCCAGGTCTCGCTGCCCGGTCGCTTCCTCGTCTACGTGCCCGGCAATTCGATGACCGGGATCTCGCGCAAGCTGCCCGATACCGAGCGCCAGCGGCTCAAGAAGGTGCTCAAGGAGCTCGTGCCCGGCTCGTCCGGCGTCATCGTCCGCACCGCCGCCGAGGGCGCCTCGGAGTCGGAGCTCGGGCGCGACGTCGAACGGCTGTCGAAGCGCTGGGAGTCGATCGAGAAGAAGTCGAAGTCGACCAAGGTGCAGGCCCCGCAGCTGCTCTACAGCGAGCCCGACATGACCGTCCGGATCATCCGCGACGTGTTCAACGAGGACTTCTCCGCCCTCGTCGTCGACGGCGACAAGGTGTGGGAGACCATCCGCGAGTACGTCGAGGCCGTCGCGCCCGACCTCCTCGACCGGGTGAGCCGGTACGAGGCGGACGGCGACATCTTCGAGCACTACCGGGTGGCCGAGCAGATCGAGAAGGCGCTCGATCGCAAGGTCAACCTGCCCTCGGGCGGCTCCCTCGTCATCGACCGCACCGAGGCGATGACGGTCATCGACGTCAACACGGGCAAGTTCACCGGCTCCGGGGGCAACCTCGAGGAGACGGTGACGAAGAACAACCTCGAGGCGGCCGAAGAGGTCATCCGCCAGCTGCGGCTGCGCGACATCGGCGGCATCATCGTCGTCGACTTCATCGACATGGTCCTCGAGTCGAACCGCGACCTCGTGGTCCGGCGCCTCATCGAGTGCCTGGGCCGGGACCGCACCAAGCACCAGGTCGCCGAGGTGACCTCGCTCGGACTCGTGCAGATGACCCGCAAGAGGATCGGCACCGGCCTGGCCGAGTCGCTCGCCCAGGCGGGCGAGGACTTCACCGGGCGCGGCCTGCTGCTCCCGGGCACCGAGCCGGAGCAATCCGGGCGCGGCCAGTCGCAGGGCCGTTCCTCGCGCCGCCGGAAGGGGCAGGACTCCGCCAAGGACTCCCGCCAGGACCAGAGGCGGAACGACTCCGAGCCGATCGACGAGGAGAAGCAGGACGCCTCGCGCTCAGCGGTCGCCGCGATCGCCAAGGCCACCCTCAAGAAGGACGAGGACGCGGCGGAGGCCTCGGCCGCGGACGCCGAGGAGGTGCCCGGGGACGGGACCGCGGCCGGGACACCCGCAGCGGACGAGTCCGGCGAGGGATCCCGCACGGGCGGGTCGGGTGATCCCGATCCCGGCTCGGACGGCTCCGAGGAGAAGACCGCGGGTCGCCGCTCGAGCCGCCGCGGCCGTGGCCGGGGGAGCAGGCGGGGCGGCGCACAGAGCGACGACTCCCGGAGCGAGGACACCCGGAGCGAGGACGCACCCGCGACCGCGGTGCAGTCCGAGCCCGCACGGTCCGACTCCGGCACCGAGGACTCCCAGCCTGCCGACTCCGGGGCAACCGGCACCGTGCCCGGAACTGCGCCTGCCGAGGACGCCGAGCCGGCGGAGCCGAAGCGCGCCGCCCGGAAGCCGCGTGCCAAGCGCACACCGACGAAGCCCACCGGCCCGGCGCCGCTGATGATCGGCGCGGACAGCGCGACCCGTGTCCAGCAGGCGCCGCAGGTGCAGGAGAAGCCGGAGCCGGCACCGCAGGCATCGGAGTCGAAGCCGGTCGAGAAGCCGGCGGACACCAAGCCGGCGGAGACGAAGCCTGCGGAGACGAAGGCGGCGCTGCCGGTGCTCATGATCGGCATGGACGGCTGAGCGCGCGACGCGGCTGAGATCAGCCGGATTCGGAGCGCACAGGACGTGCCAGCGGCGGCCGGGGACCTTGGGTCCCCGGCCGCCGTTGTCGTCCGTCCGACCTGGGCCGAGGCTGGGCCGAAAGGAGTGTGGTGCGCGTCACCTGCTGTGACCGAGGTAACAGTTGAGTAACCAAACCGGGCGCCACCCTGTCCTGGCTTGATCCAGGTCACATTCTCGTGGAGTTTAGTGTTCCATGAGTAGAACATCGATACAGGCTGACATCCTTGCGACCGAACTGTCCCCGATCGAGCAGCAGGTCGACTCGATCCTGTCCCCGTTCGTCACCGCATTCTCGAACATCATCTTCTTCCCGATCACCATCGGCGGCGTGAGCTTCCCGATCGTCGTCGCCTGGCTCATCATCGGCGCCCTGGTGTTCACGATCTACACGGGGTTCATCCAGTTCCGCGGCTTCGGCGTCGCGCTCGAGGTGGTGCGCGGCAAGTACTCCTCGAAGGACGACCCGGGTGAGGTCACCCACTTCCAGGCCCTGTCCTCGGCGCTGTCCGGCACCGTCGGCCTCGGCAACATCGCCGGCGTCGGCGCCGCGATCGCCATGGGCGGCCCCGGCGCGACCTTCTGGATGATCGTCGCCGGTCTGCTCGGCATGGCGACGAAGTTCGTCGAGTGCACACTCGGCGTCAAGTACCGCACCATCGACTCCGACGGCGTCGTCCACGGCGGTCCCTTCAAGTACCTGCCCGTCGCCTTCCGCAAGTTCTCCACCCCGGTCGCCACCGTGCTCACCGGCGTGTTCGCCATCGCCATCCTCCTCTTCGGCGTCGCCGGCGGCGGCATGTTCCAGGCCAACCAGACCTTCGCGCAGCTGAAGAACGTCACCGGCGGCAGCGAGGGCGTGCTCGGCGGCCAGTGGGCCGGCCTCATCGTCGGCATCATCATCGCCGTCCTCGTCGGCCTCGTCATCATCGGCGGCATCAAGTCGATCGGCCGGGTCACCGACAAGCTCGTCCCGGGCATGGGCATCCTCTACGTCGTGTCCTGCCTCATCGTGCTCATCGGCAACTTCGGTCACATCCCGGCGGCCTTCGGCGAGATCGTCTCCGGCGCCTTCAGCCCGCAGGGCATCGCCGGCGGCTTCCTCGGCGTCATGATCGTCGGCTTCCAGCGTGCGGCCTTCTCCAATGAGGCCGGCATCGGCTCGGCTCCGATCGCCCACTCGGCGGTGAAGACCCGTCGTCCGGTCTCCGAGGGCTTCGTCGCCCTGCTCGAGCCCTTCATCGACACCGTCGTCGTGTGTACCATGACCGCGCTGACGATCATCATCGCCGACCAGGCCTCCTACTCGCAGGCGCAGCAGGACTACGCCGCGGAGGGTGTGTCGCCCGACGGCGTCACGCTGGTCTCCGACGCGTTCACCACGATCGCCGGCTGGTGGCCCATCCTGCTCGCGATCGCCGTCACCCTGTTCGCCTTCTCCACCCTCATCACCTGGGCGTACTACGGCGAGAAGGCATGGCACTACCTGTTCGGCCGCCGCAAGGCCACGGACATCGTGTTCCGCCTCATCCTCATGGCGTTCATCATCATCGGCTGTGTCGCGACCTTCGGCCAGGTCATCAACTTCGCCGATGCCGCGCTGTTCATGTGCGCCTTCATTAACATCCTCGGCCTGTACATGCTCATGCCGGTCGTCAAGCGCGAGATGAAGAAGTACCTCGAGGACCGCAGGGCGGGCACCCTGCACGAGCTCGGTGCCGAGGACGAGCAGGAGCTCGTCGAGATCCGTCAGGAGCAGGGCAACCTGTGATCGCGCGGAAGCTCTGCCCTAGCTGAGCTGCACCTGCGGAGGCCGGAACCCCTGGGGTTCCGGCCTCCGTCGTGCGCGCACCGGATCGCCCCGCCGTCCGACTAAGCTGGGAGCATGGCAGAGCAGTCCTCCTCATCCGCAGCGCCCCATTTCGTCACCGACATGACCGGGCCCCTCCACCGGCTCGCACAGGCGCTCGGCGTCCAGCCCGAGTACCGCTCCGCCGAGGGCGAGACCGTGCAGATCCCCGACCGCACGCTCGCCGCCGTGCTCACCGCGCTCGGTGCGCGCTGCGAGACGCGTGCGCAGGTCGAGGACGGGCTCCGTGCCCTCGACGACGCGCGCTTCGCGCGGCCCCTGCCGGCGTTCGCCCACCAGTTCGCCGGAGACTCCGCGCGGATCCCGTTCACCCTGCCGGAGGGGGAGCGCTTCGGCCTGTCGCTCATGACCGAGTCCGGTACCCGCGTCCCGCTCACCGAGGTTGGGCCGGTGACGGAGACGCGCACCGTGATGACCGAGGGCGCGCCGGTGCTGCGACAGGTGCGCACGGTGGCGATCCCCGCCGACCTGCCGCTCGGCGAGCACACGATCACCCTGACGAGCGGTCACCGCGCGGACACCATGCCGTTCATCGTCGCTCCGCGCACCGTCCCCACCGTCGAGGACGTCACCGCCGCCGCGATGGCGGCATCCGACAGCCACCGTCGTCCCTGGGGGATCACCGTGCAGCTCTACTCGCTGCGCTCGCGCATCTCGTGGGGGACCGGCGATTTCGGCGACCTCCGCGACCTCATGGCGATCAGTGCCGAACAGGGCGCGGACTTCGTGCTCATCAACCCCATCCATGCGCAGGCGCCGGTGCCGCCGGTGGAGAACTCCCCGTACCTCCCGTCGAGCCGCCAGGCGATCGACCCGATCTACATCCGGATCGAGGACGTCCCCGAGGCCGCCTACATCGACACCGACCAGCGGCTGGCGATCCAGTCGCTCGCCCGGCGCTGGGGGAAGCCGGCGATCACCGCCGATCCGATCGACCGCGACCGGATCATCGCGGACAAGATCGCCGCCCTCGAGCTCCTCTACAAGGTCCCCGTGGGCGCCGCCCGTCGGGCGAAGTTCCGCCGTTTCGTCGAGCGCGCACCGCAGGGGATGCGCGACTGGGCGGTCTTCAACGCGATCTACCGCCACGCGAGCAGCGGCGGGGCGAAGGCGAAGCGCGCCGCGAAGTCCCTGCAGAAGGACAGCGCACGCTCCGGGAAGGACACGGTGCGCATCCTCGCCACCGGCGTCGCCTGGCCGCAGGAGATGACCGGTCCGCGCGCCGAGGCGGTGCGCGAGTTCGAGGCCGAGCACGCCGGGGACATCGAGTTCTGGATGTGGACGCAGTTCATCGCCGCCGAGCAGCTGCGCCGGGCCCAGCGCACCGCGCGCGAGCTCGGGATGCGGATCGGTCTCGTCACCGACCTCGCCGTCGGCGTGTCCGCGGGCGGGGCCGACTCCTGGACCCTCGACGCGTTCCTCGCCACCGATGCCACCGTCGGTGCGCCCGCCGACTTCTACAACCAGCAGGGCCAGGACTGGTCGCAGCCGCCGTGGCACCCTCGGCGTCTCGCCGACGCCGGCTACGCCCCGCTGCGCGACCTGTTCCGCACCGCCTTCACCGGTGCCGGCGGCATCCGCATCGACCACATCATGGGCCTGTTCCGACTGTGGTGGGTGCCGCGCGGCAACGCTGCCAAGGACGGCGCCTACGTCTCCTACGACTCCGAGGCGATCCTCGCCGTGCTCGCGCTCGAGGCGCACCGGGCCGGCGTGCTCGTCATCGGCGAGGACCTCGGCACCGTCGGCCCCGGGGTGCGCGAGCGGCTCACGGAGCTGGGGGTGCTCGGCACCTCGGTGCTGTGGTTCGAGCAGACCGAGTCCGGACTCACCGACCCCCGGGATTACCGCTCGCTCAGCCTGGCAACCCTCAACACCCACGACATGCATCCGACCGCCGGGTACCTCAACCTCGCCGACATCGAGCTGTCCGAGGAGCTCGGGCTGCTCGATGCCGACCCCCGCGAGGTCTACACCGGGGAGCGCAGCAACCGGCAGGACGCCCTCAAGACCATCGCGGAGGCCGGCGACCTCGAGCCGACCGACACCATGGTGGGCACGATCGACGACGTGTGGCCGGTGACGGTGGGCCTCCACGCCTACCTCGCCCGCACCTCGGCCCAGCTCGTCGGGGTCGCGCTCGCCGATGTCGTGGGGGAGACGCGGGCGCAGAACAAACCGGGCACCTCCGAGGAGTACCCCAACTGGACGCTGCCGCTCACCGACGGCACCGGCGCGCCGGTGGTGCTCGACGACCTCGACGGCGGGGACCGGCTGCCGGTCATCGCCCGGATCATGAACGCCTCCGCCCACGAGGTCGCCGCGGACCGGCCGGTGGCCCCCGCTACCATGGACGAGGAGCGGCCTGTCGGACCCGAGCCCGCAGCCGTCGCGGAGTCCGGGACGCGGCCGTCGGACGCCGCCACCACCGCACCCGACACCGAGGACGACGATGAGCGCTGAGATCCCCGCCGAGCTCGCCCGCCTGCGCGGCAGCATCGACAACGTCGACGCCGCCCTCCTCCACATCCTCGCCGAGCGCTTCAAGCTCACCGAGCGGGTGGGCGAGCTCAAGGCGCGCCACGACCTGCCCGCCGCCGACCCGGCCCGGGAGTCACGGCAGGTCGAGCGGCTGCGTCGGCTCGCCGCGGAGGCCAACCTCGACCCCGAGTTCGCGGAGAAGTTCCTCGCGTTCATCGTCGCCGAGGTGATCCGCCATCACGAGCGGATCGCCGAAGAGCACCGCGACGGGCGCTGAGACCGCCGCCGCGCCCGCTGTGCGATTTGTCCCCGGGGTCGGAACGACGGTACGATGGTGCGTCGGTGCACAAGCGCCACGGTGGGTTCTTCCTTCCAATGGGCAGCGCGGATCATGGGCAGGCGCCCGGGTCCCGTTCGGCCAAGGGAGAGCTGCCGTCACAGCAGACGTGAGCAGCCCGGAGCTGTCCGCGCAGAACACATGAGAAGAGGTTCGACATGGTCTACGCCATCGTCCGTGCCGGCGGCCATCAGGAGAAGGTCAGCGTCGGCGACATCATCACTGTCAACCGTATGAAGGCGGCCGCAGGCGACACCGTCGAGCTCGCCGCTGTTCTGCACGTGGACGGCGACACCGTCATCCATGACGCGGACAAGCTCGCCCAGGTGAAGGTCTCCGCCGAGGTCGTCGACGAGCTCCGCGGTCCGAAGATCGTGATCCAGAAGTACAAGAACAAGACCGGGTACAAGAAGCGGCAGGGCCATCGTCAGGACCTCACCCGCCTCAAGATCACCGACATCAAGTAAGACCGACACCGACTTTTCTTTCGCAGGAGAATAACCATGGCAACTAAAAAGGGAGCGAGCTCGACTCGCAACGGTCGTGACTCCAACGCCAAGCGCCTCGGAGTGAAGCGCTTCGGCGGCCAGGTCGTCAGCGCCGGTGAGATCCTCGTCCGGCAGCGCGGCACCCGTTTCCACCCCGGTCAGAACGTCGGCCGCGGCGGCGACGACACCCTCTTCGCCCTCGCGGCGGGCACCGTGGAGTTCGGTGCCAAGAGCGGCCGCAAGGTCGTCAACATCATCGCCGGCTGAGACGCCGAGCGACCGGCAGCACCGGTCGGCTCGCGGGCACGCGCCCGCTGAGCACGTTCCGCACGTGGATGGGGTGAGCCCGCTGGGCTCGCCCCATTCCCGTACCCGCACCCTCCGAACGCAAAGGACGGCCATGGCCACGGAGTTCATCGATCGCGTCACCCTGCACGTCTCCGCAGGCGACGGCGGCAACGGCTGCGCCTCGATCCGCCGGGAGAAGTTCAAGCCGCTCGGCGGCCCGGACGGTGCGAACGGGGGCGACGGCGGCGACGTGGTGCTCCTCGTCGACGACCAGACGACCACCCTGCTGCCCTACCACCGCAGCCCGCACCGCTCCGCCCCCAACGGCGGGATCGGCAAGGGCGATCTGCGCCACGGCGCCGACGGCGAGACCCTGGTGCTCCCGGTGCCGGTGGGCACCGTGGTCAAGAGCACCGCCGGCGAGGTCATCGCCGACCTCGTCGAGCCCGGCACGGAGTTCGTCGCCGCCGCCGGTGGGCGCGGGGGGCTCGGCAACGCCGCCCTCGCCTCGACCAAGCGCAAGGCCCCGGGATTCGCCCTCCTCGGCGAGCCCGGCGAGACCCGCGACCTCGTGCTCGAGCTCAAGTCCGTCGCGGACATCGCGCTCATCGGCTTCCCGTCGGCCGGGAAGTCGAGCCTCATCGCCGCGCTGTCCGCCGCCCGACCCAAGATCGCGGAGTACCCGTTCACCACGCTCGTCCCCAACCTCGGCGTCGTCGAGGCCGGGGACGTCCGCTTCACCGTCGCCGACGTCCCGGGACTCATCCCGGGCGCATCCGAGGGCCGCGGCCTGGGACTCGAGTTCCTCCGCCACGTCGAGCGCTGCGCCGCACTCGTCCACGTCATCGACATGGCGACGTGGGAGCCCGGCCGCGACCCGGTGTCCGACCTCGCGACGATCGAGGCCGAGCTCGCGCAGTACGCCGTCGACATCGCCCATGACGGCGGCGACCTGCTCCCGCTCACCGAGCGCCCCACCCTCGTCGCGCTCAACAAGATCGACATCCCCGACGGGCAGGACCTCGCCGATATCGTCCGCGCCGACCTCGAGGCCGCCGGCTACCGCGTGTTCGACGTGTCCGCCGTGTCCCACCGCGGCCTGCGCGAGCTGTCCTTCGCGATGGCCGAGCTCGTCGCCGCCGAGCGCGCCCGCCGCGAGGCCGAGCCCGCCGTGCCCGAACGGATCGTCATCCGGCCCCGGGCCGTCGACGACGCCGGCTTCCGCGTGACGGTCGAGGAGACCGCCGACGGGCCGGTGTTCCGGATCCTCGGCGACAAGCCCGAGCGCTGGATCGTGCAGACCGACTTCGCCAACGACGAGGCCGTCGGCTACCTCGGCGACCGGCTCGAGCGGCTCGGCGTCGAGGAGGAGCTGTTCAAGGCCGGTGCCGTGCCGGGCTCCACCGTGGTCATCGGGCCCGGGGCCGGTGTCGTCTTCGACTGGGACCCGACGATGGTCGGCGGGGCGGAGCTGCTCGGCCAGCGCGGGACCGACCTGCGCCTCGAGGAGACCGGGCGCGCCTCCCGCAAGGAGCGCAAGGCCGCCTTCCACGAGCGGATGGATGCCAAGGCCGAGGCGCGCGCCGAGCTCGAGGCCGAGCGCCTCGCGGAGAAGCGCGCCCGGGAGTCCGGCGCGTGACCGCTCCGGCCGGGGCGGGGGCCGATCTCGCCGCAGTGCGTACGGCGGTGTCCGGCGCCAAGCGGGTCGTTGTCAAGATCGGCTCGTCCTCGCTCACCTCCGTGGCCGGCGGGCTCGACCACGCCCACCTGCACGCGCTCACTGCGGCACTCGCCGCCCACCGCGCCGCTGGGCACGAGGTCATCCTCGTGTCCTCCGGCGCGATCGCCGCCGGGCTCGAGCCGATGGGGATCTCCCGGCGCCCCAAGGACCTCGCCACCCAGCAGGCCGCGGCGGGCGTGGGCCAGAGCCTCCTCATGGCCGCCTACACCCATGCCCTGGCCGGGCACGGGGTGGTCCCCGGCCAGGTGCTGCTCACCGCTGACGACCTCATCCGACGCTCCCACTACCGCAACGCGCAGCGCGCCGTGGACCGGCTGCTGGCGCTGGGCATCATGCCGATCGTCAACGAGAACGACACCGTCGCCACGCGGGAGATCCGGTTCGGCGACAACGACCGGCTCGCCGCGCTCGTCGCCCACCTCGCCCACGCCGACGCGCTCGTCCTGCTCTCCGACGTCGATGCTCTCTACACCGCGCCGCCCGGCACCCCCGGGGCCGTCCACGTGCCCTTCGTCGCCGGATCCGACGACCTCGCGGCGGTGGGGATCGGCGGGGTCGGCGAGGCCGGCGTCGGGACCGGCGGCATGCTCACCAAGGTCCAGGCCGCGACGATGGCCGCCGACTCCGGCATCCCCACCGTGCTGACCTCGGCCCCGCAGGTCGGTGCGGCGCTCGCCGGGGCGGACCTCGGCACGTACTTCGGGGTCACCCACCGGCGGCGCCAGACCCGCCTGCTGTGGCTCGCCCACCTCGCGGAGACCCACGGCTCCGTCCACGTCGACGCCGGGGCGGCGCGCGCGCTGCTGCGGCGCGGCACCTCGCTGCTGGCCGCCGGAGTGACCGCGGTGAGCGGCGAGTTCGAGGCAGGGGACCCTGTCGACGTGCGCGATCCGGCCGGGGACCTCATCGCGCGCGGGATGGTGAATTTCGCCTCCCACGAGCTGCCGGGCATGTTCGGGATGTCGATCGACGCACTTGGCGACAGGTTCGGCGGCGACTACCGTAAAGAGGTCATCCATCGCAACGACCTCGTCCTCACGGATGCGGTGTTCTAGGAAAGCAACACTATGACCGACATCCCCACGCCCACCCCCGACATCGACCAGAAGACCGTGCGCGGAGTCACCCGCACGGTGCGCGCGGCCAAGGCCGCCTCCTTCGCGCTCGCCGCCGCCTCCACGACGGAGAAGGACGCCGCGCTCGAGGCGATCGCCCGCATCCTCGAGGACAACACCGAGGACATCCGGGCCGCGAACGCCGAGGACATCGAGACCGCCCGGAAGAAGGACACCCCGGAGGCGATGATCGACCGGCTCACCCTCACCGACGAGCGGATCGCGGAAGTCGCCGCCGCGGTGCGCGAGGTCGTGGCGCTGCCGGACCCGGTGGGCGACGTCGTGCTCGGCCGGACCCTGCCCAACGGCATCCTGCTGCGGCAGGAGCGCGTGCCGATGGGCGTCGTCGGCGCGATCTACGAGGCCCGCCCCAACGTCACCGTCGACATCGCGGTGCTCGCACTCAAGAGCGGCAACGCGGTGGTGCTGCGCGGCGGCTCCGCGGCGCGCTCCTCGAACACCCTGCTCATCGAGCTGCTGCGCCGCGCGGTCGCCTCGACCGGGCTGCCCGCCGACGCCGTGCAGGGGATCGACGAGTACGGCCGCGACGGCGCCAAGGTACTCATGCAGGCGCGCGACCACGTCGACCTGCTCATCCCGCGCGGGGGAGCGGAGCTCATCTCCGCAGTCGTGCGCGAATCGATCGTCCCGGTCATCGAGACCGGGGTGGGCAATGTCCACATGTTCCTCGACGCGAGCGCGCCGGTCGGGATGGCCTGCGACCTCGTCATCAACTCGAAGACGCAGCGCCCGAGCGTGTGCAACGCGCTCGAGACCCTGCTCGTCCACGAGAAGGCCGCCAAGCGGGTGCTGCCCCGCTTGCTCGCCCGGCTCGACGAGGCCGGGGTCGTCGTCCACGCCGACGCCGACGTCGCGCAGTTCGCGCCCGAGGGCATGCGGACCAAGCGGGTGACACGCCGCGACTGGGCCAAGGAGTACCTCCAGCTCGAGCTCGCGGTGAAGATCGTCGCCGGGCTCGACGAGGCGATCGAGCACATCCGCGCCTACTCCTCGGGGCACACCGAGGTCATCGTGACCAACGAGCTCGACAAGGCGGAGCGGTTCGTCGCGGCGATCGATTCCGCGGCGGTCGGGATCAACGTGTCGACCCGCTTCACCGACGGCGGCGAGTTCGGGCTCGGGGCGGAGGTGGGGATCTCCACCCAGAAGCTCCACGCGCGCGGCCCCATGGGACTGGCCCAGCTCACCACCACCAAGTGGATCATGCGCGGCAGCGGGCAGGTCCGCGGCTGACACGATCCCCGTCCCACGGCACGGCGCGTGGGGCACCTGCGTACAATGCATGAGAAACTGTTGAGGACCATCACCCCGACCGCACGCGGTCGTGAGACAAGGAGCACTCCGTGACGACGTCCATCCTGCTGGCCCAGGCCGAAGAGGCCCATCACACCGTGGTGGACCTGCCGATGCACCCGATCTTCTTCGGCCTCATCGCGTTCGCGGCGCTCATGCTGCTGATGTTCATCACCATGTCGTGGAAGGGCATCTCGCACCGCCACTGATATGAGTCTCTCCTCACGCCGGGTCGGTGTCATGGGCGGCACCTTCGACCCGATCCACCATGGACACCTGGTCGCCGCCAGCGAGGTGGCGGCCAAGTTCGCGCTCGACGAGGTCGTCTTCGTGCCTACCGGACGCCCGTATCAGAAGAGCATGCGGGAGGTGACGCCGCCTGAGCACCGCTACCTCATGACGGTCATCGCGACGGCGTCGAACCCCCGCTTCACGGTGTCGCGCGTCGACGTCGACCGGCCGGGGGACACGTACACCATCGACACCCTCCGGGATCTGCGGGCGGAGTACGGGGAGACCGCCGAGCTGTTCTTCATCACCGGAGCCGATGCCCTGGCGCAGATCATGACGTGGAAGGACCTCGACGAGCTGTTCTCGATGGCCCATTTCGTCGGTGTGACCCGACCTGGCCACGAGCTCGTCGTCGACGGACTGCCGACGGAGGGCCTGAGCCTGCTGCAGATCCCGGCTCTGGCGATCTCGTCGACGGACTGCCGGGCGCGGGTGGAGGACGATCTGCCGGTCTGGTACCTCGTGCCGGACGGCGTTGTACAGTACATCGCAAAACACGAGTTGTACAGGAGTGAGCATGGCTGAGCAGTTCATGACGCGCAGAGAACGCCGGGAGGCGGAACGGCGCGCGGCTGCTGCCGGTGCCGTACCGACGGAGTCCTCTCCCCAGCCGGGAGATCCCGCTCGGACCGAGGCCCCGACCCAGCAGCCATCGGCCCAGCAGGCGCCTCCGGCCGCCCGCGCGGAGTCTGCGTCTTCGGCGCTGACCCCGCAGTCGGAGATCCCGGCCTTCGAAGACACGCCGTTCGAGCCCGACCGGCACGAACGCGGACCGCTGGCGTCGGACCACCCCCAGCGAGAGGCCGCTCCGCGCGACGCAGCGAGTTCCGTCAACCTCCGGAACCTCCCGGGAGGCACGGGTCGGCCCGGCGTCGGCGCCGATGACATCCCGCACTTCGCCACTCGTGCCGAGCGGAAGCGCTACCTGCGCGAGCACGGGCTCGAGCCGCCCCCGGTCGACGCGGAGGACGGCCCCTCGAGCGGCGAGCAGGATGCCGAGCCCGCTCGGGAGGACGGTGAGCCGCGCAACGGCCCCGGTGCTGCTCCGGAGCACTCGTCCGCTGCGTCCGCACCCGCCGCACCCCCTGCGGCGCCGTCGCCGGCGCCTCCGCCCGCTTCTGCGGAAGAACCGGTCCCCGTACGCCCGGACGCTCCGGCCCGGGACACCGCGGGCCATGATCTCACCGCCCGTCGCCAGGCCGCGGCACGCCCGCAGATCAGCACCGCTACGGCGTCTGCCGCAGACCCGGCCGGACTCGACTTCGGCGGGCCGGACGACTCCGCGGCGAACGGCGCGGCGGCCTCCCGCGCCCGTCGCACCCCGGTGGTGCATCCGCCCACATCGCAGAGCATCCGGGTGGTGACCGGCGCGACCTCGCTCGCCCGCACCCAGGCCGCGATGGACGCCGCCCGCCGCGCCGAGCTCGAGGAGCAGTCCGGGTCCGCTGGGTCCGACTCCGGTCGAGACACCGCCGGGCCCGCTGCCCGGACCGCACCGAGCGGGTCCGCGAAGACGGGCGGAACGCAGACCGGAGCCGGAGCACGGCCCGCGACGTCGACGGACGAGGAGCCGATCGTCTCCCGGCCCGCCGCCGAGCACACCTCGGACGACGAGCAGGTGCGTCGGGCCGCGGCGCACCCGCCCACCCAGCCGATCTCCTCGGTCGACGCCGACGAGGACGGCGAGTCCGACGGACTGGTGTGGGATCTGCCCAACGCGGAGGTGGGCGAGGAGATCGAGAACCCTCCCGCGTCGCCGCTGAGCGCACGCAACGTCACCGGCCAGGACGGCGACATCCTCATCGGGGAGCGTCCTTCGAAGGTGCCCTACGTCCTGCTCGGGGTGTCTGCGGCGATCGCGCTCGTCCTCGTCGTCATCGCGCTCCTGCTGATCTTCTGATTCCCGACCCGCTCGCTCCCGCCCTCTGCACCTCGATGCCCCCGAAAGGACATGCGTGACGGCCACTCCCGCAGCCACCGCACTCGCCCGCACCGCCGCCGCAGCCGCCGCCGACAAGCTCGGGACCGACATCGTCGGCCTCGACGTCAGCGCCCAGCTCGCGCTCACCGACGTCTTCGTCATCGCCTCCGCGACCAACGAGCGCCAGGTCAAGGCCATCGTCGACGGCGTGGAGGAGGCGCTCCTCAAGGAGCACGACGTCAAGCGCGTGCGGCGTGAGAACGGCGACGGGAACTGGGTGCTCATCGACTTCGACGACATCGTCGTCCACGTGTTCACCGAGGAGGACCGGCAGTTCTACGCCCTCGAGCGGCTGTGGAGCGACTGCCCGGTCGTCGACCTCGACCTGCCTGCCGTCGCCGGTGCTGACGCCGCGGAGACCCGCGGCACCGCGGAGGCCTGAGCCGTGGTCGCCTCGCTCATCCTGCTGCGCCACGGGCAGACGGACTACAACGCCGAAGGACGATTCCAGGGTCAAGCGGACATCCCGCTCAACGAGCTCGGCCGCTCCCAGGCCCGCGCGGCCGCCGAGGCGCTCGCCGGCTCCGGCATCGACCGGATCGTGTCCTCCGACCTCGCCCGTGCCTACGAGACCGCCCAGGCCCTGGCGGCCCGGACCGGCGCTGGGCTCGAGGCGGACCCGCTGCTCCGCGAGATCTCCGTCGGGGAATGGCAGGGTCGCACCCGGTCGGAGATCGCGGAGATCTGGCCCGACCAGCTCGCCGCCTGGCAGTCCGGCGTGGACATGCGCCCCCCGGGCGGGGAGAGCCGCAGGGAGTCCTCGGCCCGCGTCGTCGCAGCGATCCGCGAGATCGTCGCCGGCGCCGGAGCGGAGGAGACGCTCGCCGTCGTCGCCCACGGCGCTGTGCTCCGCGGGGCCGCCGAGGAGCTCCTCGGCCTGGGCCGCGAGGGCGCCGGGTACCTCGGCGTCATGGCGAACTGCGGCTACGGCGTGCTCACCCCGCGCCGCGACACCTGGGTGCTGCGCTCCTGGGGCGCGAGCTCCGACCCCGCCGCCATCGCCTGATCCGGCGCCGGATCAGCGTCGCGTCCGCTCGGCGTGGAGGGAGCGGGCGAGGTCGAGGAGCACCTCGGCGGACGATTCCCAGGAGAACTCTGCGGCCCTGACCTGCGCCGCCTGGGCGCGGGCGGCCCACACCTCGGGCACGGACAGCGCGGAGACGGCGTGCGCGATGTCGGCGGGATCGTGCGGGTCGAAGAACTCCGCGACCCCGTCGGCGAGCTCCCGGAAGATCGGCAGCTCGCTCACCGCGACGGGCACCCCGCGCGCCATCGCCTCGACGACGGGGAGCCCGAAGCCCTCGTCGAGCGAGGCCGTGACGAGCGCAGTCGCCGAATCGAGGAGCGCGGCATACTCCTCGTCGCTCGCCCCGCGGTGGAACACGACGCGCGCCCGGTCGGGGACGAGCGCCCGCAGCTCCCGCTCGCGGGCCGGGGTGATCCGGCTCGGCAGGTGGAGCGTCCAGCCCGGCAGGTGCGCGAGCGCGCGGATGAGCGCCTCGACGTTCTTGTAGGGGAGGAACGCCCCCATGTAGACGAGCGAGCGGGCGTCGTGGCCGGGCGCGCGGGCAGGCAGCTCCGGCGGGGGAGCGACGGCATTGGGCACGACGTGCACCGGCCGCGAGGTGAGCGCATGCTCGGCGACGAGCCGGGCCGTCGTGCGGCTCACCACCGCGACGGCGTCCGCGCGGTCGAGCATCAGCCGCTGCGGCCAGTACGCCCGGTGGTAGAGCCGCCACGCCCCGCGCACCACCGCCGGCAGGTCCGCCGGCGGCTGCGGGTGCGCGTAGTAGATGAGGTCGTGGAGGGTGAGGACGAGCGCGTGGTCGCGGCCCCAGGAGCCCATCACCTGCATCGTCGAGAACACGACATCGGCACCCAGGGCGTCGAGCCGCTTGGCGATGGTCAGCTCGGCCGGGGACATCGGATGGTTGAGGACGACGTACGGGGTGTCGGGCAGCAGCGCGAGCTGCGCCTCGTCGTGGATGATCGCGATGACCTCGATCTCGGTCCCGCGGGTGACCTCGAGGAGTGCGGCGAGCAGGCACGAGCCGTAGCGGGAGATCCCGTCGTGGCGATCGGTGCGGGTGAACCGGGCATCGAAGAACAGCTTCATGGTGCATCAGCCTAGAGGAGTGCGCCCATGCCTCGGCGGGCCGAGCCGATGAGCGTCCGGACCGGTTTGTCGACTCTCCGTCGGCTCTCACCATTTTGCTGAGGATCGTACAGTTTCGCTAGGATCGACAACCATGAAGTCAATGGTCGGGACCCGGATGTCCTCGTGTGCATCGCGTGGCAGGACGGGAGCCGTCGACACATGACGATCCTCGTGACCGTGGGCATCCTCGCAGCCCTCCTCGTCCTCACCCCGCTCGTCACCGCCGGGCTCGGACGCCATGCCGGGTGGGTGCTGGGAGTCGCGTATCTGGCCGCGGCCGCGGCCTTCCTGCCCGCTGTCACCGAGGTCCTCGCCGGCGGCACCGTCGAAGCCGCCTGGGAATGGGTCCCGAGCCTCGACGTCGCCCTGGCCTTCCGGGTCGACGGGATCGGCGTGGTCTTCACCCTCATCGCCCTCGTCATCGGCGCGTTCGTGCTCTTCTACTCGACGGCCTACCTGTCGCCGGGCCCGAACCTCAGCTTCTACTGGCTCATGGCGACCTTCACCTTCGCGATGGTCGTGCTCGTCCTCACCGACGACCTGCTCGTGCTCTTCATCGCGTGGGAGGTCACCTCGCTCGCGTCGTTCATGCTCATCGCCCGCTCGGGCGCCGCCGCCCACCCGGCGTCGCTGCGCACGATGTTCATCACCTTCATCGGCGGTCTCGGCCTGCTCGTGGCGATCGGCTTCATCATCGCCCGCACCGGCACGACCTCGATCCACGCCGCGCTCACCGACGAGGTGTGGGGCGCCGATCCGGCATTCACCACGACGGTCGCACTGCTCGTCGCGCTCGCCGCGATGACGAAGTCCGCGCAGTTCCCGTTCCACTCCTGGCTGCCCGACGCGATGGCCGCCGCCACTCCGGTGAGCGCCTATCTCCACGCCGCGGCGGTCGTCAAGGCCGGCATCTTCCTCCTCATCCGGTTCAGCCCGGCCTTCCACTCCACCCCGGCCTGGAACGCGGTGCTCATCGTCGCCGGACTCATCACCACCGCGATCGGCGGCTGGTTCGCCCTCAACCAGGTCGACCTCAAGAAGCTCATGGCCTACTCGACGGTGAGCCAGCTCGGCCTCATCGTCGCCGCGATCGGCGTCGGCACCGAGCTCGCGCTCTCTGCCGCCGTGCTCCACGTCATCGCCCATGCCCTGTTCAAGTCCGGCCTGTTCATGATGGTCGGCGTCGTCGACCACATCGGCCACACCCGCGACTTCGGGAAGATTCCGCAGCTCTTCCGCGTGTCCCCGCTCGCCTTCGTCGTCACGATCATCGGCACCGCCTCGATGGCCGGCATCCCGCCGCTGCTCGGCTTCGCCTCGAAGGAGACCGTGTTCATGGGACTCGGCGAGGCGCCGGGTGCGGCGTGGACCGGCTGGGCCGCGCTCATCGCCGCGGCCGCGGCCTCCGTGCTCACCTTCGCCTACTGCGCCAAGGTCGTGTTCGGCGCGTTCGTCGACGGTCCGGCCCCGGACCGGGAGCGGCTCGGACGCACCGACGGCGTCATGCTCACCTTCGCAGCGCTGCCGATCCTCGCCTCTGTGCCGCTGGCCTTCATGCTCCCGACGGTCGAGCGCCTCGTCGTCCCCGCGGCCGCTGCCGCACTGCCCGGCACCGACCCCCACCCGCACCTCGCGCTGTGGCACGGGATCTCCCCGGAGCTCATCGCCTCGATCCTCATCATCGCCGCCGGCATCGCCATCATCCTCGCCCGCCGCACGGTGTTCCCGTTCTTCATGCGTGCCCGCCTGCCGTTCGACGGCGCCGATGTCATCAGCGGCATCACCCGCGGCCTCGAGTCCGCCGGCCGCGGCGCCAGCGGACTCGTCGCCCCGGTCCGCGCCGCGCCGCACGTGCGCGCGATCCTCGGACTGCTCTCCCTCGTGATCTTCGGCGGCACCCTGGCGATCGCGCTCGGCCCCGGTCTGCCGCCGGTGCAGCCGAACCTGTCGCGCCCGATCGACCTCGTCCTCCTCGTCCTCATCGGCTTCTCCGTGCTCGCCGTGTGCTTCGCGCGCTCGCGGATGACCGCGACGGTCGCGCTGTCGGCCGTCGGCATCCTTGCGACCGTGCAGATCATGGCGCTCGGCGCCCCCGACGTCACACTCACCCAGCTGCTCGTCGAGGCGATGACGATCATCGTCATCATGCTCGTCCTGCAGAAGCTCCCGCGCACCTTCTGGCGGTACCGCAAGCGCACGCAGACCCGGCGCGGGATCTTCGCCGTGTTCGTCGGCGTCGCCGTCGGCACCGCGGTGTGGGTGATGACCGGTCGCCGGGAGCGCTCCGAGATCGCGCTCTACTACCTCCACGAGGCCCCGGAGATCAGCGGCGGCTCGAACATCGTCAACACGATCCTCGTGGAGTTCCGTGCACTCGATACGCTCGGCGAGCTCACCGTGCTCGGGATGGCCGGGATCGCGATCGTCGCGGTGCTGTCCTCGGTCCGCGACAAGTTCATCGACCCGCACGCCGCGGACATCCCCGAGGTGCCGCGCACCCCGTGGCTCAGCCTGCGACCGCGCGGCTCGGTCGCCCATCGCGCCGTCATGGTCGCCTGGCCCAACGTCATCCCGATGCAGCTCATGGTGCGCGTCCTCGGCCCGATCCTCGCGATCGCCTCCGCGCTGATCTTCTGGCGCGGCCACAACGAGCCCGGCGGCGGCTTCATCGCCGCGCTCGTCGGCTCCGCGATCGTCGGCCTGCTCTACATGTCGACCTCGAAGGACCGCGCGATCGGTCCGCCGCGCGCCCCGCTCATCCTCATCGGCGGCGGCGTCATGGTCGCCGTCCTCACCGGGTTCGTCGGCCTGATCTTCGCCGGCTCCTTCCTCGAACCGATCCACGGGTACATCTTCGGCGAGCACTTCACCACCTCGCTGCTGTTCGACGTCGGCGTGTACATGGCCGTGGTAGGACTCATCCTCGTGTCCTTCAACCTGCTCGGCACCTCGGACTCGGCGTTCACCCCGGCCGGCGACGACGTCCTCACCGACGGGCAGATGCAGCGCGACGTCGACGCGCTGCCGTTCGAGGGCACGCGCGAGCGCGCGGACGAGATGATGTACGGCGAGCTCCACGGCCCGCTCGACGCGACCCGCGGCGAGCGCCCGCAGGCCGGTGCGCTCGTCAAGCCCCAGCGGAGGAGCCGGCTCGGCGTGCGGTCGAAGCACATGTCCACCGGCGAGCAGCACCAGGAGCGTGGCGAATGATCCTCGCAGTGACCGTCGGAATCCTCGTCGCCGGAGGCGTCTACCTGCTGCTGCAGCGCTCCATGGTGCGCGCGGTGTTCGGACTCACGCTGATCTCCCACGCGGCGAACTTCGCGCTGCTCGCCTCCGGGGTGACAGCATGGCGCGGCGAGCCGCTCGAAGGGCGCACCGACCCCTCGATCGCCGCGGACCCGCTGCCCCAGGCGTTCGTGCTCACCGCGATCGTCATCACGCTCGCGATCACGATCTTCATGCTCGCGATGGCCGTGCTCGGCCACGACGACGACCAGCACACGCCGCCGAACACGGGGGAGGCCCGCGAACAGTGAACTCCGCTCTCCTCCTGCTCATCATCGCGATCCCGCTCGGCGCCTCGGCGCTGTCGACGATCGTCCGCTCCCGGCTCCTCGACCGGATCCTCCTCATCGGCATCCCCGCCCTCATCACGGCGGCGGGCCTGTACCTGCTCGCGGTGCACACCCGGGAGCCGGTGATCGCGCATTCCGTGGGCGGCTTCGTGGACGGACTGGCGATCCCGTTCGTGTCCGACACCTTCGCCGCACTGCTGCTCACCGTCACCTCGATCGCCGCGCTCGTGTGCTCGTGGTTCCTCATCGCCACCGGCGAGGACCAGTACCGATTCATGCCCGCGCTCATCCTCATGATGCTCACCGGCGTGTACGGCGCGATCCTCACCGGTGATCTCTTCAACCTCTTCGTCTTCGTCGAGGTCATGGTGCTGCCGTCCTACGCACTCATCGCGGTGACCGGCACCTGGCGGCGGCTCGGGGTGGGCCGGATGTTCGTCATGGTCAACCTCCTGACCTCGACGATCCTGCTCATCGGCGTCGGCTTCGTCTACGGCTCGCTCGGCACGGTCAACCTCGCGCTCATCGCGGAGATGGAGGAGATCCCACCGGCCGGGCAGCTCGCGATCGGCGTCGTGCTCACCGCGCTGTTCGTCAAGGCCGGTGCCGCGCCGGTGCACGGCTGGCTCGTCCGCAGCTACCCGAACACCTCCGCCGGCATGATGGCGCTGTTCTCCGGTCTCCACACCAAGGTCGCGCTCTATGCGATCTACCGGGTCTACTCCTCGGTGTTCGTCGAGCCCCCGGTCTGGTCGTGGGTCGTCGCGGTCATCGTCGTCGTCACCATCCTGCTGGCGGTGCTCTCCGCGTTCGGCGAGATCCGCGTGCGCAACGTGCTCGCCTTCCAGATGGTGTCCGGCGTCGGCCACATCCTCATCGGCGTCGTCCTCATGAGTGCCGCCGCGCTGTCCGCCGGCACCTTCTACCTCACCCACCACATCATCACCATGGCGGGACTGCTGCTGACCATGGGTGCCGTCGAGCAGACCTACGGCACGGGCGCGTTCAAGAAGCTCTCCGGGGTAGCCGGGCGCGAGAAATGGGCGACCGTGCTCATGGTGGTCGGCCTGTTCTCCCTCATCGGCCTGCCCCCGACCTCCGGCGTGTGGGGCAAGATCGGGCTCATCCGGGCCTCGGCGGCGGACGAGTCCGTGCTCGGCCCCGTGCTCATCGGCGCAGTGATCCTCGGGTCGCTCATCAGCATCCTCGCCCTCCAGCGGCTGTGGGCGAACTCCTTCTGGGGGGAGCCGATGACGCACTACCACCCGGACTCGCTGAGCACCGGGCGCGCCGCGCTCACCGAGCTGCCGGACTCCGTGCGGATCCGCACGCGGCTGCTCCTGCCGGGCACGGTGATGATCGCGCTGTCCGTCGGTCTGTTCCTGTTCCCTGATCTGCTGTTCGCGGTGACCGAGCGGGCCGCGGAGGACCTCCTGCACACGGTCCCCTACATCGAGGCGGTGCGCACACGATGATGAATCCGTTCCGGGCGATCGGCTACAGCCTGTGGATCGGCAAGGAGATCGTCACCGGCACCGTCGATGTCCTCACGGGGATCTTCAAGGCCGGGGAGTACGGTCGGCCGATGATCGTCGAGCTCCCGCTGCGCTGCGAGACGGACGTCGAGATCACCCTCATGGCCTCCTCGATCACCATCACTCCGGGCACGCTCGTCGTCGCCTCGGCAGCGGCGGACGAGCGGTCGCGTGCGACGCTCTTCGTCCATGCGCTGTTCGGGGAGTCCGAGGCGGACGTGCTCGAGGGCCTGTACGAGATGGAGGACCGGCTGCTGCACATGACGCGCGGACGGAAGCCCGAGCCGATCAGCAGGGGGGCCGCCGTCCAGAGGCCGAGCGGTGACGCCGGCTCGCCGGGAGAATCCGGGACGACCGGTGAAGCCGGATCGACGGAGAGGAGTGCCCAGTGACCATCGTGCTGTGGATCTGCATCGGCCTGCTCGCGCTGGCGATCGTGGTGGGCCTCTCCCGGGTGCTCACCGCCAAGGACATGGGCTCGCGGGCGATCGTCGGCGACCTCGTGTACTTCTCCGCGATCGGCATCCTCACCTTCATCGCGATGCTCGTCGACCTCTCGATCGTGCTCGACGTGATCTTCCTGTCGTCGATGCTCGGCATCCTCGCCACCGTGGCCCTGTCCCGCATCCAGACGAGGGGGCACCGCTGATGATCCCGGACACGCTCGCCATCACCCTCGTCGGGGTCTTCGGGATCACCGGCAGCGCCATCGTGCTCCTCTGTGCGGTCGCGATGTTCCGCGCGAACGATGCGCTGTCGCGGATCAACGTGTTCTCACCGGCGACGGGACTGGCGATGCCGCTCATCCTGCTCGCCGCCTACATCTACACGCTGTGGCACGACGGTTTCAGCCTCACCCGCCTCTTCATGGCGGTCGCCGGCTTCCTCGCGCTCATCGTCGTGTCCTCGGTCGCGTCGAACGTGCTCTCGCGCTCGACCTTCGCCGGGGGTGCTCCGGTGTGGCGTCATACCTCGCCCAACCGCCTGTCCGAGGCGCCCGGGGACGAGGACGCCGGCCTCACCGAGTACGAGTCGACCCTCGCCGACTTCGATATCGACGACTCCGAGCACTGAGAGGCGCCCTGCGGGCCCGGGCACCCTCCTGGCACCCGCCCGGCGCCCTGCTGGCACCCTGGCGGCGTCGCACTGACCGCCGATGCGAGAGTTTCTGCCCGCGGCGACCGAATCGTCGCTGATCAGGGTTCCCTGGGCGGAGATTCAGATGCTCTCCGGAGAAACCCCTGCATTCACCGGTGGTGGCGCACGGCTGCGCGTGCGCCGTCCGGGCGTCAGGGCTGGAGGCGGTGCGTGGTCCAGGCAGCGCCGGATTCCGTGCGCGAGTACTCGAGCCGCCGGTGGAGGCGGTCGGGGCTGCCGTGCCAGAACTCGATCCGCTCGGGTACGAGGACGAAGGCATGCCAGTGCTCGGGACGGGGGATCGGCGCCGCGGACTCCTCGAGCTCCCGCGCGGCCGTGGAGAGCGCGGACTCCTCGGTGAGCTCGGCGCTCTGGTAGGAGTGCGAGGAGGTGGCGCGGGCGCCTCGGGGGCGGTCCTCCCAGATCGCGTCGGAGACGGCGTCGGGGAGCGCGCGCACCACTCCCTCGACGGTGATCTGCTGGAGCGTCTCGCGCCAGTAGAAGTTGAGCGCTGCGTGCGGGTTCGCCGCGAGGTGGGCGCCCTTGCGGCTGCGCGCGGTGAAGCTCAGCTCCGGCCCGTCGTCGCCGATCCCCTTGAGGAGCACCGTGCGCAGGGCGACCCGCCCATCTGCTGCAGCGGTGGCGAGGGCGGCGGCGTGCGGCTCGCGCACATCGCGGTCCTCTGCGTCGCCGATCCACTGTCGGAGCAGGGCGAGCGGGTCCGCGGGCGGGGAGTCGAACTCCGGCAGATGCAGCGTCGCATCGCCGCTGAGCGTGCGCGGTTCCTTCATGCTCGCAGTGTAGACGACCGACTGCCGGCGGTCAGCGGGTGCCGGTGGCGCAGCGTGCGGTGTTCACGCGGGGTCTGCCGGATGTTCGTGCTCAGCGCACCAGGCGGACCTCGGCAAGGTCCTCGAGGTCGTCCTCCACCCGGTGCGCGCCGTCCCGGGCGAACCCGTTGCGGGCGTAGAAGCGCCGGGCGCGGGGATTCTCCTCAGCGACCCACAGGGAAGCCGGCGCATCGCCGATCGCCGAGTCGAGCAGCGCCTGGCCTGCTCCGGTGCCGTGGTGAGCGGCGAGGACGTAGAGCGTGAACAGCTCCAGCGGGCGCACCGGCGGGGTGTCCCGGGACGGCCCGTGGATCGCGAAACCCACCGGGCGCCCGTCGACCCGGGCGACGCGGATCCGCTCTGCGGCATCAGGGTGGGAGAGCGAGGAGCGCCACATGTCCTCCCGCTTCCGCAGGGCCTCATCGCCGAAGAACCGGGCGGGCAGGAGAGAGCTGTAGGTCTCCCGCCAGGCCTGCACGTGGATCCGGGCGAGGTCCGCCCAGTCGGAGGGACGCGGCTGTGCCACGGTGAACGGGGTCGGATCCTCCATGGAGGCACCCTATCCGGGTGCGGAGCCGCGGTCAGCGACCGGGGTGCCGGTCGGCGAAGTCCTCGAGGAGCCGGGCCGTGGGTTCGGGCCGTTCGTAGTGGACGAGGTGCCCGACGCCGTCGAACACATGCGAGCGGGCATCGGGCAGCGCGTCGACGAAGGCGCGGGTGGGAGCGGGCGGTGCGATCGAATCGGCGCCCCCGGAGATCACGAGCACGGGCATGGTGAGGGCTGGGGCCGCCTCGGCGGCGGTGTGGGACACGGACATGTCGAACGCCTGGGCGAGGGAATCCCGGTCGCTGTACGTCGAGAAGTACCGGCGGTGCTGATCGTGGATGTAGCGGCGCAGACCGGGGTCCCGGGTGGTCGCCATGACCTCGCTCATCCCGCGCACGATGAGCGGGTGCCCGAGCACGGCATCGCCGGCCCGCTCCGGCAGCCGGGCGGAGAGCGCGTAGTAGACGCGGGCGAGGTGCGAGGCGAGGCGCGACGGCCCCTCGAGCGCGGGCGAGGTGATCGGGTTGATGAGTGCGAGCGCGTCGAGCGGATGGTTCTGCCGAGCGAGGCGGTCGGCGAGGTGGGCGACGAGGATCGAGCCGAAGGAGTGACCGACGACGAGCGGCCGGGTGCCGAACCGCTGTTCGACTACGCCGAGGAGCCCGTCGAGGAAGCCGACGTAGGAGCCGAGGGTGAGTCCGCCGGGCAGGGGAGCGGTCGCCCCGAAGCCGGGGAGGTCGGGGACGACGACCGGGCGGCGGCGGACGTGGTGGGCGATGAGGTCCATGCCGTGGTGATCGCCGCGGAAGCCGTGGACGAGGAGCAGCGGGCGGGCCGCCGTGACCGGATCCGTCGGCGCGGAGGCGCGTGCCGGGTGTTCCCAGACCGCGGTCGGGTGGACGCCGCCGGGCACCGGCACGTTGAGGTCCACCCGGGAGGAATCGATCCAGCTCATAGGGGCCAGCCTAGCGAGCGCGACCGGGTGCTCGGTGGGCGCCGGGCTGTGTGGACCGGGCCGTCCGGCGGTCGTCGATGAAGGTTCTGCGGCGGCGGCCTCGCCGATTTTGCAAACGGTCCGGGACTGAGTACTATGGTTCGAGTCGCCCGGAGTTCCGGGAGGCACCTTTCGGGGGTATGGCGCAGTTGGTAGCGCGTCTCCATGGCATGGAGAAGGTCAGGGGTTCGAATCCCCTTACCTCCACCAGAAGGTCGTTGTTCAAACCAGCGACATCACCGGTTTGAGTTCTAGACTCCGCCGTCCGTCCTTGTTGACGGACGGCGAGGGTCTGGACGTCGGGGTTGAGGAACACGGTGAACGGGACGCCGGGTTCGCCGTGGATGGAGTCTTCGTCTTGGACGATGAGCTTGTCGAAGAAGGCTTGGTTGGCGATCCGTCGTAGTGAGTCGTCGATGCTCATGTAGATGGCGTGCATGTCGCCTGCGAGGGCGAGGCAGTCGTCCAGGTGGGCTTTCGCTTGGTCGTACTCGATGTCGCCGGCCTTGATCTGCGCATCGAGGAACACGAGCCGTCGGGCGATGCGACGCTGCTCGGAGCCGAGCAGGTCGAGGGGCACGGCTCCGGCGTAGTGGGCCTGCATGAGCTTGGTGCGCTCATCGCGGAGCGCGTCGCGTTCGATCTTGTACGCCTGGCTCTCCTGCTTGGCGACGGCGTGGAGCCGGTCGAACTCGCCGGTGACCAGCTCACGGAGCGCGGTCACGACGTGTTCGGCTATCTGCACCTGTCGGTAGTGGTCCTCGACGGCGGCTTCGATGTCGGGCACGAACATGGACTTGCGCTCGCAGTTGGTGCGCTTCGCGTGCCGGCCGGAGCACATGAAGTACGGGTAGACGACCCCGCGGCGGCTCCTGGCGTTGGTCAGCGTCAGCCGGGACCCGCACTCCCCGCAGTACAGGCTTCCCTTGAGGTAGTGGTCGTGGGATTGAGTCTTCTCTCCAGATGTCTGATGCGCGTTCAGAACGGCCTGAACTCGGTACCAGACCTCGGGCGCGACCAGGGGTTCGTGGATGCCGTCGTAGCTGGCGCCGCGGAACCGGACGCTGCCCTTGTAGTAGGGGTTGGTGAGCATTTTGTGGATCGTAGACAGCACCGGCGGCTTGGAGGGCCGCTTCGGGGTGGGCACGGTCGTCAGACCCCGGTCGATCAGCTCCTCACGCAGGCTGATCGTGGAGTGGTTACCGGTGGCGTAGTGAATCGTCCTTGGTTTGATTGAGGGTAAGCCAAACATCCTGAAAGGACATCGATTCTCTGATGGCCCCGTCGAAATACCCC